>DATLNF010000142.1:0-41938 GCA_035536955.1 Mycobacteriales bacterium | reverse complement strand
CGTCAGATCGGATGGTCGGCATGACCCGGTCCCGCGCGTTCGCACAGGTCGACGTGTTCGGCGCGATCCCGTACTACGGCAACGCGCTGGCCGTCGTGCTCGACGGCGCCGGCATCGACGACGAGGCCATGCAGCAGTTCGCCGCGTGGACCAACCTGTCCGAGACGACGTTCGTGCTGCCCCCCACGACCACTGACGCGGACTACCTGCTGCGCATCTTCACGCCCAGCGGCGAGCTGCCGTTCGCCGGACATCCGACGCTCGGCTCTGCCCACGCGTGGCTGGAGGCGGGCGGCTCTCCGCGGCAGCCCGGCCGGATCGTGCAGGAGTGCGGGATCGGACTGGTGCAGCTCCGGCAAGGCGACGCAGCACTGAGCTTCCGCGCGCCCGAGCTCCTGCGGGACGGGCCGCTCGACGAGTCACTCCTCACGCAGATCACCCGCGGACTTCGCATTGACCCTGCCGACGTGCTCGACCACCAGTGGGTCGACAACGGGCCCGGATTCGCCGCCGTACGACTCGCCTCCGCGCAGCAGGTCCTCGACCTCCGACCCGACGACGAGGCGATGGCGGACCTGATGCTCGGCGTGGTCGGGCCGTATCCGGCCGGATCGCCCTACGGCGTCGAGGTGCGTGCGTTCTGCGCGCCGTCCGGCATCCGGGAGGACCCGGTGACCGGCAGCCTCAACGCAGGCCTGGCGGGGTGGCTGATGGCGAGCGGTGTGATGCCGCGGGCGTACACCGCCGCGCAGGGCACCTGTATCGGGCGGCGGGGCGAGGTGCGGCTGCGCTCCGACGCCGAGGGCATCTGGGTCGAGGGCACGAGCGTGACGTGCATTCGAGGAGAGGTCGAGCTCTGAACAGCTGACCGCCGCTAGACCGGTTCGAGCTCGGCCCGGGTGCCGCGCAGCAGCCGCAGGCAGCCGCCGTCCTCCTCGAGCGCGTCGTGGCGGCCGAGGTTGACGACGTCGCCGGTGATGCCGTGGATCGTCAGCGTCTCGGACGCGGAGAAGCACGGCTCGCCGTCTCCGGTGCGCTTCGTCGTCGAGTTCTCCTCGAAGAGGACGACGTAGTAGATGGGCGCGTTGGTGAACCGGAAGCGCGCCGCCGCGACCAGGCGCTGCGCCGCGTCGACCGGCTCGAAGTCCTCCTGGAACGCCAGCCCGCCGTACGTCGCGAAGTCGGCCCGGGTCACCTGCCGGTCGGTGCCGGCGGTCCGCGCCGCGAGCACCCGTCGCGCCGCCTCGTCCTCGTCGAAGCCGCTGGTGCGGACGCCGTACGGGGCAAGCCCGACGACCGCGAGCACCGCCGCGCCGGCCCCCAGCGCCGCGGGCAGGCGCCAGCCGAGGGGCACGTCGCCCCGGCGCCGGAGCCACGCGCTGCGCAGCAGGTAGTACGCCGCGATCGCGAACAGCGTGAAGCCGACGTACGGCGACACACCGGGCAGCGTCCAGACGAACATCCACGAGAAGACGAGGACCGCCCCGCCGATCCGCGACGGGATGTCGCGCGTCCGGTCGCCGGCGAGGAGGACGATCGCGATCAGGCCGAGGAAGTAGTTGCCGACGACGACGAGCACGCCGCCGAGCAGGACGATCAGCGGGTTGCGCCGGAACCACGGCCGCAGGGACGGCGGCTCCACGGCCGGTCCGGCGGCGTCGGCCGGGCCTGCGCCGGGGGAGTCGATGACGGACATCGGGTCAGTCTGACCGATGTCGCGGCTGTCCACAGATCCGCGTCCCGCCGTCCCATGGCACCGCTGGCCGAGCACCGTCGACGTCATGCCCCCGCCCACCCACCCCACGACCCGCCGCGTCCACGGCTGCCGCGGCACGGCGACCGCCGAGACCGCAGTCGTCCTGCCGGTGCTCGTCCTCCTCGTCGGGGTGGCGCTGTGGGCGCTCGGCGCCATCACGGTCCAGCTCAGGTGCGTCGACGCGTCCAGAGCCGGCGCCCGCGCCGCGGCGCGGGGCGAGCCCGTGGTCGAGGTCCGCGCCAGGGCCGCCGCCGCGGCGGGCAGCGGAGCGGAGGTCGACGTCGAGCTCGGCTCGGGCACCGCGGTCGTCACGGTGACCCGTCGGGTCGCGCCGCCCTGGCCGGTGCTGCGCCGGCTGCTGCCGCCCGTCGTCGTCCGCGCCGCCGCGACTACCGATGTCGAGCCCGGCGGGCCCGACCGGTGACCGGCGGTCGGGACCGGGGAAGCGCCGCGCTGTACGTCGTGTGGTGCGCCCTCGCGGTGCTCGCAGTTGCCGCAGGCCTCGGTGCGGTCGGCCTGGCGCGCGTCGGCCGGGCCCGCGCGGCGAGCGTCGCCGACCTCGCGGCGCTGTCCGCCGCGGCAGCGCTGGGCCGCGGCGAGCCGCCGTGCGAGGCGGGACGGGCGGTCGCCGAGCGCTCCGGGGCGCGCTTGATCAGCTGCGTCGCGTCACCCGGCGGGGTCGTGGGCGTGGTCGTCGAGGTCGCCTTCCAGGGCCCCATGGCGCGCTTCGGCGCGGCGCGCGCGGCGGCCGACGCGGGGCCGGCAGAGACCGATGCCGGAGCGCGCTGAGGTAGAGAACTGAGTGCGTGGGGTACGCCGCGGGGGACGACGAGGAGCCGCGAGATGACCTGCCCAAGCTGTGCCAGCGACATGCCCGGCACCATGCGCTTCTGCCCGAGCTGCGGCAGCCCGGGAGCGGTGACCACCGAGACGCGGGCCATCGAGCTGGACCCGGCACCGGAGCCCTACCCCGCCGAGCCCCCGGCCGCCGCGCCGACGACGGTCCTCGCCGGATCGTCGGCCGCGCCGAGCGGCCCCTCGGCGAGCGATCGGATGGCCCCGGCTGCCGACGCTGCGCGGGAACGGGCCCGCGAGCTGGCCGGCCGCTTCGGCTCCGCGCCGCTCGAGGTCCGCCTCGCGCTCGTCGGCGCCGTCGTCACCGTGCTGTCGTTCCTCCTCCTCCCGTACGCCGACGGCGTTGGCCGCCCGGTCGAGATCTCCGGTCGGCTGTGGTGGCTGCCGATAGCAGCGGTCGCCGCCGCGGCGCTGCTCGCCTCCACGCTGCGCGGCCTGCGCCGGCGCTCCACCCAGCCGGCTGACGAGGTGCCGCGGCACACCGACGCCCTGCTCGCCGCCGTCGTGGTCGCGACCGCCGGCGTGATCGAGGCCGGCCTGCTGCGCCTGGTCACGAACGACGTCGTCCGACCTCGGGCGGGCTTCTACGGCATGCTGATCGGGCTCGTCCTGGTCGTCGTGGCCGCGGTGCGGGCCGCCCGTCGCCGGCTTCGCTGAGTCGGGCGCTCCGTTCGGCCCGGCCGAACGGAGACGGAACTTCTGCGGCCGTGACGCGTTGGGCAAGCAGACCGATCCCACCTCCCACCGGAGAGCCCAGATGGACCCGTCGTTCGTGACCCCGCCGGTGCCGGCTGCGCCTCGCCCGGCGCGCCGGCTGCTCGGCGACGCGCTTCGACGCCCCGGCGGCCGCCGGGCGCTCTCGGTGCTCTCCCTCGTCCTGGCGCTGGCCGGGGTCGGCATGTTCGCCTACCCGTTCGGCACCGACCTCTACTCCAAGCGCGTGCAGAGCCGCCTGCGCAGCCAGTTCGACGACCCCGAGTTCGTCGAGGCCTACCAGCGCCGCACGATCAAGGTCGGCCAGGGGCTGACCAGGCTGCGGATCCCGAAGCTCGGGGTGGAGGTGCTGGTCGTCGAGGGGACCACCCCGAGCGCTCTGAAGGCCGGTGCCGGCCACTACGTCGGCACCCCGCTGCCCGGCGAAGAGGGCAACGTCGCGATCGCCGGACACCGCACCACGTTCGGCCGTCCGTTCAACCGCATGGACGAGCTGAAGTCGGGCGACAAGGTCTTCCTCGACACGCCGTTCGCGAGCTTCGAGTACAGCGTCATTCCGCCGTTCGACGGACACGCGAATCCCTGGGCGACGTCGCCGCAGGACTTCACCGTCGTCGGCCCCCCGCGGACGAGTGGGCAGAAGACGCTGACCCTCACCACCTGCCACCCGAAGGGCAGCGCCAAGGAGCGGCTGATCCTCCGGCTGGCGCTCTCGAAGAGCACGCTGGTCAAGAAGAAGTCCTGACCGCGGCCTACCGGAACCACCAGCCCGCTTCGAGCGTCGTACTTCTCGACGACCCGCGGCGGAGGCCGTAACCCTCAACCGCGACGTGCGTTGAACCGGACGACACGGCACGGCGAGGACTCCCGCGCCGAAAGCACACGACGACGCGGATCGGGTGGCAGGATGCGGGACAGGGTCAACCCGGTCGGCAAGTGTGTCGAAGCAACCACCGACAACGCCGCCGCGGGGGCGCGGGGGGCGGCGAACTCAGGACGGGAGAAGGTGGTCACGATGCGCGTCTGGCGTCGTCGGCTCGCCATGCTCGGCCTGTCCACGCTGGCCGCACCGGTGCTCGTCGTGGCCGCCGCGCAGCCGGCGCACGCGGCGACCGGCTCGATCTCCGAGCCGCCCGCCGGCCAGACCTACACCACAGCCGCCACCCTGGTGATCAAGGCGCAGGTGGAGCGCCGCATCAACGACGGCGGCAAGGTCACCCTCACGCTCCAGCTGCCGGGCTCGACCACCGAGTACGAGCTGGCCAGCCACGTCGGCGGCGCGACCTCCGGCGGCACCTACCCGCTCCAGTTCACCTACGACCCGGGCTGCCCGCAGTTCCCGGGCAAGTCCTGCGACGGCCGCCCGGCGCCCAACGGCACCCACGTGATCCGGCTGCGCGGCACCAGCAACGCGGTCGAGCGCTCCTTCGTCACCCGGGTCCCGCCGAAGAGGCCGACCGGGGTCAACGCGTCCGCAACCGGCCAGCGGCAGGTGACCGTGCGCTGGGACCGGGGCAACGAGCCGGACCTCGCGGGCTACGACCTGTTCACCAACGGCGACCAGGTGGTGCAGCGGGGCATCTCCCCAGACCGCACCGAGTACGTCGTCAACTACCCCGAGACCGGCTACGAGGGCGACAAGACCTTCTACGTGGTCGCCCAGCGCCGCGCCTGCGCGGGCTGCTCCGACACCCTCGCCTCCCCGCGGTCGAACACCGCCTCAGCGCGCCTCGACGCGCCCCCGCCACCGCCGCCGTCCCCGGACCCGACCTACGAGCCCAGCCCCGCCGCCAGCCCGTCCGATGGCACCGGCTCCGGGTCGGGCACGGGCACGGGGGGATCCGGATCGGGATCCGGATCCAGCGGCACTCCGTCCCCCGGCGCGACGAGCGGCCCCAACAGCTCGGGTACGCCGCGGCCGGGCAGCAGCGCCGACCCGTCGAGCAACCCCAGCGCGAGCTCCTCCGGCGGGGCGGGCTCGGGTAGCGGTGGCAAGAAGGACTCAGCGGCGACCCCGCCGGCCGCGGCGATCATCACCAGGCGCCAGGCGTTCGCCCTGCAGTTCAAGAGCTTCGCGCCGAAGATCGGCGCGCCGAAGCTCCCGCCGCTGCCGAACTTCGAAGACCCCGAGATCGCCGAGGAAGACGGCACCTACGAGGAGACGCTCGACTTCGGCGAGCAGGACATCGAGGAGCTCGTCACCTCAGCTCAGGGCGGCGGCGAGCGATCGGTCGTCGAGGAGCTCGTGACGCAGGCGTTCGAGGGCCGGCGCCTCTGGAGCAGCATCGGCTGGTCGCTCGTGCTCTTCCTCATCGCCGGGCACCTGCGGCGCTGGCTCAACGCGGGCGTCGAGCACTAGACCCCACGCGCCGCCCGCTGCGCCCGCTGGCGAGGCGCACAAGTCAGGCTCTACGCGCGGTCGTGGCGGAGCCGACCCAACAGGCCGCGGTGGTCGTCGTTCGCGTGCTCCGGGTCGTCGACCGGGCCGACCTCGGTCGGGTACGGCTCGTCCATGGCGTCGGGCGGCATGACCACGCCGCCGAGGGTCGCCTGGTTCATGCGCTCCTCGGCCAGCTCCTGGCGCAGCCGCTCGGCCTCGGCCACCGCTTCCTCCTTCTCGGCCGCCGTCTTGCGCTCCGCCTCGCGCTGCCGCGTCTCGGCCTCCTTGCGCTCGGTGCGCACCCGGCGGCCGCGGGTCAGCCCGGAGCTCATGAGCGACAGGCCGAACAGCAGGACCAGGGTGGTGGCCGCGCCGGCCAGGAAGAAGCCGCCGAGCGAGACGTCGCTCAGCGACTGGTTGAACAGCTCAGCCGACGCTGACTGCGTGTTGCTGAGGAAGATCTCCGCGCCGACGGCGACGGCGGCGACCACGAGGAGCAGCCCGAGCACGACCATGGTGACCTCCGGTGAGGCGTCGGCGTATGTCTGCTCCCGGGCATACCCCGGCACGACCCGCCGTACCGCACCGGCGGTCTCAGCCCGCGCCGGACAGCAGCGCGTCGAGCAGCCGGACCGCGCCCGCCTTGTCCAGCGGGTTGTTCCCGTTGCCGCACTTCGGCGACTGCACACACGACGGGCAGCCGGACTCGCAGCCACAGCCGGCGATCGCGTCCCGGGTGGCGAGCAGGTGCTCCCGTCCCGCCGTGTAGCCGCGCTCGGCGAACCCGGCGCCACCGGGGTGGCCGTCGTACACGAAGACCGTCGGCAGGCCGGTGTCCTCGTGCATGGCTGTCGAGACGCCGCCGATGTCCCAGCGGTCGCACGTCGCGAACAGCGGCAGCAGGCCGATCCCGGCGTGCTCCGCGGCGTGCGCGGCGCCCGGGACGTCCGCCCACTCGACGCCGTGCCTGGCGAGCAGCGGGAGGGGCACGGTGTACCAGACGGCGCGGGTCCGGAGCTCGCGCGGCGGCAGGGTCAGCGGCTCCTCGCCGAGGACCTCACCCGTCAGGATCCGCTTGCGCAGGTAGCCGACGACCTGGTTGCTGACGTCGACGACGCCGTAGTGCAGCGCGCACTCGCCCCACGCCACGGAGCGGAGAGTCTCCACCACGCGGATGTCGGTGATGTCCTGGGCGGAGGTCGTGTAGTCCGGGTCCGCGGCGCTGACCAGGGCGACGTCGTGGGCCAGGTCGAGGGAGTCGACGACGTAGCTCTCGCCCTGGTGCAGGTAGACCGCACCGGCGTGCACGGTGCTGTGCGACGCGGCCGCGTCGACGGTGCCGAGCAGCCGCCCGGTGGCCTGCTCGACTATGCGGACCGGCGGGCCGCCGGTGCCCCGGATGTCCGCCAGGTCGGTGGCGCGGTCCCGACGCGCCCAGTACCACCCGGTCGGGCGGTGGCGCAGCAGCCCGCGCCGGACCAGGTCGGCGAGACGTGACTCCGCGGTGTCGCCGAACAGCGGCAGGTCCTCGGCGGTCAGCGGCAGCTCGGCGGCGGCGGCGCACAGGTGCGGGTCGAGGATGTGCTCGTTGTCCGGATCGAGCACCGTGGCCTCGACCGGACGCCCGAAGAGCGCCTCCGGGTGGTGCACGAGGTAGGTGTCGAGCGGGTCGTCCCGCGCGATGAACACCGCCACCGAGGCCGTCGCTCGGCGTCCCGCCCGGCCGGCCTGCTGCCACATCGACGCCACCGTGCCGGGGAACCCGGCGAGGAGCACGGCGTCCAGCCCGCTGACGTCCACGCCCAGCTCGAGCGCGTTGGTGGCGGCGACACCGAGGAGCTCGCCGGACTGGAGGTCCGCCTCGAGCCGACGGCGCTCCTCGGGCAGGTAGCCGGCGCGGTACGCCGCGACCCGCCCGGCGAGTTCGGGGGCGACCTCGCCCAGCTGTCGCCGAGCCTGGGTCGCGATGATCTCGGCACCCCGGCGCGACCGGACGAACGCCAGCGTCCGCACCCCGTCCACGACCAGGTCGGTCAGCAGGTCGGCGGTCTCAGCGGTCGACGATCGCCGCACCCCGACGTTCGCGTCCGTGAGCGGCGGCTCCCAGAGGGCGAACTCCAGCGGACCCCGCGGTGACGCGTCGTCGGTGACGGCGGTGACGGGCGCCCCGACGAGCCGTCCCGCGGCGACGTCCGGGGCGGACACTGTCGCCGACGCGAGCACGAAGGTCGGGTCGGCGCCGTGCTTCGCGCAGATCCGCCGCAGCCGCCGCAGGACCTGCGCGACGTGGGAGCCGAAGACACCGCGGTAGCCGTGGCACTCGTCGATGACGACGTACCGCAAACCGCGCAGGAACTGCGACCACCGGGGGTGCTGCGGCAGCACCGTGCGATGCAGCATGTCCGGGTTGGTCAGCACCAGATTGGCGTATGACCGCACCCAGTCGCGCTCCTCGCGTGGCGTGTCGCCGTCGTACGTCGCGGCGCGCACCTGGGTGAGCGTCAGCGCGCGGATCGCGCGCAGCTGATCCACCGCCAGGGCCTTGGTCGGCGCGAGGTAGAGCGCGGTCGCCTTCGGGTCCGCGACGAGGTCGGACAGGACCGGGAGCAGGTACCCGAGCGACTTGCCGCTCGCCGTGCCCGTCGCCAGGACCACGTGGGACCCGTCGTGCGCGAGCTCCGCCGCGACGGCCTGGTGCTCGTAAGGCACCGGGATGCCGGCGCGCGCGAGCCGGTCGACGAGCAGCGGCGGAACCCACTCCGGCCACGCCGTCGTCCGGGCGGTCCGCGGCGGCACGTGCTCGACGTGGGTCAGCTGGCCCTGGTAGCGGGGCCCCGAGAGCAGTCCGGACAGCAAGGTGCCGGCGACGGGCACACGCGACGCCTAGTGGAGCGGTGACGAGGACGCCTCGTCCTCGTCGGCAGGCAGCGTGCCCTCGGGGAGCGCCGGCTCCGGCGCCGGCCAGCGCAGCGACGCGTAGATCGACCCCCCGATGAGTGCCGCGACGACGAGCAGGCTCGCCACGGTCGGGATCTTCGGGAACGCGTGGTCGACGTGCTCGTGCAGGTAGGTCAGCGACATCTTCACGCCGACGTAGGACAGCGTGAGCGCGAGCCCGACGCGGAGCAGGTGGAACTTGCCGACCACTCCGGCGAGCAGGAAGTACAGCGCGCGCAGGCCGAGGATCGCGAAGATGTTCGAGGTGAACACGATGAACGCGTCATCGCTGATCGCGAGGATCGCCGGGATCGAGTCGACGGCGAAGATGAGGTCGCTCACCTCGATCACCACGAGCGCGGCGAACAGCGGTGTGGCTACCCGCCGGCCGGTGATCTGCTTGCCGCCAACCGTTCCGGTGTTGCTGAACATCTTCGAGCCGTCGTACTGATCGCTGATCGGGATGATGCGCCGCACCAGTTTGAGCGTCTTGTTGTCGGCGGGGTCCACCGGGTCGCCGTCGTGGCGGAACATCTTGAACCCGGAGTAGATGAGGAACAGCCCGAAGAAGAGCACGGTGATCGCGAACCGCTCGATGAGCGCCACCCCGGCGAAGATGAAGATCGCGCGGAACACGATGGCGCCGACGACGCCGTAGAACAGCACGCGGTGCTGCGAGACGGCTGGGACGTTGAAGAACGAGAAGAGCAGGACGAAGACGAAGATGTTGTCGACCGACAGCGACTTCTCGATCAGGTACCCGGTGAGGAACTCCAGGCCGACCTGCGAGTTGGACTTGTCGTCGGGAACACCTGGGATCGCGTCGCCGAAGGCGAACAGCGCGGCGGCGAACAGCAGGGAGATGGCGATCCACCCCGCCGAGGTGATCGCGGCTTCCTTCGTCGTCACTTCGTGCGCGTGCTTGTGCAGCACCTTGAGGTCGATGAAGAGCGCGAAGATCACGAAGGCGATGAAGCCGACGTAGGCCAGGACGGTGCTGTCCAACGGACGCCTTTCGACGGGATCGACCGCGCGGTACGGCGGTGCCGGGATTTTCGCACGCCGCAGGGCGACCTCTCCCCGTGGTTAGATCCGCGGGACGCGGGTAACGCTCGTGCCGGAGTGCTTCGGGCACGCCCATCCCCGCGACGACCGCGATCCGCACCGCTGCCAGCAGGAGGAACTTGCCGTGGACCTGTCTCTCGAGACCCGCACCGAGGGAGATCGCACCGTTGTCGTGGTCGGCGGCGAGATCGACGTCTACACGGCGCCGAAGCTGCGCGAGCAGCTGATCGACCTCGTGTCGAGCGGCGCGTACCACCTCGTCGTGGACATGGAGAGCGTCGACTTCCTCGACTCGACCGGCCTCGGCGTGCTCGTCGGCGGGCTCAAGCGGGTCCGGGCGCACGAGGGCTCGCTGCGCCTCGTCTGCACCCAGGAGCGCATCCTCAAGATCTTCCGCATCACCGGGCTGACCAAGGTCTTCCCCATCCACGCAACCGTCGACGAGGCCGTCTCGGCGACCGACTGATCTCGGTGCCCACCGTCGAGCTCAGCTTCACGCCGCTGCCCGCGCACGTCCGCACTGCCCGCCTGATCGCCTCGACGGTCGGCCGTCGGGTCGGCCTCGACGAGTCCCTCGTCGACGAGGTGCGGCTGGCGGTCGGCGAGGCCTGCGCCCGTGCGGTCGGCGTCCAGCGCAGCGGTGGGCAGGCCGACGACGTGGTCGTGGCGTTCTCCGACGACGACGGCATGTTCACGGTCACGGTGCACGACTGGGCCGGCGCCGGCAGCGAGGTCGAGATGCCCGATCTCGTGGAGGCGACCGAGGACCTCGACGAGGCGTTCCACCCGGGGTTCGGCCTAGCGGTCGTCTCCGGCCTGGTCGACGACGTCGAGGTCACCTCGGGCGAACCCGGCACAGTCGTGCGGATGCGCTGGCCGCTGAGCAGCTCCGTCTCCTCCTGAGCAACCCCGGGCCGCGCTCGAGCGCCAGCAGGCCGGCTCAGCTCGCCGACGCAGCCGCGCCCGTCTTTGTCGCGAAAGCCCGGTCTGCGTAGACTCCGCGCCACGAGAGGCGGTCCCATGCGCCTCGGAAATGCCATCCGCACGTCCTCCACCCACGCCCTGCGTGCGGCGGTGGCGTGCGCCCATGTCGTCAAGGAGGACGCATGCAGTTCCTCGCCGTAGGCGGCGGGACGATCCCGAAGATCGAGGGCGGCGACTACACGCTGCTGCTGCTCGTGTTCGCGATCTCCTTCCTCGCCCTGGGCGTCGCCTACTACCTCTCGCGCGAGGTCCTGGCCGCGAGCCAGGGCACGGCGAAGATGCAGGAGATCGCGAAGGCGATCCAGGAAGGCGCCAACGCCTACCTGGCCCGCCAGTTCCGGACTCTCGCGATCTTCGTCGCGCTCACCTTCGTCGTGCTGTTCGCGCTGCCCGCGGACTCCACCAGCGTCAAGGTCGGCCGGTCGGTCTTCTTCGTCGTCGGCGCGGCGCTCTCCGCGCTGACCGGGTACGCCGGCATGGGGCTCGCCGTACGCGGCAACGTGCGCGTCGCCGCGGCCGCCCAGGAGTCCGGTCTCAAGCGCGCGCTGCGCATCGCCTTCCGGACCGGCGGGGTGGCCGGCATGTTCACGGTGGGCCTCGGCCTCCTCGGCGCCTGCGGCGTCATCCTGCTCTACCAGGAGGACTCACCCAACGTCCTCGTCGGCTTCGGCTTCGGCGGCGCGCTGCTCGCCATGTTCATGCGGGTCGGCGGCGGCATCTTCACGAAGGCGGCGGACGTCGGCGCCGACCTCGTCGGAAAGGTCGAGAAGGGCATTCCCGAGGACGACCCGCGCAACGCGGCGACGATCGCGGACAACGTCGGCGACAACGTCGGGGACTGCGCCGGCATGGCGGCCGACCTGTTCGAGTCCTACGAGGTCACCCTCGTCGCCGCGCTGATCCTCGGCAACGCGGCCTTCGGCATCAAGGGCGTCATCTTCCCGCTCATCGTCCGCGGTATCGGCGTCCTCACGTCGATCCTCGGCATCTTCGCGGTGTCACCACGTGACGGCGACCGCAACGGCATGGCCGCCATCAACCGCGGCTTCTTCTACTCCGCCGCCGCATCGGCGGCCGCCGTCGGGATCGCGGCGTGGATGTACCTCCCGGGCAGCTTCGCGGAGCTGAGCGGGGTCAACGACGAGATCGCGGCGCTCCCCGGCAACCCGCGGGTCATCGCGACCGCCGCCGTCATCATCGGCCTGGTCCTGGCGTCCGTGATCCAGGTCCTCACCGAGTACTTCACCGCGACCGAGCGCAAGCCCGTCCAGGACATCGCGAAGTCCTCGCTCACCGGACCCGCCACGACGATCCTCTCCGGCATCTCGGTGGGACTCGAGAGCGCGGTGTACTCGGCACTGCTCCTGGGCGCGTCCGTCTACGGCTCCTTCCTGCTCGGGCGCGGCAACGCCGAGGTCGCGCTCTACGCCGTCGCGCTCACCGGCATGGGCCTGCTGACCACCGTCGGCGTCATCGTGTCGATGGACACCTACGGCCCCGTCTCCGACAACGCGCACGGCATCGCCGAGATGTCCGGCGGGCTCGGTGAGGAGGCCGACGAGATCATGGCCGGCCTCGACGCCGTGGGTAACACGACGAAGGCGATCACCAAGGGCCTCGCGATCGCGACCGCGGTGCTCGCGGCGACCTCGCTTTTCGGCTCCTTCAAGGAGGTCGTCCTCACGGCGATCGAGGACGCGGGAAGCGACGAGGTCTTCAGCCTGTCGATCGACCGGCCGGAGATCCTCGTCGGCCTGGTGGTCGGCGCGTCAGTGACGTTCCTGTTCTCCGCCCTCGCCATCAGCGCGGTGTCACGCGCCGCCGGCCGCGTGGTCTACGAGGTGCGCAAGCAGTTCCGCGAGCACCCGGGGATCATGGACTACACCGAGAAGCCGGACTACGGCGCGGTCGTCGACATCTGCACCCGCGACTCGCTTCGCGAGCTGCTCACCCCCGGCGTGCTCGCCATCCTGGCGCCGGTCGCGATCGGCTTCGGCCTGGGCTACGGCCCGCTCGGCGCGTTCCTCGGCGGCGCCATCGCCGCGGGCCAGCTGATGGCCGTCTTCCTGTCCAACGCCGGTGGTGCGTGGGACAACGCCAAGAAGCTGGTGGAAGAGGGCGTCTACGGCGGCAAGGGCTCCGACGCGCACAAGGCGACGGTCATCGGCGACACCGTCGGTGACCCGTTCAAGGACACCGCCGGCCCGGCGCTCAACCCGCTCATCAAGGTGATGAACCTGGTGGCCGTGCTCATCGCTCCGTCGGTGGTGAAGTACAGCATCGGCAAGGACGAGAGCGACGCCCTGCGCATCACGATCGCGCTCGCGGCGTCGGCGGCGATCGCCGGCGCGGTGATCTACAGCAAGAAGCGGACCGTCGCCTCGGCGACCGAGGTCCAGCTCGAGGCCGACAACCCGGTCCTGTACGGCTAGCACCCCTACGACGTACGCCGGGCCCGGCTGTTCCCCTCGTGGAGCAGCCGGGCCCGCGCCGTCTCTGGTGATCTTGGGCTCGACACGCCGACTAGAGTGGGTGGGTGAGCCAGCTCTCCTTCTTCTCCGCGGAGTCGCTCCCGGCGTCCCCGGACGACCTGGAGGGCCTGCTCTGCGGCACGGGTCAGGCCGTCCGCCAGGGTGACGTCGCGCGGGTGTCGGTCGTCGTACCGGCGACCGAGCAGTGGCGGATCGACCCGCTGCTCGCGTGCCTCGCCGGCCTCGGCCTCGACGGCGAGACGCTGCCCGCGGAGGCCGACGGGGTCGCCGTCCGGACGCCGTTCAGCCCGCTGCTGGTCGACCTGGCGCGCCGCTGGTCGACGGCCGGCGCCAAGCGACCCCCGGCCGACCTGACGCTCGACGGCCCGCGCCTGCGGTGGTGGGTCATCGCCGCCGGGCGGCACGACGACCAGGGGTTCCTGCTCAAGCTCAGCCCGCAGGACGAGAGCAGCTGGCCGGGGATCGGCGCGGCGCTGGCGCGAGCCGGCGTGCCGGGGGCGCTGGTCGGACCGCGCGCGGACGGCCCGGCGTACCGGCTGATCGGCGCGAAGCGTCTCGGCCGCCTGCGCGAGCTGGTCGGGTCGGCCCCCGTCGGCGTACCCGAGGAAGCCTGGCCCCGCGGTCGCTAGTCGTGCGTCATATTTGACGGCTTCCGCGCGGCGTGCCCACACTCCGCGACGTCGGCCGTGCCACGCCGGTTGTCGTCCCCCACCACGTGATGAGCCCTAGGAGAAGCGTGCCCACGACCGCCGAGCCGCGCGACGACGCCCCGTCCGGGGACCGCCGCAAGCGGCTCGTCATCGTCGAGTCGCCTGCGAAGGCGAAGACGATCGCCGGGTACCTCGGCCCTGGTTTCGTCGTGGAGTCCTCCATCGGCCACATCAGGGACCTGCCGCGCAACGCCGCCGACGTGCCGGCCGCGCAGAAGGGCGAGCCGTGGGCTCGGCTCGGCGTCAACGTCGACGACGACTTCAAGCCGCTGTACGTCGTCGCGCCCGACAAGCGGGACCAGGTGCGCAAGCTGAAGGCGCTGCTGAAGGACGCGAGCGAGCTCTACCTCGCGACGGACGAGGACCGCGAGGGCGAGGCCATCGCGTGGCACCTGCTCGAGGTGCTCAGCCCGCCGACGTCGATGCCGGTCAAGCGGATGGTGTTCCACGAGATCACGCCCACCGCGATCCAGCACGCGGTCGACAACCACCGGGACATCGACCGGCGCCTGGTCGACGCCCAGGAGACGCGCCGCATCCTCGACCGGCTCTACGGCTACGAGGTGTCGCCCGTCCTCTGGAAGAAGGTCATGCCGAAGCTCTCGGCCGGCCGGGTGCAGAGCGTCGCGACCCGGATCCTGGTCGAGCGCGAGCGCGCCCGGATGCGCTTCCGCTCGGCCGGCTACTGGGACATCGAGGGCACGTTCGACGCGCGGACGGCACCGCCCGGCGTCAGCCCGACGTTCACCGCGACGCTGGTCTCCCTCGACGGGGCGCGGCTCGCCAGCGGCAAGGACTTCGGCGAGGACGGCCGGCTCACGCGCGAGGGTGCGGTCGTCCTCGACGAGGCACGCGCTCGTTCGCTCGCGGAGCGGCTGAGCGGCGCCGCGTTCGCCGTGCGCAGCGTCGAGGAGAAGCCCTACCGGCGCTCGCCGTACGCGCCGTTCATGACCTCGACGTTGCAGCAGGAGGCGGGCCGCAAGCTGCGCTTCCCGTCGCAGCGGACGATGCAGGTCGCGCAGCGGCTGTACGAGAACGGCTACATCACCTACATGCGCACCGACTCGACCACGCTGTCCGAGACAGCGCTGACCGCCGCGCGCGCGCAGGCCCGCCAGCTGTACGGCGACGACTACGTGCCCGACCAGCCGCGCCGGTACGAGAAGAAGGTGAAGAACGCACAGGAGGCGCACGAGGCGATCCGCCCGGCGGGGGACACGTTCCGGATGCCCGACCAGCTGCGCGGCGAGCTCGGCGGGGACGAGCTGCGGCTCTATGAGCTGATCTGGATGCGCACGGTCGCGTCGCAGATGGCGGACGCGCGCGGGCAGAGCGTCCAGGTCCGGCTGGGGGCGGCGTCGACGGGCGGCGAGGACGCTGAGTTCGCCGCCAGCGGCAAGAGCATCACGTTCCCGGGCTTCCTTCGCGCGTACGTCGAGGGCGCCGACGATCCCGACGCCGAGCTGGAGGACCGCGAGGTCCTGCTACCGCCGGTCGCTCAGGGCGATCCGCTGACCGTCGCCGGCCTTGAGCCGAAGGGCCACGCCACGTCGCCGCCGGCGCGCTACACCGAGGCGTCGCTGGTCAAGGCGCTCGAGGAGATGGGCGTCGGCCGGCCGTCGACGTACGCCTCGATCATCGGCACCATCCAGGACCGCGGCTACGCATGGAAGAAGGGATCCGCGCTGGTCCCGACCTGGACCGCGTTCGCAGTGGTCGGGCTGCTTGAGCAGCACTTCCCGAAGCTCGTCGACTACACGTTCACCGCGTCGATGGAGGACGACCTCGACGACATCGCCGGCGGACGCGCGCAGATGGTCCCCTGGCTCGCGGACTTCTACTTCGGCCAGGCGACGGCCGCCGCCGCCGACCACCCCGGACTCAAGGCGATGGTGTCCGAGAACCTGGGTGACATCGACGCTCGGGAGATCAACAGCATCGTGATCGGCCGGTCGACGGAGCAGTCGGACGGGGCCGACGTCGTCGTGCGGGTCGGCCGGTACGGCCCCTACGTCGAGTCCGGTGAGCGCCGGGCATCCGTCCCCGAGGACCTCGCGCCGGACGAGCTCACCGTGGACAAGGCGATCGAGCTGCTCGACCAGCCGAGCGGCGAGCGCGACCTCGGCGTCGACCCGGTCAGCGGCTTCCCGGTCGTGGCGAAGGCGGGCCGCTACGGGCCGTACGTCACAACCGTGCCGCCGGAGGGGGACAAGACGCCGGCGCGCACGGCGTCGCTGTTCAAGACGATGTCCCTGGAGACCGTCACGCTCGAGGACGCGGCTCGACTGCTCACGCTGCCGCGGGTCGTCGGCGTCGATCCCGCGGACGCCATGGAGGTCACGGCGCAGAACGGCCGCTACGGCCCGTACGTGAAGAAGGGCACCGACTCGCGGACCATCGGCTCCGAGGAGGAGCTGCTCACGATCACGCTCGACGAGGCGCTGGCGATCTTCGCGCAGCCCAAGCAGCGGGGGCGCGCCGCGGCTGCTCCGCCACTGAAGGAGCTCGGACCGGACCCGGCGACCGGCCAGCCCATCGTGGTCAAGGAGGGTCGCTTCGGCCCCTACGTCACCGACGGCGAGACGAACGCCTCGCTGCGCAAGGACGACGACGTCGAGACGATCACCGCCGAGCGGGCCGCCGAGCTGCTCGCCGACCGGCGCGCGCGGGGCCCGGCACCGAAGAAGCGCGGTGCGCGCAAGGCGGCCCCTCGCAAGGCGGCCACCAAGGCAACCAAGGCAACCAAGGCAACCAAGGCAACCAAGGCCCCGGCGAAGCGCGCCAAGCCGTCGACGCCGAAGGGCTGACCGGCGCAGGGATCTCCGCGACTACAGTGACAACTCGTCCGTCGCCGGTGCAGGAGCTGCTGGGAGCCCGCGATCGCTACCGCTAGGACTCCGGAGACCGCGGCGCTCACCGAGCTCGCGGGCCACGGAGCTGACCCCGACGCCGTACGCGGCGTCCTGAGCTATCCCGCGTTCCGCCGGCTGTGGGTCGCCCTGTCGGTGTCGAGCTTCGGCGACTGGCTCGGCCTGCTCGCGACCACCGCGCTCGCTGCGGACCTGACCGGCGGCGGGGTCGACGGGACGGGTGCGGCGATCGGCGGCGTCTTCTTCTTCCGGCTGCTGCCCGCGCTGCTGTTCGGGCCGGTCGCCGGAGTGTTCGCGGACCGCTTCGACCGGCGCCGGCTCATGGTGTCGTGCGACCTCGTGCGGTTCGCGCTGTTCGCGTCGATCCCGTTCGTGCCGCACGTGTCGTACCTGCTCTTCGCGTCCTTCGTCATCGAGTCGTTCAGCCTGTTCTGGATCCCGGCCAAGGAGGCGTCGGTCCCGAACCTGCTGCCGCCGGCGCGGCTGGAGGCGGCCAACCAGCTCAGCCTGATCTCGACGTACGGCACCGCGCCGATCGCCGCCGCGGTCTTCGCGGGGCTCGCCGTCATCAGCCGCGCGCTGGGCTCGGTGCTGCCGTTCTTCCGGTCCAACCCGACCGACCTCGCCTTCTACTTCAACGCCGCGACTTTCCTGTTCACCGCGTTCACCGTGTGGCGGCTCAAGGAGATCCGGGGCGCGCGGCGCGCTGTCGACGGGGAGGGGGCCGGCCGCGCGCCGACGTTCCTCGAGGACCTCCGGGAGGGCGGTCGGTTCCTCACCAGCACCCCGCTCGTCCGCGGCATCGTCGTCGGCATCGTCGGCGCCTGTGCCGCGGCCGGCGCGGTCGTCGGGCTCGGCTACCTGTTCGCGCAGATCCAGGGCGGCGGCAACGCGGCGTACGGCATCCTGTTCGGCACCGTCATCGGCGGCCTGGCGACCGGCATGGCGCTCGGCCCGCGGCTGCTCCGCCACCTCTCCCGCCGGCGGAAGTTCGGCCTGTCGATCTTCGCCTCGGGTGTGTCGCTGTCGCTCATGGCGCTGAGCCCGAACCTGCTGCTCGCACTCCTCGCGACCCTCGGTGTCGGCGCGTTCGCCGGCATCGCGTGGGTGACCGGTTACACGCTGCTCGGCGGCGAGATCGCGGACGCCGTGCGCGGCCGCACCTTCGCCGCGGTGCAGTCGCTCATGCGCATCACGCTGATGCTCTCGCTCGGTCTCGCGCCCGGCGTGGCCGCCCTGATCGGGGAGCACTCGGCGACGATCGGCGGCATCCGGTTCCGGCTCGACGGGACGACGCTCGTGCTCTTCACGAGCGGGATCCTGGCGATGGGCGTAGGTGCCTTCGCCTACAAGCAGATGGACGAGGAGACGACCCCGCTCTGGCAGGACCTCGTCGCCGCGCTCCGCCGACGCGCGGCGATGCGGCCCGCGACCGCGCCCGGAGTGTTCGTCGCATTCGAGGGCGGCGAGGGCGTCGGGAAGTCGACCCAGGTTGAGCTCCTCGCGGCTCGGCTGCGCGCCGACGGCTGCGACGTCGTCACGACGTTCGAGCCGGGCGCGACGCCGTTGGGCACGAAGGTGCGCGCGCTCCTGCTGGACCGGCGGACGCGCGGGCTGAGTGCCCGGGCGGAGGCCCTCCTCTACGCGGCCGACCGGGCGCAGCACGTCGCGACCGTCGTCCGACCGGCGCTCGAACGCGGCTCCGTCGTGGTGTCGGACAGGTACGTCGACTCGTCGTTGGCCTACCAGGGCGGCGGCCGCGAGCTGTCGTCCGACGAGGTCGCCGAGGTGTCGGCCTGGGCGACCGGTGGACTCGTGCCGGACCTGACGGTCGTGCTCGACGTCTCGCCCGAGGTGGGACTGTCCCGGCTGCGCGGCGCGCGCGACCGGATGGAGCAGGAGTCGCTCGAGTTCCACGAGCGCGTCCGTCAGGCATTCCTCACGCTGGCCGGGACGAGCCCGAGCCGGTACGCCGTCGTCGACGCGACCCAGGACCCCGAGTCCGTCCACCTGGCGATCGTGGACGCCGTCTGGGAGCGACTCGGGCCGCGCCTCGCGGAGTCGGCGGCGACCGAGGAGCAGCCGGGCTCCGCGTTGGGCGAGACGGCCGCGGCCCGGTGAGTGTCTTCGACCGCCTCGTCGGCCAGGACCGCGTGGTCGAGCGGCTGCGTGGGGCCGCGGCGGGCGAGGGGATGACACACGCCTGGCTCTTCACCGGACCACCCGGTTCCGGGCGCTCGATCGCGGCGCGCTCGTTCGCGGCGGCCCTGCAGTGCCCGGACCGCGGGTGCGGCCACTGCTCGAGCTGCCGGCAGGTCGTCGCCAACTCCGCGCCCGATGTCACCGTCATCCGTCCTGACCGGGTCGAGATCATGAAGGCGGATGCGGAGCAGATCATCGGCCGGATGGCGCGTGCGCCGCAGTCCTCACCCTGGACGGTCGTGGTCCTGGAGGACGCCGACCGGCTCAACGAGGTCGCCGGGAACATGCTGCTGAAGACGCTCGAGGAGCCGCCTCCGCACGCGGTGCTCATGCTGTGCGCGCCGAGCGTCGAGGACGTCCTGCCGACGATCCGCAGCCGGTGCCGTTCCGTCACCCTCGGCCTGCCCGGGGTGGACGCGATCACCGCAGTGCTCACCGCGGAGGGCATCCCGACGGCTGAGGCGCGATGGGCGGCGAACGCGGCGCAGGGGCACATCGGCCGCGCCCGCGCCCTGGCCACCGACTCTGCCGCGCGGGCGCAGCGGGAGCGCGCGCTCGCGATCGCCGGTCGCCTGTCCAGCGTCGGAGAGTGCCTCGAGGCGTCGGCCGAGCTGGTTGCCGCCGCCGTCGACGAGGCCAACGAGCGCACCAAGGACGCGGTCGCCGAGGCGGATGCGCTCCTGGAAGCGGTCGGGAAGGTGCGCGGCAGCGCGGGGCTGCGCCGGGAGGTGGAGGGCCGGGTCAAGTCGCAGACCAAGCGGTCCCGCCGTGACGCGCTCGACCGCGCGCTGGTCGACCTGGCCGCGTGGTACCGCGACGTCGCCGTCACTCAGCTCGGCGGCTCGTCGCTCGTGCACGCAGACCAGGCCGCCGCGATCAGGTCGGCCGCCTCGCGGTCGACACCTGAGGCGAACCTCCGGCGGGTCGAGGCGATCCTCGCGTGTCGCACCGCACTCACCGAGACCAACGTCGACGACCTGCTCGCGATCGAGCGGATGGCCCTGTCGCTCCGCTCGGCCTGACCCGCACCGTCTGGGGGACAGAACGGCGGAGGGCCCGCGCAAGGGCGGTTAGCATCGGTCGCATGGGGATGATGTGTGCCGTCTCGTTCGAGCGGTACGGCCGGCTGTACTACCTCGACCCGGGAGAGCACGCGCCGCGGATCGGCGACAAGGTGCTCGTCCCGACCGATGACGGCCCTGAGGTCGCCGAGTGCGTGTGGGCTCCGCAGGATGTCAGCGACGACATCGGCGGCCTGCCGACCCTCGCCGGCATCGCCACCGAGTCCGATCTCGAACGGGACGAGACGAACCGCCGACGACGGGCGGAGGCGCGGGTCGCGACCAAACGGCTCGTCCGTGAGCACGACCTGCCCATGAAGATCGTGGGCGTCGACTACATCGGCGCGGCGAACCGCTTCACCGTCTACTTCTCGGCGGAGCACCGGGTCGACTTCCGAGCGCTGGTGCGGGACCTCGCCCGGACGCTCGGCGCGCGGGTCGAGCTCCGCCAGCTCGGTGCGCGGGACGAGGCGCGGGTGCAAGGCGGCATCGGCCCGTGCGGGCGCGACCTGTGCTGTGCGACGTTCCTCAAGGACTTCGAGCCGGTGTCCATCCGGATGGCCAAGGACCAGGACCTCCCGCTGAACCCGCTGAAGATCTCCGGCGCCTGTGGTCGGCTGATGTGCTGCCTGAAGTACGAGCACCCGCTGTATCAGGAGTTCAAGGCGCAGGCGCCGAAGCTCGGCGCTCGGGTGGACTCACCGGAGGGGCCGGGGACCGTGGTCGGTCACAACGTCCCGGCGGAGTCCGTCGTCGTTCGCGTCGCGGAGACGGGACGGCGCTGCGCGTGCTCGGTGGCGGCCGTGTGCGGCTCGCGCCAGGAATTCGACAGCGCGTACGGCGACGGGACCACGGGGTCCGGCGCGCCTCCCGGACCGGTCGAGGAGCTGCCCGCCGGCTGATCGGCGGACCGGTACACTGCCCCCTCGTTGCCCGCGCGCGGGCGACGTCGCCGCCTTAGCTCAGTCGGCAGAGCGTCTCACTCGTAATGAGAAGGTCGTCGGTTCGATTCCGACAGGCGGCTCCAAAGAAAGAGCGCGAGGGAGTGAACCGGTCGTGAGACGTCGCGCCGTCGCTGTCGCGCTCTTGGTCTCCTTGCTCGCCGCCTGCGACGCCGGACCTGGTGACGCCCCGCCGGGACCGGACGGGGGAGAGCTCAGCGGGTCGATCGACGTGCAGCTCTCCGGCGGGGAGGGCGAGATCAACGCCGCCCGCGCACTCGTCGACGCGTTCGTCGACGCGCATCCCGGCACCTCCGTCAACCTGATCCCGGTGCCGTCCGCCGGGGACCACGTGGCGAAGCTGGCAACCGCCTTCGCCGCCGGCAACCCGCCCGATGTCTTTCTGATCAACTACCGCAGGTTCGGGTCGTTTGTCCGGAGCGGGGTCATCGACCCGGCCCCGGCCGAGGCGGCTGCCGGCCTCTACCCGAAGACCGTTGAGGCGTTCACGCACGACGGCCGGCTGACGTGCCTGCCGCAGAACGCGTCGAGCATGGTCGTCTACGTCAACCCGGCGCTGTTCGCGAAGGCCGGCGTCCCGCTGCCGAAGCCCGGGTGGACGTGGACCGACATGCTCCGGACGGCCATGGCGCTGGCCGGCGAGGGCGTCGAGGCGATCGCGTTCGAGACCGGGCTCGTCCGTCTCGCGCCGTTCGTCTGGAGCAACGGCGGCGAGATCGTGGACGACCCCGACGACCCGACTGCGGTGACCCTCGACGCGCCGCCGGCGCGCGAGGCGCTGCGCTTCCTGCTCGACCTGCAGCGGACCGGCCTGGACGCAACCCAGCGCGCCGGGCAGGAGCCGGAGGCTGCCTTCGCCGCCGGCGAGGTCGCGATGCTGCTGGAGAGCCGCCGAGCGGTGCCTGGGCTCCGCAAGACCGCGGGCTTGGACTTCGACGTCGTCGGAGTGCCACGCAAGAAGTCAGCAGTCAGCGTGCTGCACGCGGACGGCTACTGCGTGAGCAGGGACTCCGAGAACCGCACGCTCGCGCACGCGTTCGCGAGGTACGCCGTCAGCACCGAGGGCGCGACAGTGCTCGCCCGGACCGGTCGAACGGTCCCGTCCCTGCAGCAGCTCGCCGAGTCGCCGGTCTTCCTCGACCCGACGGCAGCGCCACGGTCGTCCAAAGTCTTCCTCGACGCGATCCCGACACTTCGGGCGATGCCGAGCGCGCCGGGATGGAACGAGGCGGAGGAGGTTGCCGAGGACATCCTCACGCAGCTCTTCGCCGGCCGGCTGTCCCTGGACGCCGCGGTCGAACGCATCGCCGAGGACACCGCGGACGTCCTCGCGCAGTCCGGCTGACGCCGACAAAACTCTGTTTGCCGGACTCCGGCTCTGGATATCTTCCGGTCAGGTTGAGAAGCAGCCGCTGAGGCAGTGGCCTCGCGCGCCCCGGGCCGCGAACCCGGCAATCGACCTCCGGAAGGCTCACGCCAGATGCGCAGCATCGACGTGCTTCCCGCCTCGTCGGACGAGGCACGAGCCAGCGACGACCTGGTCGAGGAGCACCTCTCCTTGGCCCGGATGCTGGCCGGGCGGCTCGCCGGTCGCGGTGAGTCGCTCGAGGACCTGGAGCAGGTGGCCCGGCTCGGGCTCGTCCGCGCGGCTCGCCGCTTCGACCCCGGCCGCGGTACGCCGTTCGCCGCCTACGCGACCGTCACCATCGTCGGCGAGCTCAAGCACCACTTCCGGGACCATCGCTGGGCGATGCGCGTCCCGCGCCGCGCGCAGGAGCTGTACCTGCGGCTGCGCACCGAGCGTGAGGCGCTCACGCACGAGCTGGGGCGCGCCCCCACGATCGCCGAGCTGGCGCAACGCACGGAATCCACCGATGAGCAGGTGGTCGAGGCGCTCGACGCCGCCGCGACGTTCAGCATGACCTCGCTCGACGCCCCGGAGCAGGGTGACCGGCCGGCCCGGTCGATGGGGACCACCGAGCCGGCGTTCGAGCTGCTCGAGGAGCTGTCCTGGCTGCGCCCGGCGCTGACCCGGCTGCCGGCGCGGTCGATCGCCCTGCTGCGGATGCGGTTCGTCGACGACCTCACCCAGCGCGAGATCGGCGAGCGGCTCGGGGTCAGCCAGATGCAGGTCTCGCGCCTGCTCCAGCAGATCCTCGAGCAGCTGCGGGGAGCCGCGGCCTGAGCCTGCTCAGTGCGTCCCGTCCGAGAGCGCCAGGCGTTCGCGGGAGGCGATGATCTCGGCCTCCGCGGCCTCCCGGCCGACCCAGGTCGCTCCCTCGACCGACTTGCCCGGCTCGAGGTCCTTGTAGGTCTCGAAGAAGTGCCGGATCTCGAGCAGCAGGTGCGGTGGCACGTCGTCGAGCTCGGTCGCGACGATGCGTGGGTCGTCGGCCGGCACCGCGAGCACCTTGTCGTCCCCGCCCTTCTCGTCCGTCATCCGGAACATCCCGAGCGCTCGGCAGTGGATGAGGCAGCCCGGGAAGGTCGGCTCATCGAGCAGGACGAGGACGTCGAGCGGGTCGCCGTCCTCGCCGAGCGTCCCGTCGACGAATCCGTAGTCCGCGGGATAGCGGGTCGCCGTGAAGAGCATGCGGTCCAGCCGGATGCGACCCGTCGTGTGGTCCATCTCGTACTTGTTGCGGGTGCCCTTCGGGATCTCGAGGGTCACGTCGAAGTTCATAGGGTGGAGTCTGCCGCGTCACCGCGGTCGAGGTACGGCGACCGGGAAGGGAGCAGCGCGTGACGGTCCGCTTCGGGCGGCGACGCCATCGGCGCTCCGTCGCGCTCGCGCTCACGACCGCTCTCGTAGCCGGCGGGGTCGCGGTCGAGGTGCGTCGCAGTGGTACGCCGCGCCTCCGCGGGAGCGGCGTACCGAGCGGTGCCGCGCCCTCGCCGAGCGGCTCCGCCCTCCCGAGCCCGACTCCGTCGGCCCTCCCGCCGCTGGGCGTCGGGCAGGCCGACACGGCACCGGTGCCGTCCCGCGCCGCAGTGGCGGCCGCGCTCAACCCGGCGTTCGCCGACCCGCGGCTCGGCCCCCGCGTCAGTGCCGTCGTGGCGGACGCGGGGTCCGGCCAGCTCCTCTACTCGCGCAACAGCACGCTGTCGGTGCTTCCCGCGTCGACCGCGAAGATGATGACGGCGGTCGCCGCGCTGCACGTGCTCGGTCCGCATCGGCGCCTCACCACCAAGGTCGTGGCCGTGGGCGCCCGCACCGGATCGACACTGACTGGGCGGCTCCTGCTCGTCGGGGCCGGCGATCCCACGCTCGCGTCGCCCGCCGCGGCGGGACGCGCGCGGTACCCCGTTCCGGCGCTGCTCGACGATCTCGCCGAGGCCGTCCGCGCGGCCGGCATCACCGACGTCACCGGCGGCGTCGCGGTCGACCCGACGCTCTTCGCCGCGCCCCGGCTCGGGCCGGCCTGGAAGCCCAACTACCTCACCGAGGGCTCGGTCGCTCCCGTCACCTCGGTCATGGTCGACGCGGGCCGCGTCACGCCGGGCGAGTCGGAGCGGTTCGCCGAGCCCGACCTCGCCGCCGGTCGGCTGCTGCGCGACCTGCTTCGCCGGCGGGGGGTGCGGACCCCGGAAGCAGTCGTCCGCGCGGCCGCGCCGCCGGGCGCCGAGGCGCTGGCGTCGGTCGAGTCGCCGCCCGTGGCGGCGCTGGTGGAGCGCATGCTCGCCGCCAGCGACAACAACCTCGCGGAGTCCCTCGCCCACCTCGTCGCTGCCGAGCGCGGGCGGCCGACGACCTTCGTCGGCGCCGCGCAGGCGGTGGCGGACGCTCTCGGCGAGCTCGGTGCCCCGGGCGACGCGACCGGTCTCGTCGACGGGTCGGGACTGTCACCGCTCAACCGCGTGACGACGGCCGGCCTCGCGCGGGTGCTCGCCCTGACCCTCGACCCGACCCGTCCGGGGCTGCGCACGATGCTCAGCGGGCTGCCTGTCGGCGGCTTCGCGGGGACGCTGTCGGAGCGCTACGTCGAAGGTCCCGCGGCGATCGGCGCGGGACGGGTCCGCGCCAAGACGGGGTCGCTCAACAACGTCAGCACGCTGGCCGGCTTCATCGAGACCGCAGACGGCCGCCTGCTCGTCTTCGCGTTCTCCGCCGACCGGCTGCCCAGCCGCGCGGCGAGCCGCGGCGCCGAGGTGCTCGATGTCGCCGCCGCGCGGCTTGCCGCGTGTGGTTGCCCCGCCTGACGCGGCGGCGTGACGACCGGTAGCATCGCGGCGACCCGGCGTACGCCGCACTGCTCCTCGGAGGATCCGCGCGCATGTCTGCTCGCCCCCGCGCCCTCGGCGTGCTGCTCCTCACCATCGCCGTCGCCGCGCTGGCGCCGCGAGCTGCGTTAGCCCAGGTCGTGGACATCCCCCCGCCCGCCGAGGAGCTCGGCGCGGCGGACAACTGGACGTACAAGATGATGATGGCGCTCGCCGCCCTCGCCGCGCTGCTGCTTCTGGCCTCCCTGGTTGGGTACGTCGTCAAGGCCCGCGGCTTCAAGGCGAACGCCAAGCGCGGCGGTTCGAAGTAGCGGCACCGCACCGCGCGGCGGCCGGCGAGGAGACCTGATGCCTGCTGCCGAGATGATCGACTGGGACGTCGCCGTCGCGACGGCGCGCCGGCTGATGCGCCCGGGCCCGTCGGTGACGCCGGACGAGGCTAGGGCCGTCGCGGCGGAGCTCCGCCGGCTGGTCCCGGTGGCGGAGCGGCACGTCGCCGAGCTCACCGGCCTCGTGCCCCCCGACCTCGAGGTGCCGGTGTCGGTCGTCGACCGGGTGGGCTGGGTGCAGGCCAACGTCGACGGGTTCCAGGTCGTGCTCGGCCCGCTGCTCGACAAGATCTCCGCCAAGCGGGACAACCGGCCGGCCGGGACGTTCGTCTCGGCGGTGGGCTCGCGCATCACCGGCGTTCAGGTCGGCACGCTGATGGCGTACGTCGCGTCGCGGGTGCTGGGTCAGTTCGAGCTCTTCCTGCCTGCCGGTGGAGCCGGTCGGCTGACTCTGGTGGCGCCCAACATCGTCGAGACCGAGCGGCGCCTCGGCGTCGACCCGCACGACTTCCGGCTCTGGGTCGCGCTGCATGAGGTGACCCACCAGATGCAGTTCACCGCGGTGCCGTGGCTGCGGGAGCACTTCGCCGGGCTCGTCCGCGAGTTCGTGGACGCGAGCGACCTCGACCCGGCCCAGCTGCTCGCGCGCCTGCGCGGCGCCGTGGGCGTCATCCGCGGTGCGGTGCAGGGTGAGGAGGGGACGAGCTTCGTCGAGGCGATCCAGACGCCCGAGCAGCGGGCTGTGCTCGCGCGGGTCCAGGCGCTCATGAGCCTGCTCGAGGGGCACGCCGACGTGGTGATGGACGCCGTGGCCCCCGATGTCGTCCCGACGGTCGGCGAGATCCGCCGGAAGTTCGACGAGCGGCGCAAGGGCACGGGTCCGGTCGACCGGCTGATCCGGTCGCTGCTCGGCCTCGACCTGAAGATGCGGCAGTACGCCGAAGGCGCGGCATTCGTCCGGCACGTCGTCGACGCGGCGGGGATGACTGCGTTCAACACGGTGTGGACCTCCCCTGAGACGCTGCCCACGGACAGCGAGATCCGTGACCCCGACGTGTGGGTGCGCCGCGTGCTCGGTGGGCTGCCGGCCGCCGCCGACGGTGCCTGACCCGCACCCCGCTGTCGCAGAGGCGCGCCATGCCGTGCGCGCCGCGCTCGCCGCGACCCCCGGGACCGGCATCGTGCTCGCCGCGGTGTCGGGCGGCGCCGACTCGCTCGCGCTCCTGGCCGCGCTCGCCTGGGAGGGCCCCCGGCAGCAGCGGGCTGTCGGCGTCGTCCACGTCGACCACGCCCTGCAGCCGGGCTCGGCTGCGCAGGGGGAACGCGTGGCTGCGCAGGCGCGCCGGCTCGGCGTCACCGACGTCCGCATCGAGCGCGCGAAACCGGCCGCCCGGCCGACGGCGGGGCACGAGGCCGATGCGCGGCTCGCGAGGTACGACGTCCTCGACGCCGTGGCGCGTGCCGGTGACGTCGATGCGGTCTTCCTCGGCCACACCCGCGACGACCAGGCCGAGCAGGTGCTCCTCGGCCTGGCCCGCGGGTCCGGCGCGCGGTCCCTGGCGGGCATGCCGGCGGTGCGCGGGGCGTACCGCCGCCCCCTGCTGGGGCTGACCCACGAGTCGCTGGTGTCCGCCTGCCGCGAGCAGGGCCTCGACGTCTGGGAGGACCCCTCGAACCAGGACCTGCGCCTGTTGCGGAACCGCGTCCGGCATCGGGTGCTGCCGCTCCTCGAGGCCGAGCTCGGCCCTGGCATCGCGGACGCGCTGGTGCGGTCCGCCGACCTGCTGCGCAGCGACGCGGACCTGCTCGACACGCTGGCCGCGGCGGCGTACGACGAGTGCGCCGGGTCCGGCAACGAGCCGGGGCTCTCGGTGCCGGCGCTGGCCGCGCTGCCCGATGCGCTGCGCACCCGGGTGATCCGCCGGGAAGTGCTCAGCGCCGGCGCGCCCGCCTCGGCGGTCTCCCGACGACACGTCCGCGCCGCCGAGTCGCTCGTGGTGCGCTGGCGCGGTCAGGGTCCCGTGTCGCTGCCCGGAGGTTTGGTCGCCGTGCGCCGCTGTGACAGGCTCGTCGTCGAGGCACCCTGACTCGTGGAGGCTCCGGAACGTGTCCGCCGAGATCGGCCCGATCCTCATCTCCGAGGACCAGATCAAGGCGAAGGTCGCGGAGCTCGCGGCGACCATCGACGCCGACTACGAGGGCCGCGAGGTGCTCCTGGTGGGCGTGCTGAAGGGCGCGTTCATCATCATGGGCGACCTCGCCCGCGCGCTGAAGACGCCGACGAGCGTGGACTTCATGGCCGTCTCGTCGTACGGCAGCGGGACTTCGACCAGCGGGGTGGTCCGCATCCTGAAGGACCTCGACGGCGACATCAGCGGCAAGCACGTGCTGGTCGTCGAGGACGTGATCGACTCGGGCCGGACGCTCAGCTGGCTCCTCCGCAACCTCGGCTCGCGCAGCCCGGCATCGCTCGAGGTGTGCGCGCTGCTGCGCAAGCCCGAGGCCGCCGAGGTCGACGTCAAGGTGCGCTACGTGGGATTCGACCTGCCGACCGTCTTCGTCGTCGGCTACGGACTCGACCATGCCGAGCGCTACCGGAACCTGCCGTACCTCGCCACGCTGAACCCCGGCCGCGCGGCCCGTTCCTGACCCGCGCGGGACCCCGCGCGGCCGCGCGCACCCCGATTGAGGGGCCTCCTGGCCGGTGTTACCGTGAAGGTTCCAGGGACCCAAACGAAACCGCTGAACCGCGTCCAGCGAACGGCAGGTCGGGGTCACACCAGTCGGCAGGAGGAAGGCGCCCGCTCATGGGCGCCGGTTGAAGAGTGAACTTCAGACGCTACGCGCGCGGGCCGTTCCCCTTCATCGTGGTCACGCTGCTGCTCGTGCTCGTGTTCATCAGCCTCGCCCGGCCCGACAGCGCCAAGTCCCGCCCGCTGTCCGCGGTGCAGGACAAGATCGCGGCCCGCGAGGTGAAGAAGGGCAAGATCTACGACAAGGAGCAACGCGTCGAGATCGAGACGAAGGACGGCCAGAAGCTGCGGGCCGACTTCGCCTTCGAGCAGGCCGACGACCTCCAGCAGGCCATCAAGGAGTCCGGCGCCGAGAGCAGCGGGGTCGAGGTCAGCAAGGACAACGTCTTCGTCAGCCTGCTGTTCAGCCTGCTGCCCATCGCGATCATCGTGTTCCTGCTCTTCTTCTTCATGAACCAGATGCAGGGTGGCGGCTCGCGCGTCATGAACTTCGGCAAGTCGAAGGCGAAGCTGGTCACGAAGGACACGCCCAAGACGACGTTCGCCGACGTCGCCGGCGCCGACGAGGCGATCGAGGAGCTCCAGGAGATCAAGGACTTCTTGGAGAACCCGGCCAAGTTCCAGGCGCTCGGCGCGAAGATCCCGAAGGGCGTGCTGCTGTACGGCCCACCCGGGACCGGCAAGACGCTGCTCGCGCGGGCCGTGGCCGGCGAGGCCGGCGTGCCGTTCTACTCGATCTCCGGCTCGGACTTCGTCGAGATGTTCGTCGGCGTCGGCGCCTCGCGCGTCCGCGACCTGTTCGAGCAGGCGAAGGCCAACGCCCCGGCGATCATCTTCGTCGACGAGATCGACGCGGTCGGGCGCCACCGTGGCGCCGGTCTCGGCGGCGGGCACGACGAGCGGGAGCAGACGCTCAACCAGCTGCTCGTCGAGATGGACGGCTTCGATGTCAAGGGCGGCGTGATCCTGATCGCCGCCACCAACCGGCCTGACATCCTCGACCCGGCGCTGCTGCGTCCGGGCCGGTTCGACCGCCAGATCGTCGTCGACCGCCCCGACCTCGAGGGTCGCAAGGGCATCCTGCGCGTGCATGCCAAGGGCAAGCCGCTGGCGAAGAACGTCGACCTCGACATCATCGCCCGGCGTACCCCCGGCTTCACCGGCGCGGACCTCGCGAACACGATCAACGAGGCGGCCCTCCTGACCGCTCGGATGGACAAGAAGGAGATCACCAACGAGATCCTCGAGGAGAGCATCGACCGGGTGATGGCCGGACCCGAGCGCAAGAGCCGGGTGATGAGCGACAAGGAGCGCAAGATCATCGCCTACCACGAGGCGGGTCACGCCCTGGTCGGGCACGCGCTGCCGAACAGCGACCCCGTGCACAAGGTGACGATCCTCCCGCGCGGGCGGGCCCTGGGGTACACGATGACGCTGCCGGTCGAGGACAAGTTCCTCGTCACGCGCTCGGAGATGATCGACCAGCTCGCGATGCTGCTCGGCGGGCGTACGGCGGAGGAGCTCGTGTTCCACGAGCCGACCACCGGCGCGAGCAACGACATCGAGAAGGCGACGTCGATCTGCCGGGCGATGGTCACCGAGTACGGCATGAGCGACAAGCTCGGCGCGCTGAAGTTCGGCCAGAACAACGGCGAGGTCTTCCTCGGTCGCGACATGGGCCACCAGCGCGACTACTCCGAGGACGTCGCCAGCATGATCGACAGCGAGGTGCGCAAGCTCATCGACGAGGCGCACGACGAGGCGTGGGAGATCCTCGTCGCCTACCGCGACGTGCTCGACGAGATGGTGCTCCAGCTGATGGAGAAGGAGACGCTCAACAAGGACGAGGTCCTGGCGCTCTTCGCACCGGTCCGCAAGCGGCCGAGTCGTGGCGGCTGGCTCGGCAACGGCGGCAAGCGCAAGCCGTCGGACCGGCCACCGGTGCTCACGCCCGCCGAGCGGGCGCTGATCGACTCGAGCCCCGCCGCCGGCGGGCGCACCCGCCGGGCGACCGTCGCCAACGGGAAGAGCTCCAACGGCCGGTCGGCCGGCGCGAAGCCCGCGGGCACCGCGGCGAAGGGCACCCGTGCCCGACGTGCGCCGCGAGCCACCGAGCGGTGAGCCGGGCGGCCGAGTCGGGGCGCTTCGACGCGACTCGCGCCGAGGCCGCGGTCCGCGAGCTGCTGTTCGCGGTCGGCGAGGACCCGGACCGGGAGGGGCTGCGCGACACGCCGGCGAGGGTCGCCCGGGCCTACCGGGAGGCGTTCTCGGGCCTCGGCCGTGAGCCGGCGGACGTGCTTACGTCGATGTTCGACGAGGGTCACGACGAGATGGTCCTGGTCAAGGACATCGAGCTGTTCAGCATGTGCGAGCACCACCTCGTCCCGTGGTTCGGTGTCGCGCACGTCGGCTACATCCCGAACCTCAAGGGCCAGATCACCGGGATCTCGAAGCTGGCCCGGCTCGTCGACCTCTACGCGAAGCGGCCCCAGGTCCAGGAGCGGCTCACCACGCAGGTCGCCGACGCGCTCGAGTCCGAGCTCGATCCGCGCGGCGTGATCGTCGTCGTCGAGGCGGAGCACCTGTGCATGTCGATGCGCGGCGTGCGCAAGCCGGGCGCGCGGACGGTGACGTCCGCGGTGCGCGGACTGTTCCGAGACCAGGTGTCGACCCGCAGCGAGGCGATGAGCCTCATCCTCGCCGGCCGGTAGCCGCACCCGCGGCGTGGATAGGGTCGGCGGCATGGCGTTGCCCCCCGTGCCCGGACTGACCGGACCTCCGCTGGGGCGATGCGTCGTCATGGGAGTCGTGAACGTCACGCCCGACTCGTTCTCCGACGGGGGCGCGTTCGCGTCGACCGACGCCGCCATCTCCCACGGCCTCGCGTTGGCGAGTGACGGGGCTGACGTGGTCGACGTCGGCGGCGAGTCGACCCGGCCCGGCGCCGCGCGCATCGACGTCGACGAGGAGCTGCGTCGCGTCGTACCCGTCGTCGGCGGGCTCTGCCAGGCGGGCGTCGTCGTCTCCGTCGACACGACGCGCGCCGCGGTCGCGGAGGCGGCGCTGGATGCCGGCGCGGCGCTCGTCAACGACGTCTCGGGCGGGCTCGGCGACCCCGGCATCCTCAAGGTCGTGGCTGCCCACGGCGCGCCGTACGTCGTGATGCACTGGCGTGCCCCGTCGGCGGAGATGCAGCAGCACGCGGTGTACGGCGACGTCGTCGCCGAGGTCTGCGCGGAGCTGCGGCGGCGGGTCGACGCGGTCGTCGAAGCCGGAGTCGACCCCGAGCTGGTCGTCGTCGACCCGGGCCTGGGGTTCGCGAAGGACGCGGGGCACAACCTCGCGCTGCTGCACGGCATCGCCGCGCTGCTCGCGCTCGGCCCTCCGGTGCTCGTCGGGGCGTCACGGAAGTCTTTCCTCGGCAGCGTGCTGGGCGGCCGCGACGTGGCCGACCGCGAGGACGCCACGCAGGCGGTCACGACGCTCGTCGCGGCGGCCGGCGTCTGGGGAGTGCGGGTCCACGCCGCTCGCCCCGCCGCAGACGCGGTCCGCATCGTCGCCGCGGTCGGCCAGGCCTCGCGATGAACCCGCTGGACGCCGTCGCAGCCGCCAACGCCGAGTTCTACGCGGCGTTCGAGAGCGCCGACCTCGACCGGATGCGTGCCGTGTGGGCCGAGGAGGACGAGACCTGCTGCGTGCATCCCGGGTGGGACGCGGTGCGCGGCCCGAGCCGCGTCATGCGCTCCTGGGCGGTCATCTTCGCCAACACGACCTACATCCAGTTCTTCCTCAGCGACGTCGACATCACGGTGAGCGGCGACCTGGCCGTCGTCAGCTGTGCGGAGAACATCCTGACCGCGCCCGGTGAGCCCGAGGGCGACGCCAAGGTGGTCGCGACGAACGTCTTCCGGCACTATCCCGCCGGCTGGCGTCTCGTCCTGCACCACGGGTCGCCCGTCATCAGGCAGGTCGTCGAAGGACCGGCCGATGGCTGATCACATCGCGCTCCGCGGGCTCCGGGTGCGCGGCTTCCACGGCGTGCTCGAGTCGGAGCGTCGCGACGGCCAGGACTTCGTCGTCGACGTGGTGCTGACGGTGGACACCCGGCAGGCCGGCGTCAGCGACGACCTCGCCGACACCGTCGACTACGCGTCGCTCGCCGAGTCGCTCGCCGAGATCGTGGCCGGGGAGCCGGTCAACCTGATCGAGACGCTCGCCAAGCGGCTGGCCGACGCGTGCCTGCGCGAGCCGCTGGTCGAGGGTGCTGAGGTGACCGTGCACAAGCCCGAGGCGCCGGTGTCGGTCGCCCTCGACGACGTCGCCGTGACCGTCGTACGGCGGCGCCGCCGGTGAGCCCACGCGCAGCCGTGGGGCTCGGCGCGAACCTCGGCGACCGGCTCGCCGCCCTCCAGCGCGCCGTGGACGAGCTCGCCGACTCCGGTCGGGTCGTCGCCGTGTCCGCCGTCTACGAGACCGCGCCCGTCGGCGGGCCCGCGCAGCCTGACTTCCTCAACGCGGTCGTCGTCGTCGAGACCAGCCTGCCGGCCGATCAGCTGCTCGGCCGCTGCCAGCGGATCGAGCACACAGCGGGCCGCGTGCGCGGAGAGCGCTGGGGGCCGCGCGTCCTCGACCTCGACCTGATCGCCTACGACGACGCGGTCAGCGTGGACCCGCTGCTCACGCTGCCGCACCCGCGGGCGGCCGAGCGGGCGTTCGTGCTGGTGCCGTGGCTGGACGCCGATCCTGACGCGACGCTGGACGGACTCCCGCTGCGCCGGCTGATCGAGGAGCTCGACTCGTCCGGCGTGCGACGTACCGACCATGTCCTCACTGTGGGCGCGGGCCGGCGGCCCACGTGAAGCCGACGCGTTGGCGCGACCTCCTCGGCATCGCCGCGCTGACCGGGCTGGTGAGCTGGCTGCTCGTCCGCCGGTTCTACGGCGACATCCCACCGCTGCCCTACTCGGCTGCCGTGACGACATTCCTCCTGGCCGCGGCCGAGCTCTACCTGGCACCGGCCATCCGAGCCCGGCTCGCCGGCCGTCCGCGGACCAAGCCGATCATGCCGATCGCCGTGGCCCGGACGGCCGCGCTGGCGAAGGCGTCCTCCGTGCTCGGCGCGCTGAGCGTCGGCTGCTGGACCGGAGCGCTGGGCTACCTGCTGTCCCGGCTCGACCTGCGGCACGCCCGCGCCGATGCCGTCGTGGCCGGGGTCTCGGCCGCCGTCGGCGTCCTGCTGGTGGTGGCTGCCCTCCGCCTCGAGCGCGCCTGCCGCGTCCCGCCGCCCCCGCCCGCCGCCGCCTGACCCGGCCCCGCCTGACCCGGCCCCGCCTGACCCCCGCCGGCAGCCGCCCCCACCCCCACCTCCGAAAGTTGCGGGGAATCGCGCGGCCGCGAGCACGACCCGCCGCAACATTCGTGCGGGCGACGCACCCACGGCATCCACAGATCACTCGGAGAAGGACCGCGCGGCCGCAGCCGATCGCATCGTCGAGGGGTGGATCCGGAACTCGCGCTTGAGGCGCGACTGCGCGGTGGGGTGCTGCTGTCCGGCGAGCTCGACCGCGATGTCGTACGCCGGCGGCTCAGCAGTGGCGAGCTGGTGCGGGCGGGCCGCCGCGCACTGCTCGCGTCGACGACGCCGGAGTCGTTCGCGCAGCGACTCCACGTCATCGAGGCCGAGGTGGGCCACCCGATGTGGTTCACCGGCGCGACCGCAGTGCGGCTGTACGGCTCACCACATGCGCCTTCGGAGCCTCAGGTAGTGCGACTCCTTGTGCCAGTCACTCGCGACCCCGGACCAGTGACCGGCGTCGAGATCATTCGCGCGCGACAGACTGATCTCGCTGGAGCCCGCCGTCAGGCGGGGCATCCTGTGGTTGCGTTGGAAGTTGGGCTCCGCCATTGCGCCACTGAGGTGACCCACCAGAAATTGGTGACGTTAGTGCAGGACGAGCTTCGGCTTCGCCGCACGACCGAGCGACGCCTTCGCTCTGCGACTGGCCGTGGGCGGGTCGGTTCAACCGCGCTGCGGCGCGCGCTGGAGGTCGCTGGCGACGGCTCGCACTCCCGGCAGGAGCGCCGGGTGCATCGACGGATGGCCCTACGGGGAGTTCGCGGGTACCACCGCGGCGTGAACCTCGTCTCGTCGCGCGGAGTCAGCTACTGGATCGACTTCCTCTGGGCCGCACTGCGCGCTGGGCTCGAGGTCAACGGCGCCCTGCACCTCGACCCGCTCCAGGCTGCCTACGACGCGCGACGCGCGCGTCGCGTGCTGACCGAGCACGACGTGGTCCTCCTCAACGTCACTGCGGACGAGGTGGACGCCGATCCGGACGGCGCGGTCGACGAGGTCATCGCGTTCCTCACGGCCCGCGCGACGGCGCTGGGCGTGCCCCGCTCCGTCTTCGAATGTTGAGTCAGACAGCGCGGTCCCACGCGGCAGACGCCGCAATGTTCGGGGGTTACTTGTCGACGTCGCCGACGACGAAGAACATCGAGCCCATGATCGCGACGAGGTCCGGCAGCAGGGTGCCGGGCAAGAGGTGCGACAGCGCGTGGATGTTGTTGAACGACGCCGACCGCAGATGCATGCGCCAGGGCGTCTTCTCGCCGCGCGACACGAGGTAGTAGCCGTTGATCCCGAGCGGGTTCTCGGTCCAGGCGTACGTGTGTCCCTCGGGTGCCTTGACGACCTTCGGCAGCTTGACGTTGACCGGGCCGCCAGGGATGCGGTCGAGGCACTGCTCGGCGATGTCGAGCGACTGGTAGACCTGGTCGAGGAGCACCTCGAAGCGCGCGAAGCAGTCGCCGGTGTCGCGGGTCACGACGTCGAAGGTGACCTCGTCGTACTTGAGGTACGGCTCGTCCCGGCGGAGGTCGAAGTCGACGCCCGACGCCCGGGCGATCGGGCCGCTCACGCCGTACTCGAGCACGGCAGCCGGCGACAGCACGCCGACGCCGGTCGTGCGCTCGCGGAAGATCTCGTTGCCGCGGAGGAGGTTGTCGATCTGCCCCATCCGACCGCGTACGGCGTGGACGACCTCGCGGCAGCGGTCCTTCCAGCCGGCCGGCAGGTCCTCCTTGAGGCCGCCGACCCGGTTGAACATGTAGTGCAGCCGGCCGCCGGAGACCTCCTCCATGACCCGCTGGACGGCCTCCCGCTCGCGGAACGCGTAGAAGACGGGCGTGATCGCGCCGACCTCGAGCGGGTACGAGCCGAGGAACATCAGGTGGTTGAGGATGCGGGTGAGCTCGGCGAGCAGCGTGCGGATCCACAGCGCGCGCTCGGGCGTCTCGAGACCCATCATCCGCTCGACGGCGATGACGACCCCGAGCTCGTTGGCGAACGACGAGAGCCAGTCGTGCCGGTTGGCGAGCACGATGATCTGCCGGTAGTCGCGGGCCTCGAAGAGCTTGTCGGCACCGCGGTGCATGTAGCCGATGATCGGCTCGGCGGAGACGATCCGCTCCCCGTCGATCGTGAGCGCCAGGCGCAGGACGCCGTGCGTGGAGGGGTGCTGAGGGCCGATGTTGAGGACCATGTCCGCGGTCGCGAGCTCGCCCGCGCCGATGCCCATCCCGACCTCGGTCGAGGTCAGGGGGCGGGCGGTCCCCGTCAGCGTCGTGTCGACCATCGGCACCTCGTGTTCGAAGGCGTGTCACGTGTCGCGGGCATCGTCCCATGACAGGCACGACGTCGCCGAAATCAGCGCGAGTCGGGTGCCTCCGACTCGCCGACGAGGACCGCGGGCAGCGGTACGCCGACCGCCTGCACCAGCCAGGCGAAGTCGCCGAGGCCGTCGCGAGCGATCAGCTCGGCCTCCTCGCCGGCCTGCGACAGGCCGCGCAGGTAGCCGACCGGGTCGCTGCGCGCGCCGGCGACGTCGGGGCGGCTGCCCCGCACGCCGAGGGCGCGCAGCGCGGATCGCTGGTCGGTCAGGAGGGTGTCGGTCGCACCGCCGAGGATCCCGGCGGACTCGACCGCGTCGATCGCGACGTGCGCCGTCAGGTCGCACGAGCCGTCCGGCACCGCGCGCACCTGGCGGCCCGCGCGGTACCCCGTGAGGGTTCCGCCCGACCACAGGCCGGCCTCGCGCTCGGGCAGCGTGTGCGCGTAGTCGACGCAGACCGCGACGCCCCGCTCCAGTCCGGCGACCGCTCGCAGCCATGCCGCGTCCCGCGCCGCGCCGATCTCCGCTCGCTCGCCCTCGTCGCACAGCGGCCACCACTCGTCCAACCAGCGCTGCTGGTCGGTCGACACCGGGTCCCCGACGCGCTCGGTCCCGTCACGCGCGACCTCGACCTGTGCCGCGCCCGTCGCCGTCTGCTCGACGACGTCCACGACGACGTTGTCGAGCCACTCGTTCGCGACGAGCAGTCCGACCGGACGCGGTACGACGTCCTCTAGCGTTCCCAGCCAGCGAATGGCGGGGTCGAGCCCAGGTGGCCGGGCGGCGAGCTCGACGGCGACGAGCCGGAGCCGCGCGGCGAGCTGCGGAGCCTCCGCTGCGGCGAGGTCCTGCATGGCGGTCAGCAGTGCGCCGCGTGCCGCGGCGATCTCCACCACGGTGAACTCGGGCGGGAAGTCCAGCGCGGCGTCGACATGCGACGCGAGCCGCAGCAGCGCCCGCGCGAAGTGCGTGGTTGCCGACGTCGACGTGCGGAAGTGGTGGCCCGGCCCGCCTTCGGGCCGGTGATAGAACCCGCGGTCGCCGTACAGCGCCTCCTGCATCGCGGCACCCCACGGCTGCCACGTCCGCTCGGTCACGCCCGGCAGCGTAACGACGGCGCGCGGTCGCCCAGCCGGCCGGGTACCCTTGGCGCAGCCGTCGACGACGTCCGGTACCCGATCGTGGACTGGAACGAAAGAGGCCCTCCCAGCGCATGGCCGTCTCACCCGCGCCGCGACCTGCCCGCCTCGCCGTCGGCGTGGTCGGGTTCGGCCGCGTCGGCGCCGCTCTGGCCGTCGCGATGCAGCGAGCCGGGCACACGGTCGTCGCCGTGTCCGGTGCGAGCGAGCCGACCCGCCGTCGCGCCGCCCAGGTGCTGCCCGACGTGCCGGTGCTCCCCGCCGAGGACGTCGTGCGCCGCGCCGAGGCCGTCCTGCTGACCGTCCCGGACGACGCGCTCCAGGGAGTCGTCGAGACGCTGTCGGCGCAGGGGGCGTTCTCGCCCGGCCAGCTGGTCGTGCACACGAGCGGCCGGCACGGCCTCGCGGTGCTCGCCGATGCGTCGGCGGCTGGTGCCGTCACGCTCGCGCTGCACCCGGTGATGTCCTTCAGCGGCACCGCGGAGGACCCGGACCGGCTGCCCGGCGCCTCGTGGGGGGTCACCGTGGACCCCGCTCTGCGCGCGGTCGCCGAGGTCCTCGTGATGGAGCTCGGGGGCGAGCCGGTCTGGGTGCCGGAGGAGGCGCGCGTGGTCTACCACGCCGCTCTCGCGTGGAGCGCGAGCTACGCCGTGACGCTGGTCACCACCGCGGTGGACCTGCTCGCCGCCGCGGGCGTCGAGGCGCCGGCGCGCATCCTGGGGCCGCTGGTCGGCGCGAGCCTCGACAACGCGCTGCGGTACGGCGACGCCGGGCTGACCGGACCCATCGCCCGTGGGGACGCCGGCACCGTGCGGGCGCACCTCGACGCACTCCGTCAGGTCGCGCCGGACGCGCTGCCGGCGTACGTCGCGCTCGCGCGCCTGACCGCGGACCGCGCACTGAGCTCGGGACGACTCGAGCCGGCCCTCGCCGCATCGCTGCTCGAGGTGCTGGCGAACCCGCGAGCGGACGCGCGGCCGTGAGCGACGTGTCCGTCGCCCCGACGATCGCGACGTCGGTCGAGGCGCTCGACGACGCGATCGCCAACCTGCGCGCCCGACAGCGCTCGGTCGCCGTCGTCATGACCATGGGCGCGCTGCACGCCGGTCACGCGCAGCTGATCCGCGCGGCTCGAGCCGCCGCCGACAGCGTCGTCGTGACGATCTTCGTCAACCCGCTCCAGTTCGGCGCCGGGGAGGACCTCGACCGGTACCCGCGGACCCTCGCCGACGACCTGGCCGTCTGCACGCGAGAGGGCGCAGCGGTCGTCTTCGTGCCCGACGCCGACGGGATCTACCCCCAGCAGCCGCGCATCACCATCTCGGCGGGCGACATGGGCAGTCGGCTGTGCGGCCGGACCCGCCCCGGGCACTTCGACGGCGTCCTGACGGTCGTCGCGAAGCTCCTGCACCTCGTCGGCCCGGACGTCGCGGTGTTCGGCGAGAAGGACGCGCAGCAGCTCGCGCTCATCCGCCGGATGGTCGCGGACCTCGACTTCGAGGTCGAGATCGTCGCCGTGCCGATCGTCCGCGAGCCCGACGGGCTGGCGATGTCCAGCCGCAACGCCTACCTCTCGCTGGCCGAACGGGAGACCGCGCTCTCGCTGTGCCGTGCGATAGGGGCGGGCGCGGGCGCCGCCGCGGCGGGACCGGACGCCGTACGCCGAGCGGCGGCCGAGGTCCTCGACCGCGCTGCCGCGGACGGTCTTCGGGTCGACTACCTCGAGGTGGTCGACCCGGACACCCTCGACCCCGCCGTCGGACCCGGCCGCGCGCTGCTCGCCGTGGCCGCGTGGGTCGGGACTACCCGGCTCATCGACAACGTTGAGATGATCGTCGGCGGCGACACCGCCAAGGCACGTACTCACCAGGAGCCGTGACCGGAGATGACCCCCATGTTCCGCACCATGCTCAAGTCGAAGATCCACCGCGCGACGGTGACCCAGGCCGACCTCCATTACGTCGGCTCGGTGACGATAGACACCGACCTTCTCGACGCAGCGGACCTGCTGCCCGGGGAGAAGGTCGCGATCGTGGACGTCACCAACGGGGCGCGGCTGGAGACCTATGTGATCCCGGGCCCTCGCGGATCGGGGGTCATCGGCATCAACGGCGCCGCGGCGAGGCTGGTGCATGAGGGTGACCTCGTCATCATCATCAGCTACTGCATGGTCACCGATGCCGAGGCTCGTGAGCTGCAGCCGCGGGTCGTGTTCGTCGACGCCGCCAACCGCATCGCCGGCACCGGCCACGACCCGGCCGACGCGCTGCCGACGGACCTCGACGACCTCCGCGAGCTCGCCGACCCTGCGCTCGTCCGTGGCGACACGCTCGCGTCCGACGCGAGCAGGTGAGCAGGCCGGCACCTCTCCCCACGCGCCTCGCGGCGCCGCCGCCGGGCTGGACCCGCGAGGCGGACGTCGTCGTGGTCGGCTCCGGCATCGCCGGGCTGACTGCGGCGCTCGCCGCCCGGCGGGTCGGCCGGGTGCTGCTGGTGACGAAGTCCTTCGTCAACCACGGTGCCACTGCCTGGGCGCAGGGCGGCATCGCCGCGGCGCTGTCGCCCCTGGACTCACCGCAGGACCACCTCGAGGACACGCTGGCCGCCGGGGCCGGGCTCTGCGACCCCGTGGCGGTCGAGGTGCTCGTGACCGAGGGCCCGTCCCGCGTCCGCGAGCTCATCGCGCTCGGCGCGCAGTTCGACATGCATGAGGGCGAGCTGGCCATGACCCGCGAGGGCGGTCATCAGAAGTCACGAGTCATCCACGCTGCGGACGCCACCGGCGCAGAGATCGAGCGGGCCCTCGTGGACGCCGTACGCCTCGCGCCGGACATCGAGCTGATCGAGCACGCCCTTGTCCTGGACCTGCTGCTCGGCGCGGACGGCGCCGCTGCGGGCCTCACCCTGCACGTCCTCGGCGAGGGCACCGCGGACGGAGTGGGCGCCGCGCTCGCGCGAGCAGTCGTCCTCGCGACCGGCGGCATGGGCCAGGTCTACGCGTCGACCACCAATCCCGCGGTCTCCACCGGAGACGGCCTCGCGCTCGCGCTGCGGGCCGGCGCGGCGGTGACCGACCTCGAGTTCGTGCAGTTCCACCCGACGGCGCTGCACCTCGACGACGCGGTCGGCGGCCAGCAGCCGCTCATCAGCGAGGCCATGCGCGGGGAGGGCGCGGTGCTCGTCGACGCCACGGGACGCGAGGTGATGACCGGGGTCCACCCGCTGGGCGACCTGGCTCCCCGGGACGTCGTCGCGAAGGCGATGAGCCGGCTCATGGCGGAGCAGGGCGTCGACCGGCTCTACCTCGACGCGCGCGGGCTCGGCGCGGAGAAGCTGCTGCGGCACTTCCCGACCATCGTCGGACGCTGTCGTGAAGCCGGGATCGACCCGGTGCGTGACCTCATCCCGGTGTCCCCGGCGGCGCACTACGCGAGCGGTGGCGTCCGAACCGACCTGACCGGGCGTACGTCGATCCCCGGCCTGTTCGCCTGCGGCGAGGTGGCATGCACCGGGGTACACGGCGCCAACCGGCTGGCGAGCAACAGCCTGCTCGAAGGGCTGGTGTTCGCCGAGCGGATCTGCGAGGAGCTGGCTCGGGACCTGCCGCCGCAGCGGGAGCCGGCGGACGAGCGACAGCAGACCGGGCTGGTCGACGCCGGCTGCCGGCCGGCGATCGCGCACGCGATGACCGAGGGCGCCGGGGTGCTGCGCAGCGCCGAGTCACTGGCGGCCACCGCGAAGGTGCTCGCCGCCACCGACACGCGCAGCGACCGCGTCGACGTGGGTCCGGCATCCTGGGAGACGTCGAACCTCCATGCCGTCGCGACCGCCCTGGTCCACGCCGCGCACACGCGGGAGGAGACGCGCGGTGGCCACTGGCGCGAGGACTTCCCCGTGACCCGCGACGAGTGGCGGGGCCACCTCGTGCAGTGCGTCGACGCCGACGGCTCGCTGCGGCAGGAGTACCAGCCACTTCCGGACGACGGCCGATGAAGCTCCCCGGCCACCTCGCCACGGCATTGCGCGACGCCGGTCTCGACGTCAGCTACGTCGAGGCGTTCGCGCGGGCGGCGCTCGACGAGGACCTGCTGGGTGGCGTGGACGTGACGAGCGTCGCCACGGTGCCGGCCGACCTGGTCGGCACGGCCGACATCGTGGCGCGGCAGTCCGGGGTGACGGCCGGTGCGGCGATCGCCGCGGCCGTGTTCCTCGTCGCCGCGGACGGTGCCGCCGCGGTGGAGCACCTGCTGCCCGATGGCACCTCCGTCGCAGCAGGCGACCCGGTGCTCACCGTGACCGGCTCGGTGCGGAGCATGTTGACCGCGGAGCGGAGCGCGCTCAACATCGCGAGCCATCTGTCGGGGGTGGCGACGCAGACCCGGCGTTGGGTCGATGCCGTGGCGGGCACCGGCGTGCAGGTCCTCGACACCCGCAAGACGACGCCGGGCCTACGGCTGCTCGAGAAGTACGCCGTGCGGTGCGGCGGGGGCAGCGGCTACCGGATGGGGCTGTCGGACGCGGCGATGGTGAAGGACAACCACGTCGTCGCGGCGGGTGGCGTCGTCGCGGCGTACCGAGCGGTCCGCGCAGCGTTCCCGGACCTGCCGGTGGAGGTGGAGTGCGACACGGTCGACCAGGTGGCCGAGGCAGTCGCCGCCGGCGCCGACCTGCTCCTGCTCGACAACATGTCCCTCGACGACCTGCGAGCCGCGGTCTCGCTCGCGCGGGGCCAGGCCCGGCTCGAGGCGAGCGGCGGCCTCACCCTCGACCGTGCCCGCGAGGTCGCCGCCACCGGTGTCGACTTCATCTCGATCGGTGCGCTGACCCACTCCGCG
>DATLNF010000141.1:0-23095 GCA_035536955.1 Mycobacteriales bacterium | reverse complement strand
GCCGGGGGCGCCGGGGCCGCCGGGCCGCGGCACCATGCCGGGGCGCGGGGGCATGCCGGGCGTGCCGGGGCGTGGCGGCATGCCGGGCGCGCCGGCGGGCCGAGGCGGCATCCCCGGCATCGCCGCCGGACGCGGCGGCAGGCCCGGCGTGCTGAAGGGGTTGTTGCCCGGCCGCGGCATCGCCGCGGGTGGCCGGGGCGGCATCGTGGGCATCGCGGCGGCGGCGGCCGGCTGCTCGAGGCTCGGGGGTGCGGACGGAGCCTCGACCGGCGCGGCAGCCAGAGGCACGGCGCCGTCGTCAGCGGGCTCCGGGGCGGCCTTCGGCTTGGCCTTCGGCTTCGCCTTCTCGACCGCGGGGGCCGCGTCGGGGAAGGCGGCTCGTACCTTGCGCTCGACGGGCGCTTCCACCGTCGATGACGCCGACCGGACGAACTCGCCGTTGTCCTTCAACCACGCGACGAGAGCCTTGCTCTCGAGGCCGAGGTCCTTGGCGAGCTCGTAGACCCGCTTTGCCACTGCTGTCCTCGTCTTCCCTGGGTGTCGCCCGGCGGCCGGGCGTCAGCTGGTTACTGCATGGGCGTGCTCATCGGGCGCTCATCAGGAGTGCTGCATCCGTGCTCAGCCACCTTCGGTCGGCGAGCCGGCCCCGGCGGGGCCGGCCGTGGTCTGCGGGCCAGCGTCGTGCTGGAACGCGTCGTACAGGGCCGTGCAGTCGAGCTCCCCGATGTGCCGCAGCGCTCGCGGGAGCGCCTTGCGGCGCAGGGCGAGCGTGAGACAGCCGGGATCGGGATGCAGGTGCGCGCCTCGGCCCGGCAGCCGCCCACGGACGTCGATGACAGCGTCACCGTCGACCGCGACGACTCGGAGCAGCTCGGACTTCGGCGCACGGACCCGGCACCCCACACAGGTGCGAACCGGTCCGGGACGAAGTCCCTGCGGCGAGTCTAGCGCGTCCCGCCGCCGCGTCACCCCGCCGGATCCGCGCTCACGCCGGGCGGCGCACCCGCATCGTCCTCGGCGTCGGAGTGGATGTCGATCCGCCAGCCGGTCAGGCGCGCGGCGAGCCTGGCGTTCTGCCCCTCCTTGCCGATGGCGAGGGACAGCTTGTAGTCGGGAACGGTGACCCGCGCGGCCCGAGCCACCGGGTCGACGACCTCGACCCGGGTGACGGTCGCCGGCGAGAGCGCGTTCCCGACCAGCGTTGCCGGGTCGTCCGACCAGTCGACGATGTCGATCTTCTCTCCGTGCAGCTCGGCGACGACGTTGCGCACCCGCTGTCCGAGCGGCCCGATGCACGCTCCCCTGGCGTTGAGCCCGGGCACCTTCGACCGCACGGCGATCTTGCTGCGGTGCCCGGCCTCGCGCGCGATCGCGACGATCTCCACCGAGCCGTCGGCGATCTCGGGGACCTCGAGCGCGAACAGCTTCTTCACGAGATTCGGGTGCGTCCGGCTCAGCGTGATCGACGGGCCGCGCAGCCCCTTGTGCACCTGGAGCACGTAGGCCTTGATCCGGGTGCCGTGGTCGTACCGCTCACCGGGCACCTGCTCCGAGGCGGGCAGCGCCGCCTCGACCTTGCCCAGCTGCACCTGGACGGTCGGGCCGTGGTGCTGCTGGATGATCCCGGCCACGATGTCGCCCTCGCGCCCGGCGTACTCGCCGTAGGTGAGCTCCTGCTCGGCATCCCGGAGCCGCTGCAGCATCACCTGCTTGGCGGTCATGGTCGCGATCCGGCCGAAGTCCTCCGGGGTGTCGTCGTACTCGCGGACGACGTTGCCGTCCTCGTCGACCTCGCGGGCGTGGACGGTGACCTCGCCCGTCTTGCGGTCGACGACGACCCGGCAGTCCTGGACCGCGCCGTCGGTCTTCTTGTACGCCGTCGCCAGCGCCGTCTCGATGGCCTCGAGCACCGTCTCGAAGGAGATGTCGCGCTCCCGCTCCACGCTGCGCAGCGCGGCGATGTCGATGTTCATGCGTCGTCACGGTCCTCTCCGTCGACCGGGTCGTCGCCGCCGGACCGGTTGAACTCCACCTGCACGAGCGCCCGGCGGACGTCGTCGTAGCGGACCGCCCGACGCGTGCCGGCCGCGTCGAGCACCGGGCCCACGTCGTCCGCGCTGACGACCCGCCCGGTCCACGACGGACCCTCCTGGGGGGTCACGGTGACCAGCCGACCGACGTTGCGACGCCAGTGGCGCGGCTCGGTCAGCGGGCGGTCGACGCCCGGCGACGAGACCTCGAGCACGTAGGCGCCGGCGACGACGTCAGCCGCGTCGAGCACGCCTGAGGCGATGCGACTCGCGTCGGCGACGTCGTCGAGCGAGACCCCCCTGTCCCGGTCGACCAGCACCTGGACGAGGCGCCGCCCGCCGGCGGGGCGCACGGCCACATCCTCGAGGTGGAACCCCGCCGCGGTCAGGGCCGGCTCGATGGCGGCGCGGACCTTGGCTGCCGCGGCAGTGCTCACTGCGGCCTCCGGCGATCTGTGGGGTTGTGTCGTGCCTGCTCAGATCTTATCTCCGCGACGCCCATCCGGATCGCCCCGACGACCGAACGCCCCCCTGACGGCACCCGGCCGCAAGCCAGGGTGCACGCAGACCTCCGGGAAGGGAGGCTTCCATTGGACCACCGACTGGATGACCGTCGGTTCGCCGAGCTCATGGTGGAGTCGCAGGACCTGCACTCCGACGCCATGCGCGCGAGCAAGGAGCCGCTCGACGCCATCGTCGAGATCGGCAAGGAGCGGCGCTCCGCTCCGGACTACGCGGATCGGCTGCAGCACGACGCCGAGGAGCGCCGGCAGATCGGCGTCGCCCGCTCGCTCGTCGGCGCCGGACTCGCCGTAGGCGGCTTCAGCGCGCTGCTCGCCGCCGCGACCGCCCCGGCCTACGCCGCCGAGGACGGCGACATCGCGTCGCTGCAGACGGCCGCGTCGCTCGAGAACCTCGCGGTTCTCACGTACAAGACGGCGCTCACGCTGGACTACGTGAAGGCGAACAAGACGATCGCCGCCTTCGCCCAGACGACGATGCAGCAGCACGCCGAGCACGGCAAGGCCTTCAACGCCAAGGCGAAGGAGCTCGGCGGCAAGGAGCAGACGGCCACCAACCCCAAGTACACCCCGGTGGTCATGGAGATGGTGCCCGCGCTGAAGAAGGGCGGCCCGCTCGACGTCGTCAAGCTGGCGATCACGCTGGAGGACGTCGCGACGTCGACGTACGTCAAGAACATCTCGGACACGACCACTGACCCCACCGTCCGGTTCCTCTTCGGCAGTGTGGCCAGCGTCGAGTCCCAGCACCTCGGGACCCTCAACGCCGTCAAGGCGCTGCTCGAGGCGAACCTGCCCAACCTGATCACCGTCAAGGCGACCGGGGGCGCAGTGGACATCGGAAAGCTGCCGGCTGCCGCTGGTGGCGCGTTCGTGCCGGAGACGTTCAAGAAGACGGACCTGGCCAGCCCGCCGGAAGAGGGAGCGGTCGCATGAGAAGCAAGAAGGACCAGATGCAGTGCTCGGAGGCCGAGCTCCTCGCGATGACGCGGGACATGGACGAGATGCACCGCGCGACGTTCCCGCAGATGCAGGAGATGCTCGCCGATTTCGGGTCGTCCCTTCGCGGACGGGCGAGTCGGCGCAGCTTCCTGGCCGGATCCGGCGTCGTCGTCGGCGGCCTCGCCCTCGCCGCGTGCGGCGGGTCGGGCTCCGACGAAGGGTCGACCAGCGGCGCCAGCACCTCGCCGTCGACGTCGACCAGCGGTGACGGTGCGGCCAGCTCGGACCGCGCCGGCCTCGCGACCAATGCGAGCCTCGAGAACCTCGCGGTCTTCGCCTACGACTCTGCCCTCAAGGCCGCGCCGTCGGGGAAGTTCGGCACTGTTCCACCGGCCGTGGCCACATTCGCCATGACCGCGATGTCACAGCACGCGGAGCACGCCAAGGCGTTCAACGCGGCGCTCGTCAACGCGGGCGGCCAGGAGTTCACCCAGCCTGACCCGGCTCTGGCCGGAGCGATCACGGAGGCGTTCACCGCGCTCAAGGACCTGCCCGGGCTGGCCAAGCTCGCGCTCACCCTCGAGCAGACCGCCACCCAGACGTACACCAAGCAGATGGGCGAGTTCCAGAGCAAGGAGGCGCTCGCGCTCGTGGCGACCATCGCCCCGGTGGAGCACCAGCACGCGGCAACCCTGCTCTACGTCCTGGGCGAGTACCCCGTCCCGGACACGTTCGTGAAGACCGACCTGGCCCGGCCCAGCTCCGATGCCGGCGTGTCCTGACCAGACCGCAGGGCCGCTCCACTTCCGCCGACCGAGGAGTGCAGATGCGCGTTCATCTGGTGGCCGCACTCGCCGTCACCGCCGCCGCCCTGACCGCGTGCAGCGACGGGGCGGACAAGCCGTCGACCGCTGCCGCGCCGACGCGCAGCGCCGCCGCAGCCGCAACCCCGGCGCCGGTGGAGATCGTCGACTTCAGGTTCGCGCCGAAGTCGCTCCGCGTCGCGGCCGGCACAGCCATCACGTGGGTCAACCGCGACGACGCGGTTCACTCCGTCGTGGCCGGCGACCGCACCACCTTCACCAGCGAGATCATGAACCAGGGCGACGAGTTCTCGTTCACCCCCGATGCCGCGGGCACGCTGGCGTACATCTGCGGCGTCCACCAGTACATGACTGGGGAGATCGTCGTCACCTGATCGACGTGTGGCATCCTCGGTCGACGTGACCCCCGCCGTGACCGCGCTCGTGCTCGCCGCGCTCGGCACCGGGGTGCTGGCGGGCTGCAGCGCCGACGGCGACCCGGCGCCCGGGCCTTCCGCGACGCCCTCGCCGGCGGCTGACTCGGCGGTCGTCCGTCGCGCGCTGGACCGGGAGCGGGCCCTGCTCGCGGCCTACGACCCGGCAGCGTCCTTCGCCGACCCGACGCTCGCCTCGCTGGGCGCAGCGGCGCGCGCCCACCACGACCTGCACCTCGCTGCGTTGCTCGAGATCGCGAGCCGCCTCGGCATCAGCACGTCAGAGACGCCGAGCGCAGCCGCCTCCGCGGGCCTGCCGACCCCACCCGCCGCGGTCGACGACGTGGCAGCAGCCCGGCGGATCCTGGCGCTCGAGGCCGGCAGCGGGGAGATCGCCGTACGCGAGGTCCACGCATCCGCCGATGCCCGGGTGGCGAGGCTGGTCGCGCAGATCGGCGCGAGCGAGGCCCAGCACGCGACGGCTCTCTACCTCGCGCTGCGTGAGGGACAGATCCGCCGGCGCGAAGCGCCGCTCGCGACACCCGCGCCGGCCGCTACGTGACGCTCACCCGCCGGCAGCTGCTCGCCCTACCCGCCCTGGCGTCGCTCGCGCGGCCGGCGGCGGCCGCGGCGCAGACGGCGACCGGGGGCACCGTCGCCGCGCAGACGGCGACCGGGGGCACCGCGGCGCTGCGGGCGGCCCTCGCTCTCGAGCACGAGGCGGGGCACACCTTCCCCGAGCTGGGCGCGCGCGTCGACGAGGCGACCAAGGAGCTGATCCGTGACCTCGACGCGGACCACCGCCGGCAGCGCGACCGGCTCATCGAGGAGCTGGTCGCGGCAGGAGACGAGCCCGCCGCAGCACTGCCGGCCTACTCGCTTCCCTTGCCGGTCATCGACCGCTCCTCGGCGCTCGACGTTCTCCTGCTGCTCGAGGAGGCGCTCGTGCGCGCATACGCCGAGGTCGTCACGAGAGCCGACCGCGCCGGGCACCGGAGCCTCGCCGCGGAGCTCCTCGCCCGCTGCGCGACGCACCAGACCTCGTTGCGGTTCGCCCGCGCGCGCAGCCTCGTCGATGCGACCGACCCGCTCCCCGGCGGCTGACGGTCAGCCGGTCAGGGTGGCCGTCACCGCGGCGAGGTCGACGAGCGTGCGCTCGCCCGACCGTCGGTCCTTGACCTCGACCTGCCCGTTCTGCAGCGCCTTGCCGCAGATGACGATCGTGGAGACCCCGATCAGGTCGGCGTCGGCGAACGCGACACCGGGACTCGCCGCGCGGTCGTCGAGGAGGACCGTCCGACCCGCGGCATCGAGGTCCGCGGCGACCTGCTCGGCGGCGGCGAGAGCTGCCGGGTCCTTGCCGACCGCGATCACGTGCACGTCGGCCGGTGCGACGCCGCTCGGCCAGGTCAGCCCGCGCTCGTCGTGGTGCTGCTCCGCGATCGCGGCCACGGCACGGGAGACCCCGATGCCGTACGAGCCCATGGTCACCCGGATCGACCTGCCGTCGGCACCGAGGACGTCGAGGGAGAACGCGTCCGCGAACTTGCGGCCGAGCTGGAAGATGTGGCCGATCTCGATCCCCCGGCTGATCTCCAGCGGCGAACCGCACCGGACGCAGGGGTCCCCGGCCCGGATCTCGGCCGCCTCGATGGTGCCGTCCGGGACGAAGTCACGGCCGGCGACGACGTTGACGGCGTGCCGACCGGGCTCGTTGGCGCCGGTCACCCACGACGACCCGGTGACCACGCGTGGGTCGACGAGGTACCGGACGCCGAGGCCGGCCAGCGCCTGCGGGCCGATGTACCCCCGCACCAGGCCAGGGTGCTTCGCGAAGTCCTCGGCGTCGAACGGCAGCACCTCGACCGGGTGGAGGTTCGCCTCGAGCCGCTTCAGGTCGACCTCGCGGTCACCGGGCACGCCGACCACCAGCACGTCGGTCTCCGCGCTGCCGGGGCTCCGCAGCTTGACGACGACGTTCTTGAGCGTCGCCGACGCGTCGACGTCGTACCCCTTGTCGTTCAGCAGGGCGACGAGGGTCTCGATCGTCGGCGTGTCGGGAGTGTCCAGCACCTCGAGCGCGGGCTGGCCGACCAGGTCCGCGGTGTCCGGCGGTCGAACCACGACCGCCTCGGTGTTGGCGGCGTAGTCGCACGAGGTGCAAGAGACGTAGGTGTCCTCCCCGGTCGGCGCGACCGCCAGGAACTCCTCGCTCGCGCTGCCGCCCATCGCACCGCTGACCGCCGACACGATGCGGTAGTCGAGGCCGAGCCGCTCGAAGATGCGGACGTACGCGGCCCGATGCAGGTCGTAGCTGCGTTGCAGCCCCTCGTCGTCGAGGTCGAACGAGTAGCTGTCCTTCATGAGGAACTCGCGACCGCGCAGGATGCCCGCCCGGGGCCGCGCCTCGTCCCGGTACTTCGTCTGGATCTGGTACAGCGACACGGGCAGGTCCTTGTACGACGAGTACTCGCTCTTCACCAGCGTCGTGAAGAGCTCCTCGTGCGTCGGGCCCAGCAGGTAGTCGTTCCCCTTGCGGTCCTTGAGCCGGAAGATGTTGTCGCCATACTCGGTCCAGCGTCCGGTGGCCTCGTACTGCTCGCGCGGCAGCAGGGCGGGGAAGAGCACCTCCTGGGCGCCGATGCGATCCATCTCCTCGCGGACCACCTGGCTGACCCGGGCGAGCACCCGGACGCCGAGGGGCAGCCACGAGTAGATGCCCGGTGCGACGCGACGCACGTAGCCGGCGCGAACGAGCAGCTTGTGGCTCGGCACCTCGGCGTCCGCCGGGTCCTCGCGCAGCGTGCGCAGGAACAGGCTCGACATCCGCAGCACCACGACACGCTCCTCGCTCGGGGAGCGGTCAGGCTACCGGGCCGTGCGCCGTGGGCCCGCCGAGTTTCCGGTCTAGGCCCGGCCTTCCTCGACCGGACCGCCGAGGGCCACCCAGACGGCCTGCGTGTTCTCGTAGGTGTCCGCCGACCAGGGCAGGCGCTCCAGCATCCCGAGGACCGAGGCGGGCGCGTTCTCGTCGCGGGCGACCGCCAGCAGCGTCTCGCGGTCGGCCGGGAACGCCGATATCCGCAGGTGCCGAGCGAGCTCGCTGCGCGCCTCGACCGCGTCGTGCGGCAACGCGGGACCGGACTCCTCGACGGGCCGCGCGTCGCCCATGAGCACGGGGTTGGCCATCGGCTGGTCCTCGCCGGCCGGCTCCATCTCGCGGGACTCGTCGGCGCGGGACTCGTGCCCGCCCCGCTGGAGGGACTCGGTCTCGTGGTCCATCGCGTCGTCGATGCGGAACCCGTGCTTGGTGCCTCGCTCCATGACCCGGTCACCTTTCGTCGGCGCTGGCACGCACCTACCCGCGACCCGGCGGTTGACGCCTTCGCCGACCGGGCAACCTCGCGGAGGAGACCCTAGGAGGACCCCGATGGCCGACGACCTGACCGGACTGCCGCAAGGCCCGGACGAGCCGACCGACGCCGCGGGCGGTCAGCCCGGCAACCCGGCACAGCGCGCACCGTCCGGGCCGGACGAGACGGCCGAGAAGACGGTCGCACCGTCCGGGCCCGGTGCGACGTCGGAGGCCGACGCGACCACCGAGGAGCGAGCCGCGCGCGAGGCCGGTGAGTACGCCGCCGCGGTCGCGCCGGGGGTCGACGCCCGTGACGCGGCGCCCATCCCGGCCGACGACACCGCGGCGCTCGCCGACCCCGAGCAGGGATCTAGCGCTCCGGCCTGACGCCTTCCGCCGCGTCCTTCAGCGCGGGTCCGGCCTCGGGCTCGAGCCCCTCCAGGGGGTCGACGGGACCACGTCCCCGCTCGACGCGCCAGACGCTGAACAGCGCGACGCATGCGCTCAGCCACGCGAGCCCGAGGATGAAGCCGGCGACCACGTCGGTGAGGTAGTGAACCCCGAGCGCCAGCCGCGTGAAGCCGATCGACACCGCCAGCAGCACCGTCGCCGCGAACACCGGCGTACGCCGAGGCGGAGCGACGGCAGGCAGGAACACGAGCAGCAGTGCGCCGAGCACGGAGACCGAGTTCATCGCGTGCCCGGACGGGAAGCTCAGCCCGTGCGCGGTCGCGAGCGGGTCCTCGAAGGTCGGGCGCTGCCGCCCGACGGCGAGCTTGACGCCGTTGTTGAGCAGCCACCCGCCGACCGCGGTCACGAGCAGGAACGCGAGGAGGCGCGTACGGCGGGCGCGCCAGAGCACGGCCGCGCCGACGACCACGAACATCCCGAGCCCGAGGAAGGTGCCGATCGCGGTGACGACCTCGAGGACGAGCAGCAGCGCATCGCGGTCGCGGACGGCCGCATGCAGCGTCTCGGCGACGCTCCGGTCGACCTCGAGCAGCGGGCCGGACCTGCGCACCTCGACGAGCAGAGCGGCGAACGGCACCGCGACGAGCAGGAGGGCAACGGCGGCCAGGGTGGCCCGGAGACCGAACCGCCGGAGCCCCTCCGCCGGCGGCCGCGGTTGCCGCTGCTGCGCGTCCGGCCCGGCGACCACGTCTACTCGGCCGGCACGTAGACCGTCAGCGGACGGTCGCTCTTGCGGATGACGAACCGCTCCGGCCCGTCGAACACCTCGCCGTCCCTGGCGAGTCGCAGCGGACCCTGCCGCGACTCGACCGTGATCTCGCGGGCGAGTGTCTGCTCGTACACGCGGCACCGGCCGAGCCGACCTGACAGGACCGACACCAGCAGGCGGAGCCGAGCCAGCGGAGCCGACGCGTCGACGATGCGGACGTCCAGCAGGCCGTCGTCGAGCCGCTCCCGCCAGCTCGGTGCGAAGCCGTCGGGGTGGTACCGGCAGTTCCCGATGAAGATCATCGCAACGCTGCGCTCCCGGCCGTCGATCGACACCCGCACGGGCTCCGCGCCCGACAGGACGCGCAGCAGCGCGACCACCAGCGCAGGCCACTTCCCGATCCGGTCCTCGAGCCGCTCGCGGGCGTCGACGAGGTCGACGTACGAGCCGAAGCTCGCGGTGTTGAGGAACACCCGGTCGGCGATCGTCGCGACGTCGATCGAGACGGCCTCGCCCTCCCGCACCGCCTCCACGACCTGGGCGACGGTGCTGAGCCCGAGGTCGCGGCCGAGATGGTTGAGCGTCCCCGCGGGCACCGCGACCAGCGGGATGCCGGCCGCACAGGCCACCTCGGCGGCGGCGTTGATGGAGCCGTCCCCGCCGGCCACCCCGAGCGCGCGAGCGCCGTCCGCGAGGTCACGCAGCACCGCCCCGAGGTCCTCGCCGTCCTCGACGACCTGCACGTCGGCGCCCGGCAGCGCGGCGCGCAGCTCGGCGGCCGTATCGCCGCCGCCGATGGCCGGGCCGGCCTTCGCGTTGACGGCGAACCGGATGCCCGCGCCGTCCGCGCTCGGCTTCTCGTGGCTGCGGACGAGGGACGGCCGCGCCTGGGCTGCCTGGTGCGGAGCCACCGGCCACACCCTCGTCGTCCCGTACCCCACGGCCGCCCCGAGAGCCACGCCGACGAGGACGTCGCCGGGGTAATGCACGCCGGTGTGCACCCGGGAGTACGCGACGCCGGCAGCGGCGAGGCCCAGTGGGGCGGCGAGCACCGGCATCTCCACCGCGACACCGGCGGCGAAGGCGGCGGCCGAGGCCGAGTGGCCGGAGGGGAAGGAGGACGTGCGCGTCTTGCGCCAGGCCCGTCGGTTGAGAGGCACCGCGAGCAGCGGTGGCCGCTTCCGGCGGATCAGCAGCTTGAACGGGCCGTTCGCGACAGCCGAGGTGAGGGCGATCGACATCAGCCCCCGCGTCGCGGCCCGTCGGCCGAACCGGCCACCGCCGACCGCGAGGCCCGCGGCGATCGCGAGCCACAGTCGGGAGTGGTCGGCGGCGGAGGTGAGCCGACGCAGGGGCTCGTCCGCCCAGGGGACGTCGGTGCGCGCGATCGCGGCAAAAGCGCGCTCGTCGAGACCGCGCAGCCCGCGCGCGATCGGGGTGTCGTGGACAGCGTCCGCTACGGCGTCGATGGCGGCCTCCGGTCAGCTCCGCCCGGGTGGCGGTGAGGTCGGCCTACCCTCGCACGCGGCCAGGTCAACCGCCGCCCCGCGCTACCCGGCCGGCAGCGCGTTCCGCCGGCGGCGCACCGCGACCACCCCGGCCGCGGCCAGCCCACCGGCGGCCGCCGCACCCGCGCCGGCCACGCGAGTCGTCGACCCGAGCAGCCCGCCGCCACCGTCATCCGCCGACGACAGTGACACCGCCGGCGCCGAGGGCGCCGGAGCGACAGCGGCGGGCGCGGGCGCGCTCGCGCCCAACGGGTTGCCCACGACGACCGCGCCGGCCATCGCCGGGTGCAGCGAGCAGCTGTACGGGAAGATGCCGGCCTGGGGAAACGCGACGCGCACCCGGGCGCCGTACCCGAACTCGTGCTCGCCGATCGGACCGGGCCCGCTCAGGTTGTGCATCAGGCCGCTGTCGTTGACGAAGGTCAGCGTGGAGCCGACCGCGACCTGCGCGACGACCGGGCTCCAGCAGACGTGGTCGGTCCCGACCTCCGTGACCCCGGACTCGAAGTTCACGGCGGCCCGGCACGCCCCGCCACCGCCGGCAGTCGCGACCGGCGCACCGAGGAGACCGGTCGCAGCGACGGCGACGACGGCCGCTGGGATGGCGAGGTACCTGCGCATGACGTCTCCCGACGACACGGGCCGTCTGCTGCGACCCCTCGCCCGCGAAGACGACGGGGGGAAGCCGTTATTCCGCCGGGTAGTACATCCGCTGCGCGAGCTGCGCCAGCTGGTTCGCGGGAAGCGGGGCGGTCAGCGTGATCTGCGCCCCCCGGTAGGAGAACGAGATCGACGGGTAGCCGTAGAGCGGCACCCGCACGAACGCCGGCCGCGACCCGACGGTCACCGTCTCGAGCTCGAGCGGCTCCTGGGTGTCGGGGACAGCGCTCGTCACCAGGATCGGGAAGGCGCCGCGCTGGTAGAGCAGCGCCGAGCCGGTCGCGTCCGCGCCGGACCGGGCGACGCGGAACCCGCGCGGAGCGGCGACCGGACGGACGGCGGGGAGCGAGTCGACCGGACGCTCGCGGAACCCCCGGTCGACCGACTCGCGACCCACCGGGACGGCGAACCGAGCCGGGTCGACCGGCGGGTTCACGTCGACGCGGCGAACCGTGCGGGTCGCGACGAGGATGCCGTCGACGAGCTGCTGCTTGCCCAGGATCAGCCGGTCGTCACCGCCGAGCGCGATGTACCGGGCGGCGTCGACGAGGGCGACCCGGCGAACCCCGGCCAGGACGACCTCGTAGCGCGTGGTCGGCCGTCCGGCGACGGTCGGACCCGGTCCCTGGGGCCGCCCGAGGAAGCCGATCGTCGTCGACAGCGGCTCCGGGAGATGCGCGAGGTCAGGGGCGCCCGCGCGGTACGACGTACGACGACCGTCGACGACGTCGAGCCCGTGGTCGCCGGCGCGGACGACGAGCTCGGTGGACCTGCGCCCGGTCGCATCGGTGACGTCGCGCTCGATCCGCAGCCGGTCCGGTGCCGCCCACCAGACGCGCTCCGCGACCGTTCGGCGCCGCGCCGGGTCGCCGTCAGGCGTCTCGACGACCACGCGCTCGACGTAGAGCGAACGGACGTCGGTGAGCGGGGCGGCCGCGGCGCCGGCCGGCAACGTCGCTCGCGACACGATGTCCAACGGCGCGGGAGGCGTCGGCAGCAGGCCGACCATCACCGCGGCGGCGACCGCGACGAACGCGACGGGCAGCACGACCCGGCCCCGCGGGCGCCGGGCACGCTTCTCCCCGGCGATCCGCGCCAGCGTCCGCTCGGCGAGCGCGGCCGGCGGCTCGACCCGCGGCAGGGCGCCGAGGACCGCCGAGAGCCGATCGAGGGCGAGCTGGTGGTCGCGGCACGCCGCGCACGTGCGCAGGTGGTCGCGCACGATCGCGTCGTCGACGCCGTGGAGCTCGCCATCACGCTGCGCGGACAGCCACTCGCGAACCTGCTGGTGCGTCATCCGAGCACCGCCGCAGCGAGCCGCTCCCGAGCGCGCGCCAGCCCGGACATGACCGTGCCGATCGGGCACTCGAGCGCTGCCGCGATCTCCTTGTACGTCAGGCCGTCGCGCTCGCGCAGCAGGAACATCTCCCGCTGCCTCACCGGGAGGGCGGTGAGCGCCTCCCGGAGCCGGTCGAGCGCCTCGGCCTGCACGACCCGGTCGCCCAGGTCACCCCCGACCGGGATGTCCCCGTGCTCGGGCTCCCGCACCTCCGTGGGCCGGCGACGTTCCCGGCGAGCGTGGTCGCGGACCACGTTCGCCGCGATCGAGCACAGCCAGCCGCGCATGCTGGATCCCTCTCCCTGCGTGTCTTCGCCGCGGAACTGCCGCCGGGCCCGCCAGGCCCGCAGGAACGTCTCCTGCGTGAGGTCCTCCGTCAGAGAGCGGTCACCGACGCGGCGCAGGATGAAGCCGAAGACGACAGTCGTCTCCCGGCGGACGACGTCGCCGAACGCGTCGTCGTCCACCCCGCGCTGCGCGGACCTCGGCATCGGCTCGACTCTGGCATGGACGTCGGATCGCGACGGTTATTCCGCCGCCTCCGGGCCCGGCACCGGGAGAGCTCAGAACAGCACCGAAGCGAACGCTCCTATCTCGCGGAAGCCCACTCGCTCGTACGCCGCCCGCGCGACGACGTTGAAGTCGTTGACGTAGAGGCTCACGGTCGGCGCCACCGTCGCCCGCGCCAGGTCGACGACCGCTGCGGTGCCCGCCGTGCCGAGACCCTGGCCGCGCAGCTCCGGGTCCACCCACACCCCTTGCACCTGGCAGGCGGCACTGGTCGCCGCGCCGACCTCGGCCTTGAACAGCACCCGACCGTCCTCGATCCGGGCGAAGGAGCGCCCGTCGGAGATCAGCTCGGCGACGCGGGCCCGGTAGAGCGCTCCGCCGTCCCCGGTCGTCGGGGAGACCCCCACCTCCTCGGTGAACATCGCGACGCAGGCGGGGAGCAGCACGTCGAGCTCCTCGATGCCGACCCGGCGCACGTCAGGATCGGCCGGCACGTGCGGTGGCTCGCCGATCGCCAGGTGCGGCTGCGGTCGACGTACCTCGCGCGCCGTGCCCCACGATCCCCGTAGGTGGGCCCACATCGTGTCGACGGCGTCGATGGGGCCGACGATCGACGAGCAGTGCCGACCCTGCCGGCGCGCGCGCTCGGCGAAAGCCCGCGCGGCCACCTCGTCGGCTCCGGCGGGGACGAGGTTCGCCCCGGCGTAGCACAGCGCGCGCAGGTGGCCGCCGACGCCGTACCCCCAGACCTCCGCGCCGAGACGCCGGGAGTCCAGGCCGCAGGCGTCGACCCGCGACGCGACGAACACGTTGGTGACCGGGTCCTGGTCGAGAACCGCCCGGGCCGCGTCGAGGTCGCGGTCGTCGAGCACCCGCAACGGCGACGAGCGGAGCACGATCCGGGTCAGCCCGTGACCACGCTGGGCGCGCCGCTGACGGCCCCGGCCGCCTCCATCTCCTCGGCGATCCGCATGGCCTCGTAGACGAGCGTCTCGACGATCTGCGACTCAGGGACCGTCTTGATGACCTCGCCGCGCACGAAGATCTGCCCCTTGCCCTTGCCGGACGCGACGCCGAGGTCGGCCTCCCGTGCCTCACCCGGGCCGTTGACCACGCAGCCCATCACGGCGACGCGGATGGGCACGGTCATGCCCTCGAGCGCGGCTTCGACCTGCGCCGCGAGCGTGTAGACGTCGACCTCCGCCCGGCCGCACGACGGGCACGAGACGATCTCGAGCCGACGCTGTCGCAGGTTCAGGCTCTCGAGGATCGCCAGCCCGACCCTGACCTCCTCGACCGGCGGGACCGACAGCGACACCCGGATCGTGTCGCCGATGCCCTCGGCCAGCAGCGTGCCGATGCCGACGCAGCTCTTGATCGTGCCCTGGAACGCCGGGCCGGCCTCGGTGACGCCGAGGTGGAGCGGGTAGTCGCACTGCGTCGCGAGCTGGCGGTACGCGTTGATCATCACGACCGGGTCGTTGTGCTTCACCGAGATCTTGATGTCCCGGAAGCCGTGCTCCTCGAACAGCGAGCACTCCCACAGTGCGCTCTCCACCAGCGCCTCGGCGGTCGGCCGGCCGTACTTCGCGAGCAACGACGGCTCGAGGGATCCGGCGTTCACGCCGATCCGGATCGGGACGTTGCGAGCGCTCGCCTCCTGGCAGATGAGCGGGATCTTGTCGTCGAACTTCTTGATGTTCCCCGGGTTGACGCGAACACCCTGGCAGCCGGCCTCGAGTGCGGCGATGACGTACTTCCACTGGAAGTGGATGTCGGCGATCACCGGGATCGGGCTCTTCCGCGCGATGTCTGGCAGCGCAGCGGCGTCGTCGGTGTCGGGGACCGCGACGCGCACGATCTGACAGCCGCTCGCGGTGAGCTCGGCGATCTGCTGCAACGTCGCGTCGACGTCCGCCGTCTTCGTGGTGCACATCGACTGCACCGAGACCTCGGCACCGTCGCCGATGGCCACGTCGCCGACCGTGATGCGCCGGCTGGACCGGCGGTCTGCGACCTTCGGGGTTGGCGGACCGAGCGTGAGCGGGATCGCCGTCATGCGTCCAGTATCGCCCGCGCGCCGGTGCGTCGTCGGGGCTGCGTCCCGGTCAGCCGCTGAACGGGTTCGCGATCGGGTTCGCGACGTCGGCGTAGAGCACCAGGACCTGCAGCGCCACCAGCAGCACGATGAACGTGTATGCCGCCGGGAGGAGCTTGCGCAGGTCGACCCGGCCGGGGTCGGGTCGCCCGAGCGCGCGGGCGATGCGGGACCGGGCCTGCTCGAAGACGAGGACGCCGAGGTGGCCGCCGTCGAGCGGCAGCAGCGGGACCAGGTTGAAGACGCCGATGAAGACGTTGATGCTCGCGATGAGCGTGAGGAACTCGGCGAACATCCCCTCGTCGACGACCTCCCCGGCGATGCTCCCCGCGCCGATCAGGCTGAGGGCGCCCTCGGGGTCGCGGTCCTCGGACCCGAAGCTCGACCGCACGAGCTTCGGAATGCTGGCCGGGAGCCCGACGAGCGCCTTGCCGGTCCCGACGAACGACTCCTTCATGGCGACACCGGTCTTGGCCAGGCCGCTGCCGAGCCCGAACCGGCGGACCTCGGAGCGCGGAGCGAGGCCGACCGCGCCGACCGTCACGATCTTCTTCTCGTCGTCGAGGTCAGGTCGGCGCACGCGGACGACGTCGACGGTGAGCGTCCGTGGCGAGCCGTCCCGCTCGACGACCAGCTCGGCCGGACCCGCGGGCGTGGCGCGGACCCGCTCGGTGAACTCGGCCCACTTCTCGACGGGACGTCCGGCGAAGGACACGACCCGGTCGTCGCGTCGTACGCCGGCCGCCTTGGCGGGCGAGGGCGGGTCGTCCTCGCCGCACCCGCCCTCCGGATCCGCCGGCACGCACTCGGAGACGATCTCGACCGTGGTCGTCGAGTCCCCCGTCCGGACGCCGACGGCGATCAGCGCGACGGCGAAGAGCACGGCGGCGAGCAGGAAATGCATCGCCGAGCCGGCCGTCAGGACGACCGCGCGCTGTGGAGCCGGCTGCCGCCAGAACGCTCGTGCCTCGTCCTCCGGCTCCACCTCCTCGAGCTCGGTCATCCCGACGATCTTCACGTAGCCGCCGGCCGGTATCGCCTTGACGCCGTACTCGGTCTCACCTCGACGGAACGACCAGATCCGCGGGCCGAACCCGATGAAGTACTGCGTGGCCTTCATGCCGAACGCCTTCGCGGTCGCGAGATGGCCCACCTCGTGCAGCGCGATCGAGAAGACGATCGCGACGATGAAGGCGAGGACGCCCAGACCCACTACCGCGCTCCTGACGTCGACGGGGCCGGCTCCAGGCCGGCGATCTCACGGGCGCGCTCCCGCGCCCAGCTCTCCGCCAGTAGAACATCATCGACGGACAGCGAGTTCCCGGAGGGGCGCGCGGTGACCTCTCGCTGGTGCTCCTCGACCACCCCGGCGACCGTGTCGACGATCTGCGGGAAGCGCAGCCGGCCGTCGAGGAACGCGGCGACCGCCTCCTCGTTCGCCGCGTTGTAGACGCCAGGAGCCGTGCCCCCGGCGGCACCGACGCGCCGCGCGAGCTCGACCGCCGGGAAAGCGGCGTCGTCGAGCGGGGTGAACTCCAGCGTGTGCGCGGCCGTCCAGTCCATGGGCGGCTGCGCGTCGGGTACGCGGTCGGGCCAGCCGAGCGCGAGCGCGATCGGCAGCCGCATGTCCGGCGGCGAGACCTGGGCGAGCGTGCTGCCGTCGACGAACTCCACCATCGAGTGGACGAGGGACTGCGGATGGACCACGACGTCGATCCGCTCGAACGGGACGTCGAAGAGCAGGTGGGCCTCGATCACCTCGAGGCCCTTGTTCACGAGCGTCGCGGAGTTGACGGTGATGACCGGTCCCATGTCCCAGGTCGGGTGGGCGAGGGCGTCCGCGACCGTCACGTCGAGGAGGTCCGCGCGCCGCCGTCCGCGGAACGGGCCGCCGCTCGCGGTCAGGACGAGCCGGCGTACCTCGTCGCGACGTCCCCCGCGTAGGCACTGCGCCAGAGCGGAGTGCTCCGAGTCGACGGGGATCAGGCGGTCCTCGCCGGCGCCGACGAGCTGCTTGACCAGCGTCCCGCCGACGATGAGCGACTCCTTGTTGGCCAGCGCGAGCACCCGCCCCGCGCGCAGCGCGGCCAGCGTCGGGACGAGGCCGATCGATCCGGTCATGGCGTTCAGGACGACGTCGCAGGCGAGCTCGGCCACCTCCGCGGCGGCGTCGGGGCCGGCGGCGATGCGCGGGAGCCGGGTCCGGCCGGCGCTCCACCCGCGCGCGGCGGCGGCGGCGTAGAACGCGAGCTGGAGGTCCTGCGCCGCACTGGCGCGCGCGACCGCCACCACCTCGACGGCGTGGTCGAGGGCCTGTCGCGCCAGCAGCTCGACGTCGTTGCCGGCGGCGGCGAGCGCCACGACGCGGAACCGGTCGGGGTTGCGCGCCACGACGTCGAGCGCCTGCGTCCCCACCGACCCGGTGCTGCCCAGGAGGACCACCGCGCGGCTCACGGCTCGCCCTGGGTGCTCAGCTGGCCGCAGGCTGCCTCCGCCTCCCGGCCGCGCGTGTCGCGGACGGTTGTGGCGATGCCGTGCGCCTCGAGCCGGCGGACGAACTCGCGCTCGTCGCCGCGCCGGCTCGCGGTCCACTCGCTGCCCGGCGTCGGGTTCAGCGGGATGAGGTTGACGTGCACGAGGTGACCCGCGAGCAGCCGGCCGAGCGCGTCGGCGCGCCAGGCCTGGTCGTTGACGTCGCGGATGAGTGCGTACTCGATCGACACCCGCCGGTGCGTGCGGTCGGCGTACGCCCACGCGGCGTCGAGCACCTCCGCGACCGGCCAGCGCGTGTTGACCGGGACGAGGGTGTTGCGCAGCTCGTCGTCCGGCGCGTGCAGGGACACCGCGAGCGTCACCGGCATCGCCTCGTCGGCGAGCCGGTGCATGGCCGGCACCAGTCCCACCGTCGACACGGTCACGGATCGCGCGGACAGGCCCAGGGACGCGGGTTCGGTGAGCCGGCGTACGGCGGCCACGGTCGCGGCGTAGTTGGCGAGGGGCTCCCCCATCCCCATGAAGACGACGTTGGTGACCTGGCCCGGACCGCCCGGCAGCTCCTGCCGGGCGAGGGCGCGGTTGGCCGCGACCACCTGCTCGACGATCTCGGCGGCGGAGAGGTTGCGGGTCAGCCCACCCTGCCCGGTCGCGCAGAACGGGCAGGCCATGCCGCACCCCGCCTGGCTGGACACGCACACCGTGACGCGCTCGGGGTAGCGCATCAGCACGCTCTCGACCAGCGAGCCGTCGTGGCAGCGCCACAGCGTCTTCCGGGTCAGCCCCTCGTCGCAGGACACGTGCCGCACGGGGTCGAGCAGGCGGGGCAGCAGCGCTGTCCCGAGAGCCGTCCGCGCCGCCGCGGGCAGATCGGTCATCGCGGCCACGTCGTCGACGTGCTTGCCGTAGTACCAGCCGGCGAGCTGGTCCGCGCGGAACGCCTTCTCGCCCAGCGCGACGACCGCGACCCGCCGCTCCTCCGGGCCGAGGTCCGCGAGGTGCTGCGGCGGCTTGCCCCGGCGGGGGGCGTCGAAGACGAGGGGCAGGGTCACCACACCAGTGTCCCCTGTCAGGACGGCGTCCACCACGACAGGAGCAGCCACGCCACCGGCGCCACGACGAGCAGCGAGTCGAGGCGGTCCATGATCCCGCCGTGGCCGGGCAGCAGGTGGCCCATGTCCTTGATGCCGAGGTCGCGCTTGAGCAGCGACTCGCCGAGGTCGCCGACCGTCGCCGCGACGACGACCGCGAGGCCGAACAGGACGCCCTGCCACCAGGCGATCCCGACGAACGTCGACACCACCGCCACCCCGCACAGCACGCAGCCGGCGACGCTGCCGCAGAACCCCTCCCACGACTTCTTCGGGCTCACCGACGGCGCCATCGGATGCCGGCCGAATGCGACCCCCGCGGCGTACCCGCCGACGTCGCTGCACACAGTCGTCGCGACGAAGGCGACGACCCGGGCGGCACCGTCGGACGGCGCAGTCAGCAGGGCGGCGAACCCGGCGAGGAACGGCACGTATGCGGCGACGAAGACACTCGCGCCGATGTCGCGGAGATAGCCGGGGGGCCCGTCCGGAAGCCGCCACACGACGCAGGCCAGGACCGTCGCGATCAGGCCGAACAGCAGCGCATCCGACCCGCGGAGGTATGCCGCGACGATCATCAGCGGCCCACCGACCAGCAAGGGCGCGACAGTGGGCCTCGCGGCCGCACCCAGCGCGCGGCACAGCTCGACGATCGCGACCGCGATCACCACCGCGACCACGACGGCGAAGACCCACCGGACCGTGAACAGGGGCACGCAGACCAGGGCGGCCAGGCCGAGCCCGACGCCGATGGCCGCGGGCAGGTTGCGGCCGGCTCGGGGTGGCACAGGTGTCTCACCGCCGACGTCAGGCACCTCGGCGGGGTCGGGCAGGCGGGCAGCGACGTCCATCGGCGCGGGTTGCTCGCGGTCGTCAGACCTCGAGCAGCTCCGCTTCCTTGTGCCGCAGCAGCTCGTCGACGTGCGCGGTGTACTTGTGGGTCAGCTCGTCGAGCTCTTTCTCCGCGCGGCGCACGTCGTCCTCGCCGGTCTCGCCGTCCTTGGCGAGCCGGTCGAGCGCGTCCTTCGCGTGGCGGCGGACCGCCCGGATGGACACCCGGCCGTCCTCCGAACGAGCCTTGGCGACCTTGATCAGCTCACGTCGGCGCTCCTCGGTGAGCTGCGGGAACACGATCCGGATGAGGTTGCCGTCGTTGGTCGGGTTGACGCCGAGGTCGGAGTCGCGGATCGCCTTCTCGATGGCGTTGAGCGAGCTCTTGTCGTAGGGCTCGATCACCGCCATGCGGGGCTCCGGAACCTTGAACGAGGCCAGCTGCTGCAGTGGCGTCGTCGCGCCGTAGTAGTCGACCACGATCTTCGAGAACATCGCCGGGTTCGCCCGGCCGGTCCGCAGGGTCGCGAGCTCGCCCTTGGCGACCTCCACGGCCTTCTCCATCTTCTCCTCCGCCTCGAGGAGCGTCTCGTCGATCACGTCAAGCCTCCTTCGAGTGGGCGGAGCCGCGACGGGGCGCCGTCACGACGGCAGGGCGCCGACGACCGTGCCGATCTTCTCACCGCGCACCGCCCGGCCGATGTTGCCCTCGCCCATGAGGTCGAAGACGACGATCGGCAGGGCGTTGTCCATGCAGAGGCTGATCGCGGTGGCGTCCATCACCTTGAGACCGCGGGCGAGCACCTCGGAGTAGTCGAGCGAGTCGAACCGCACCGCATCGGGGTTGTGCCGCGGGTCGGAGTCGTACACGCCGTCGACCTGGGTCGCCTTCAGCACCGCCTCCGCGTCGATCTCCAGCGCGCGCTGGGCCGCCGTCGTGTCCGTCGAGAAGAACGGCGCCCCCATGCCGGCGCCGAAGATGACGACGCGTCCCTTCTCGAGGTGGCGGATCGCGCGACGCGGCACGTAGGGCTCCGCGATCTGCCCCATCGTGATCGCGGTCTGCACCCGCGTCGCGATGCCGGCCTGCTCGAGGAAGTCCTGGAGCGCGAGGCAGTTGATGACCGTGCCGAGCATTCCCATGTAGTCGGCGCGCGGGCGGTCCATGCCACGCGCGGCCAGTGTCGCACCGCGGAACATGTTGCCCCCGCCGACGACGATGGCGACCTGCGCCCCGGCGGTGACGACGTCGGCGACCTGACGGGCGACGAACGACACGACGTTCGGGTCGATGCCGAGCGCCTCGCGGCCGGCGAACGCCTCGCCGGAGAGCTTGAGCAGGACTCGCGACCAGCGCGGCTGGTCCCCCGGGGTGTCACCCCGCGCAGCCGAGGAGGCCGCTCCCTCGCTCGTCGTCATGGGGGGCGGCCTCCTGCGGAGTGCGTCGGCGGGTCGGTGCGGAGTCTGCCCTACGCCTGGCCCACGCGGAACCGCGCGAACCGGGTGACCGTCACCCCGGCTCCGTCGAGGACCTGCTTGACACTCTGCTTGCTGTCCTTCGCGTAGGCCTGCTCGAGCAGGGTGGCCTCCTTGAAGAAGCCGGTGACCCGACCCTCGACGATCTTGGGCAGCGCCGCCTCCGGCTTGCCCTCCTCGCGCGCGGTGGCCTCGGCGATCTCGCGCTCCTTGGCGACGACGTCCTCGGGTACGTCGTCCCGGCTCACGTACGTCGGTGAGAACGCGGCGATGTGCTGGGCGACGTCGCGCCCGACCTCGGTCGGGCCGGTGAGCTCGACGAGCACCCCCACCTGCGGCGGCAGGTCCGGGCTCGTCTTGTGCAGGTAGCTCGCGACGTACGCGCTCGCGAACGACGCGAAGCGGCGGAGCTCGATCTTCTCGCCCAGCGTCGCGTTCGCCTCGTCGAGGTACTCCTTGATCGTCCGGCCGTCGCCGGCGTCGGCCGCCAGCGCCGCGTCGACGTCGTCGGGACGAGCCGCGACCAGCCGCTCGACGACGTGCTGGGCGACCTCCTGGAACCGCTCCCCCTTGGCGACGAAGTCGGTCTCGCAGTTGAGCTCGAGCAGCACCCCCGAGCCGTCGGTGTCGAGGTGCGCGGTCACCAGCCCGTTGCTGGCGCTGCGACCCTCACGCTTGGCCACGCCCTTGAGGCCCTTGACCCGCAGCTGCTCCATCGCCTTGTCGTAGTCGCCGTCGGCCTCGACGAGAGCGTTCTTGCAGTCGCTCATGCCGGCACCCGTGGCCTCCCGGAGCCGCTTGATGTCCGCCGCGCTGATGTTCGCCATGGAAGTGGTCGTCCTGTCGGTGTCGTCGTAATCGGGTCGTCGTGGTCGGGTCGTCGTACCGGGTCGTCGTACCGCGCGTCAGGACGCCGGGGTCTCGCCCTCGGGCGACTGCTGGGGCGCCTGCTCGACGGCGGGGCTCTCGGTGACCGCCGGACCTGCGGTGCCCTCGGTGGCCTGCGCGCCGGCCTCGGCCGCCGGGCCCGCCGCCGCGTCGCCGCCGCTGGGGGCGAGGAGCTCGAGCTCCCAGTCGGCGAGCGGCTCGTCCGTGCCGAGCTGGCCGTCGTGGCTGGGCTTGTCCTCACCGCGGCCGGCGTTGGCGTTGGCCGACGCCCGCTGCATCAGGCCCTCGGCCACCGCGTCGGCGATGACCCGGGTCAGCAGGGTCGCGGAGCGGATGGCGTCGTCGTTGCCGGGGATCTTGAAGTCGACCTCGTCGGGGTCGCAGTTGGTGTCGAGGATCGCCACGACCGGGATGCCGAGCTTGCGCGCCTCGCCGACCGCGATGTGCTCCTTCTTCGTGTCGATGATCCACACCGCGCTCGGGGTGCGGCTCATCTCGCGGAGGCCGCCCAGCGTGCGCTCCAGCTTGGTCTTCTCGCGGGCGAGGACGAGCGACTCCTTCTTCGTCAGGACGCTCACGCCGCCGGTCTGCTCGATCATCTCGAGCTCCTTGAGGCGCTGCAGCCGCTTGAAGACGGTCTGGAAGTTGGTGAGCATGCCGCCCAGCCAGCGCTGGTTGACGTAGGGCATGCCGACCCGGGTGGCCTCCTTCTGGATGGCCTCCTGCGCCTGCTTCTTGGTCCCGACGAACAGCACGGTGCCACCGTGGGCGACCGTCTCGCGCACGAACTCGTACGCGCGGTCGATGTAGGACAGCGTCTGCTGCAGGTCGATGATGTAGATGCCGTTGCGCTCGGTGAAGATGTAGCGCTTCATCTTCGGGTTCCAGCGCTTCGTCTGGTGGCCGAAGTGCACGCCGCTCTCGAGCAGCTGCTTC
>DATLNF010000140.1:0-11987 GCA_035536955.1 Mycobacteriales bacterium | reverse complement strand
GGCAGCACCCGCAGAGACCGCGAAGCGGCGCGAGAGGCCCATGAGCGGGCGATCGAGGCGGCCCGGGCGGCGCGATCGGTGGCGTCGCCGGTGCGGTGGGGCTCCAGCCGTCCGGACGCCGTGGAGATCGGCGCGAGCATGGGGCTGATCACCTACCACCGCTGGACCGACCCGGCCGAGGCGCTGCGGCACGGAACCGCGCTGCGGGCGCGCGCCCTCGAGGCGGGTCGCCCCGCCGACGTCGGGCACATCGACGCCCGGCTGGGCGACCTGGCATCCGACGCGGGGGACACCGACGCGGCCACGATGCTCTACGACCGGGCGATCGAGCTGGCCACCCGCCGGCACGACGACCTGCACAGAGCGCACGTCACGCTCACCCGCGCCATAGCCCTGGTTCGCGCCGGCCGAGAGCCACTCGACGTGATCCCGGCGCTGATCGCGCGGCATCGTGAGTTCGCGCGGGCTACGGTCGTCGCGGCCGCGGAGCTCGTGCTCGGTGACGGCCTCGCCGTCTCGGGCCGGTGGAGTGACGCGGAGCACGCCTACCAACGGGCTCTGTCCCTGGTCCGCGTGCCGGCGGCGGCCAGATGGCGGCTGCTGCGTGGTGAGCGCGTGCGCGGCCGCGACACGCGCGGGGAGCTGGAGGGCGTCTTCCGCGCGGACCGTGACAACTGGTGGTGGGACCGCCCGGACGTGCTGGGCTTCCTGGTCGAGGCGGCCGCGACCGCGGAGCAGTACGGCCAGCTCGACCGGGCGTCTCGACTGATCGCCGCGGTCGTCGGGATGCGACGCACGTTCGCGCTGCCGACGGTCATCGCGGCTGATCTGGCCGAGCTCGAGCAGCGCTACCGGGCCGAACCCGCACGCAGCGCCTTGCCGGATCACCTGTTCAACCGGTGAGAGCTGCGGCCTAAGCCGGACCCGACCCGCTCGTGGCCGGGGGATGCGTCAGGCCGAGAACACCGCGCTCGCGGCGGACGGTCTCGGCGTACGACGTCACCTGCTCGCGCGCCCACGCGTCGTCCCGGCCGAGCTCGGCCGCGAGCAGCCGAGCCGCCAGCGGCGCGGTCGGCATCGCCGCGTCCTTCGCGCGGAGGGCCAGCCGGGTACGCCGGGACAGCACGTCGTCGAGCGTCGCCGCGCCCTCGTGCCGCGCGGCGTGCACGACGTCGGCCGCGAGGTGGGCCGCGGCGGGGGAGAGCCGCACCTCCAGCCCGGGCTGGGTGGTGAGGGCGAGCACCGCAGCGGCCGAGTCGCCGTGCTGCCGTACGGCGAGCTCCGCGGTCTCCTCGTCCAGCCCGACGGCGTGCGCGGCGGTGACCGCGTCGGCCACGGCGTCGTCGTACGCGCGGGTGCCGCCGAGGGCGATCTCGTCGGTGCGGCACGCAGCGCGGCGACGATCCCGCGCGACGATCCGGTCGACGACGTCCTTGGCCATCCGCCGGTACGTCGTCAGCTTCCCGCCGGTGATCGTGAGGAGGCCGGCCGACCCCTCGAGGAGGGTGTGCCGCCGGGACATGTCGCTGGGCGCCGCGGCCGGCCGGTCGGTGCGGCGGAGCAGGGGCCGGTTGCCGGCCCACGCGCCGACGACCTCGTCGACGTCGAGATCCGCGCGGAAGATCCCGTTCGCGGCGCCGAGGATGTACTCGACGTCCTCCGCGGTCACCGGCACGTCGTCGAGCGGGCCGTCGTAGACGGTGTCGGTGGTGCCGAGGATGCTCTGGCGGCCCCACGGGATGGCGAACATGCTGCGCCCGTCGCCCTGCCGGCTGGGCAGCAGGATGCTCGAGTTGCCGAGGGGCAGCCGCTCGGCGGGTACGACGAGGTGCACCCCCTTGCTCGGCTGCACCGACACCGGCCGGTCCGGCTCCTCCTGGCGCATGAGCCGGTCCACCCAGACTCCGGTCGCGTTGACGACGTACCGCGCGCGGAGCTCGTGCTGGTCGCCGGCCAGCCGGTCGCGCACCTCCGCACCGCAGACCCGGCCCTCGGCGGTGAAGACCAGCCGCGTCGCCTCCACGTAGGTCAGCACGAGGGCACCGAACCGGCGGGCCGCCTGTGCGACGGCAAGCACGAGCCGGGCGTCGTCGGTCGCGCAGTCGCCGTAGACGAACGCGCGCAGCAGGCCGCTGTGCTCGAGCGCCGGCGCCCGGCGGACCGCCTCCTCGGCGCTCACGCGCTGGTGGCGGCGGACGTTGCGGAAGCCGGCCAGCACGTCGTACGTCGTCATGCCGAGGCCGACGAGCCGCAGTCGCGCGGTGTCCGGGAAGAGGGGGTAGACGAACTCCATCGGGCGGACGAGGTGTGGTGCGAGCTCCTGCAGCAGCTGGCGCTCGACCACGGACTCGTGGACGAGGCCGAGCTCGTAGTTCTCGAGGTACCGCAGCCCGCCGTGGATCAGCTTGCTCGACTTCGACGAGGTGCCGCTCGCCAGGTCGCCCTGCTCGACGAGGGCCACTCTCAGTCCGCGCGACGCCGCGTCGAGCGCGACGCCGACCCCGGTCGCACCGCCGCCGATGACCAACACGTCCAGCTCGGCGCTCGTCGCGTCGGCGAACTCGTCGGCGCGGTACCGCACGGAGAACGGGCGGACCCCGGACACGGCTGCGCACCCTCTCAGGACGACGAGCGTCGCTCGCGGCCCTCACCCGGGGACGAGTGTGTCATCCCGAGCGGCCCGAAGAGTGGAGGCGGCCACTGCGGCTGCCGATACCGCATCGGTGACCGACGAGCAGCCGATCCGCGCGGCGGATCTCGACTGGGCGTTCGTGGTGCCCAGTGCGCCGCCGGACGCGCAGTCCGAGCCGACCTCGGCGACCCCCGCCCCTTCCGCCTGGGCGACACCGCGCCGCATCGTCGCGCTGGTCGCGGTGGCCGCGATCACCACCTCGGCCGCGACCGCGGTGGTCACCCGCGCGCTGCAGGCGCGGGCGGCACGGCTGTCCGCGGTGAACGAGCTCACTCGCGGCCCGGTGGTGGGCGGCACCGGCACGTCGTACGCCTTCACCTGGGTCAACAGCGACGGTTCACCGGTGCGCTGGAACCCGTGTGAACCGATCCGCTGGGTGAGCAGCTCGGCGGGCGCCCCGGCCGGCGCGCTGTCCGACTTCCGCGATGCTGTCGCGCACGTCACCGCCCTCACCGGCCTGCGGTTCGAGTACGTCGGGGAGGTGGAGGAGCGACCCGTGGTGAACCGGCCGTCGGCGAGTGCGCGCGGCGGCGCCGAGTGGGCCCCGGTGCTGGTCGCGTGGGTGCCGCTGGCCGGCACGCCGCTCGGTCAGGGCCTCGGCACGGGGCCGGACACCGTCGGCGTCGCGACGCCGGTGGCGATCTCCCGGCCGAACTCGCCCGGAGTGATCGTGAGCGGCCAGATCGTGTTCGAGACGGGCCGCGTGCTGTCCTCGGGGTTCGCGACGTCCGCGGCCCGCGGGTCGGTCATGCTCCACGAGCTGGCGCACGCGGTGGGCCTCGCCCACGTGACGGACCCGACGCAGCTCATGTACTCCGGTGACCACGCCGGCGTGACCGTCGGCGACTTCGGCGGGGGCGACCGACTCGGGCTGGAGGGCTTGGGGGCGACCGGGGGCTGCGTCGACACGCCCAGCCCGGACGAGGTGGACTAGCCCGCCGGCAGTCGGGTGCAGCGAAGCTGCCGCCGAGTCGCAGGATCTGAGTCGAGGTCGGGTGAATCCGCCAGCCGCCCTCGTGCGTTGGACTGTCGTCGGATGGCTGCGACTACAGGGGGAACCATGCGGATCAGGCTCACGGCACTCTGCGGGATCGGCGCGGTGCTGGCGATGGCGCCCGGCGCGCGCGCCGACGAGACGCTGAGGTACACCTACGTCGCCAACTCGTTCGGCTACTACACGTCGCTCGACGAGGGTCAGCCGTCGGGCTTCGCGCTCGCGGGTCAGATCCGGTTCAGGCCGCGGCACAGCACTGTCACGATACGGATCGACGACCGCACGATCCCCAACGGGCAGACGGTCGCCGTCTGGGTGTACGGCGCGCGCGAGGGCGGGTTCGCACGGTGCCTGGAGGTGCGGAAGGCGGTGAAGATCCGCGGCTTCGAGCCGGGCAAGGAGACGATCGTGACCGTTCTGGCCGACGGCGCGTGGCTCCCGGACCCCGGGCCGGGGTGCACCGGTCACGCGAGCGGCGGCACCGCGGACGTCACACTCTGACCGGCCGCTCGGAGGGGGATGCGTGGAGGACGACCTGGCGGAGTTCTGCCGTCGTGAGCACCGCCGACTGGTCGCTGCCCTGCACCTGCTGTGCGGCTCGCTCCCGATGGCGGAGGACCTCGCGCAGGAGACGCTCGCCCGGGTCTGCCGTGACTGGAAGCGGGTCCGGGGAATGGACGCTCCCGGTGCCTACGCGCACCGGATCGCGGTCAACCTGGCCACGTCCGCGTTCCGTCGCCGGGCCGCGGAGCGCCGCGCCCACGTCCGGAGCGGGCCGGCCGCGACGGTGTCGGCCGCGCCCGACTCCGCCACGGCGGTCGCCGTACGCGAGGCCCTGGCCAAGCTGCGGCCCGAGCAGCGGCGGGTGCTGGTGCTGCGTTACTTCCTCGGCTACTCGGTCGCCGAGACAGCGGAGGTGCTCGGCCAGCCGGTCGGCACTGTCAAGACCCATGCGCTCCGCGGGCTGTCGGCGCTGAGGGGCGAGCTCGGCACATCGGTGACGGCAGCAGACATGGAGATGCGAAATGCCTGACATCAGCGACCTGCTCAGCTCGGCGGCACCTGATGTCCGCTCGGAACCGGACCTGGGCGCACTCGAACGACGGGCGAGCGCCCTGCGCCGTCGACAGCACGTGCTGCGGGCCGCGCCGGCGCTCGCTCTGGTCCTCCTCTTCTCGGCGCTCCTGCTCAACCGCACCCCGGGTGCGCCGGACGAGCTGCGGGAGACCGACGGGGGGACCGTCAGCACGGCGCCCCGGCCGGGCCTCCCCACCGTGGCGCCGGGCATGCCGGTGGGTCCGCTCCCCGGCCGCAGCGGGGCGCCCTCCCGCGAGGTCACGGCTGAGTCGGCCGAGCCCCTGCCCGCGCCGACTCCGTCCGGCGCGCGATCGGTGTCCCGCAGGACCCCGCCGACACCCACGGCGTACCCACCGAAGCGGTCGTGCCGGGTTGACACGATCGGCCTGCCCGCGGGGGCGACGCGGTCCTGCTCGTTCACCGCGACGCACGACGGCGGGTATCGCGTCGTGGCGGCCCACCCGGGCAACGACGTGGCCGGCGACCACTGGGTCGACGTGACCCGCAACGGCAAGACCACGAGGTACGGCAACGAGTCGGCCGTCGAGAGCCACTGCGGCAGCGACGTGATCGAACCGGGCGACCTCGTCACGGTGGGCGTGTATCGCACGGCGGGGAACGTCATGGAGTTCGAGATGGCCGCCGGCGAGGGCTACTACTGCGGCTCCTATCCGGAGAGCTCGAGCCCTAGCCCCGCGCCGCCAGGACCGACAGCAGGCGGTTGAGCGGGGTGTCCAGGCCCCACCTGTCGGCCAGCTCGACCAGGCGCTCGGGGGCTGCGGGGGCGGCTGGGAGTGGCGCGTTGCACGGGGCGATGTCGACATCGCAGGCGACGGCGACCACCGTCCGCGCGGCATCGACGTACGCCCGCGCCGCAACCACCTTCGCCAGGCCGTCCGCGCCGGAGTCGCACGCGGCGAGCAGCGCATCGAGGTCGCCGTACTTGGTGATGAGCGCAGCCGCGGTCTTCTCGCCGACACCGGGTACGCCGGGCAGGCCGTCGGACGGGTCGCCGCGCAGGGTCGCGTAGTCGGCGTACCCGCGGCCGGGGATGCCGTACTTCGCGCTGATCGCCGCCTCGTCGTACACGACGATGTTGGCGATGCCCTTCTGCGTGTAGAGCACCCGCACTCCGCGCGCGTCGTCGACGAGCTGGAACAGGTCGCGGTCGCCGGTGACGACGTCGACCGGGCCGTCGTGCCGCGTGGCCAGCGTGCCGATGACGTCGTCCGCCTCGTATCCGGCGGCGCCGACGACCGGGATGCCGACCGCGGTCAGCACGTCGGTGATGACCGGGACCTGCGGCGACAACGCGTCCGGGATCTCCTCCGCCACCTCGCCGTGCCCGACGGTGGCGACGCGGTGCAGCTTGTACGACGGCACGAGGTCGACCCGGAACTGCGGCCGCCAGTCGTGGTCCATGGCGGCGACCACGCAGTCCGGCCGGTACCGCTCGATGAGGAACGCGGTCATCTGCAGCAGCCCACGGACCGCGTTCACCGGCTCGCCCTGTGGGGAGCGCACCGAGTCGGGCACGCCGTAGAACGCCCGGAAGTACAGGCTGGGCGTGTCCAGCAGCATCAGTCGTCCAGGCACCCCGCGGATGCTAGCCACCCCCACCGGATGATCTTGCTGCCGCGCCACCCCCACCGGATGATCTTGCTGCCGCGGTCCACAGGTGCATCGCTCGGCTGTCTCCGACACTGTGGGCGGGGGCAGCAAGATCATCGCTTGGGTGGGGGCCGTTACGCTCTTTGCCATGACCTCCGACCTCTTCCCGCCGGACCGGCTGGCGCGCGCGCAGGCCGCGACGGCCGACGCGGGCCTCGATGCGCTGCTGATCACCCCCGGCGCGGACCTGCGCTACCTGACCGGGTACGACGCGCTGCCGCTGGAGCGGCTCACCTGCCTGGTGCTGCCCGCCAGCGGTGACGCCGCGCTCGTCGTCCCCACGCTGGAGCGGCCACGCGCCGTCGAGTCACCCGCCGGGCAGCTCGGGATCGAGATCGTCGGCTGGGGTGAGACCGAGGACCCGTTCGCGCTCACGGCCGGGCGCCTCGGCGGCACCGCGACGGCCGTCGGGGTGGCCGACCGGATGTGGGCCGTGCACGCGCTGCGGTTCGCCGACGCCATCCCCGGCGCCAAGCAGCGCGCCGCGGGCACCGTGCTGCGTGAGCTGCGCATGCGCAAGACGGCTGCCGAAGTGCAGGCGCTGCGGGTGGCCGGCGAGATCATCGACCAGGTCCACGAGCAGATCCAGAAGTGGTCGGTCGTCGGGCGCACCGAGGCCGAGGTGGGCCGCGACATCGCCGACGCGATCCTGTCCGGCGGCAACGCGCACGTGAACTTCGTCATCGTCGGCTCCGGTCCCAACGGCGCCAGCCCGCACCACGACACGGGCCCCCGGGTGATCGAGGCGGGCGACGCGATCGTGTTCGACATCGGCGGCACCACGCCGGAGGGCTACTGCAGCGACATCACCCGCACGTACGTCGTCGGCGAGCCGCCCCACGGCTTCGCCGAGATGTACGCCGTGCTGCAGTCCGCTCAGGACGCGGCGTGCGACGCCGTACGACCGGGTGTCACCTGCGAGCAGGTCGACGCAGCCGCGCGCGACGTCATCGCCGACGCCGGGTTCGGCGAGTACTTCATCCACCGCACCGGGCACGGCATCGGGCTCGAGGAGCACGAGGAGCCCTACATCGTCGCCGGGAACACCGAGCCGCTGGAGCCCGGATTCGCGTTCTCCGTCGAGCCGGGGATCTACCTACCGGGGCGGTACGGCGCCCGCATCGAGGACATCGTCGTCTGCACCGAGACCGGAGTGGAGCGGCTCAACCACGTCACCCGCGACCTCGTCGTGCTGGCGGGCTGACGTGGTCACCCGCGCGCTCCCGACGGCTGAGGCAGAGGCGCTCCTCGAGCTCACCCGCGAGCTCGCCGCGGCCGAGCTCGCGCCGCGCGCCGCCGACTTCGAGGACCGCGGTGAGTTCCCGCGTGAGGTGATGCGCACCCTCGGCAAGTCGGGCCTGCTCGGCCTGCCCTACCCGGAGGAGCACGGCGGCGCGGCGCAGCCCTACGAGGTCTACCTGCAGGTGGTCGAGGAGCTGTCCACGGCGTGGCTCGCGGTCGGCCTCGGCGTGTCGGTGCACACCCTCTCCTGCTTCCCCCTCGCCCGCTACGGCACCGCCGAGCAGAAGGCGCGCTGGCTTCCCGACATGCTCGGGGGCGACCTGCTCGGCGCCTACTGCCTCTCCGAGCCGTCGTCCGGCTCCGACGCCGCGGCCCTGCGCACCCGAGCCGTCAAGACCGGCGACGGGTCGTCGTACGTCGTCGACGGGGTGAAGGCGTGGGTCACCCACGGCGGGGTCGCCGACTTCTACAACCTCATGGTGCGCACCGGGGCCGACGGCGCCAAGGGCATCTCCTGCCTGCTCGCCGGCGCCACGACCCCGGGTCTCGAGCCGCAGCAGCCCGAGTCGAAGATGGGCATGAAGTCCTCGCCGACCGCCCAGATCGCGCTCACCGCCGCGCAGGTCGACGCCGACCGGCTGCTCGGCGAGGAGGGGCAGGGCTTCGCGATCGCGCTGTCGGCCCTCGACGGCGGCCGGCTCGGCATCGCCGCGTGCGCGACCGGGCTGGCGCAGGCCGCGGTCGGCTACGCGCTCGGCTACGCGAAGGAGCGGGCGCAGTTCGGCCGGCCGATCCTCGACTTCCAGGGCGTGTCGTTCCTCCTCGCCGACATGGCCACCCAGGTGGAGGCGGCCCGCTCGCTCTACCTCGCGGCCGCGCGGCTCCGCGACGCCGGTGCGCCGTACGGGCGGCAGGCGGCGATGGCGAAGCTGTTCGCGTCCGACACCGCGATGCGGGTGACCACGGACGCCGTCCAGGTCCTCGGCGGGTACGGCTACGTCCAGGACTACCCGGTCGAGCGCTACATGCGTGAGGCGAAGGTGCTCCAGATCGTCGAGGGGACCAATCAGGTGCAGCGCATGGTGATCGGACGGTCGCTCGCCAAAGACGGCTTCTAGCCCTGTGGACCCCGACAGCAAGATCACCAGTTAGGGGTAGGTGCGGGGCGAGGCCGAACCCCGCCCCGCCCCGCCCCGCCCCGAACCGCGCCCCGCCCTGAACCGCGCCCCACCCCACCCCACCGCGTGATCTTGGTGTCTCGGTCCACAGGACAGGCGACCACGGGCCGGACTGCCGGGGTCCGGCCGGTATCGTCGCGCCGTGGAGGACACCGACCGCCAGATCGTCGCGCTGCTGTGCGCCGACGGGCGCATGAGCTTCACGGACCTGGCGAAGGAGACCGGCCTGTCCGTCTCCGCCGTGCACAGCCGGGTGAAGCGGCTGGCGGAGCGCGGCGTCGTCCGCGGCTACCGCGCCGACATCGACCCCGACGCGGCGGGGCTGCCGCTCACCGCGTTCGTCTCGCTCACGCCGATCGACCCAAGCGCGCCGGACGAGGCCCCGCAGCGGCTCGCGCACCTCGCGGCGATCGAGGCTTGTCACAGCGTCGCCGGCGAGGAGAGCTACATCCTCAAGGTGCGGGTCGCGTCGCCGGCCGCCCTGGAGGCGCTCCTCCAGGAGATCAGGGCCCAGTCCGGCATGGCAACGCGCACGACGATCGTGCTGTCCACGCCCTACGAGGGCCGCCCCCCGGCGCTGTAGCCAGGGCGGTCGCTCAGCCGCCGAGGTGGGCGAGCGTCGTCGCGGTGGGGGAGAGCGGCACCTCGTCCTTGTCGGGGTAGGTGCCGAGCACGCGGTCGCCGAACCCCGACGTCACGCCGTACCAGTAGTTCTCGTTGCGGAAGTGGTGCAGCCGATGGGCGCGCCAGAGCGAGCGGTACGGCGCATGGCGCGGCACGTAGTCGGTGTGGATGAGGTGGTGCGTCCACTCGTAGGCGAGCGTCAGTAGCAGCGACACCGTGAAGCCGGTGGCGACCGCCCAGTGCGTCAGGGCCGCCAGTCCCCAGGCGAGCGCCTGTACGACCAGTGAGCCGGCGACGACCTTGTAGTACAGGAAGATGAACCGTGGGTCCTTGGGGGCCTGGTGGTGCCGCCGGTGGGAACGGCCGGGCACCGGGTCGACGCGCCGGCCGGCGATCTCCCGCGGTCGCCAATGCAGCACGTGCACGTGGATGAGCCACTCGACGAACGGCTGCGCGACGAGCAGCGCCGCGATCACGACCACGTCGGCGCGCGTCCAGTCGCCGACCAGGACCCGCGCGGCCACGGCGACCAGCGCTCCGGTGAGCAGGAGCCGCGGCGAAGGGTGCCGCACGAACTCCCGCGCAGCGCTGCCCAGCGTCGTACCCCGCGGCTCGCTCACCCGCCCAGTGTCTCTCAGGCGAGGGCGCTCAGCCGAGCGTGCCGTCGTCCCACGCGCCGTGGGGCGCGTCGCGGAGGAACAGCCGCAGGGACCCCAGTACGCCGGGCCGCGTCGGCATCCGCCAGCAGAGTCGCGCGGTCCGTGACATCGGTCCAGTCCTGCGTCCGGCGCACCCTCGCGACGAGTGAGTACGAGCGCCCTACCGCGCGTCACCGCTCATGATCATGGACAGGGGGAAGTGTCGTCAGGCGGAGGCGGCGTGCGCGCGCCACCACTCCTGGCCGGCCTCCGGCAGCGACGAGATCGGGTCGAAGTACTCGTACCGGCGGTCGAGGGCGTCCGGGTCGGCGTGCTCGATGCCGGTGCGGTAGTTCTTGGTCCAGTAGGAGATGCCGCGCTCCCGGTCGTACTCGTCGACCTGGTGGACCCAGCGCTTCCCCACGAACGGCACGTCGCAGACGATGCGCGGCGTCGCGAAACCCGGCAGGTAGCCCATGATCGCGTGCTGCAGTCGCTGCGCCTCGGCGACGCTCACCCGCCAGTGCTCGCTGTTGGGGATCATGTCGCACATGTAGAAGTAGTAGGGCAGCACCTTCGCGCCGTCCTGGAGCGCGAAGCACAGGTCGAGCAGGTCCTCCGGTGTCGCGTTGACGCCGCGCATCAGGACCCCCTGGTTGCGCACGTCGCGGACGCCGACCTCGAGCATCGTGCGGGCGGCGCGGGCGACCAGCGGGGTCACCGACTGCGCGTGGTTCACGTGGGTGTGGATCGCGAGGTCGACCCCGCGCTCGAACGCCGTAGCGGCCAGCCGCGCCATCCCCTCGACGACCTCGGGCTGGAGCCAGTGCTGCGGCAGCCCCATCAGCGCCTTCGTGGCGAGCCGGATGTCGCGGATCGAGTCGATCTCGAGCAACGCCGCGACGAACGCCTCGAGCTGGCGCCACGGCAGGTTGGCGACGTCGCCCCCGCTCACGACGACGTCGCGCACGCCGGGGGTACGGCGCAGGTAGTCGAGCATCGCGGCGTACCGGTCGACGGGCTTGCCGATGAACTTCAGCTTGTCGACCTGCGGAACCGAGTTGCCGACCAGATCCATCCGGGTGCAGTGGCCGCAGTACTGGGGGCACGTCGCGAGCAGCTCGGCGAGCACCTTGGTGGGGTACCGGTGGGTGAGGCCCTCGACCGCCCACATGTCGTGCTCGTGCAGCGAGTCGCGCGACGCGTGCGGGTGCGACGGCCACACCGGGTCGCGGTCGGTGTACGCCGGGAGCATGTAGCGCCGGATCGGGTCGGCGCGCAGGTCGGTCTCGTCCATCGTGTTGAGCATCTGCGGCGTGACGAGGATCGACATCGTCGCCCGCTCCGCCTGGTCCCGGTGGATGTCGGCAGCAAGATCGTCGCTGAGGTGGGGGCCGAGGACCGCGGCGAGCTGGGTGAGGTTCTTCACGCAGTGGACCCGCTGCCACTGCGCCGACTCCCACTCCGCGGCGGTCACGCCGGCGAAGCCCGGCAGCCGGCGCCAGTCCGGCTCGACCAGCTCGCGCGCACCCGCGTAGCGGAACGGCTGGGGCGACCCGGGTACGGCGTCGGCCGGTACCGTGGGGACGCCGGGCTCGGCCACGCTTGTCATGGCCCGACGGTACGGGAGATCATGCGGCGCGGCAAAGGTATGGCCGCAGAATCTTCGACAGTATCCCCGATCGGGAGGCAATCTGTGGCCGCGTCGTCACCCGTCGGGCTGCACCGCGTGGTGCGGCCGGCCGGGGTGCTGCCGCAGGCCGCCGAGGTCCTCGACGTCTCACCGGGTGTCTGGCCCGACGAGACCCGGGTGCGCGTCGAGCGGCTCAACCTCGACGCGGCGTCGTACCGGCAGCTGCACACCCAGCACG
>DATLNF010000139.1:0-4494 GCA_035536955.1 Mycobacteriales bacterium | reverse complement strand
TCCGGGGTGACGGCCGGTGCGGCGATCGCCGCGGCCGTGTTCCTCGTCGCCGCGGACGGTGCCGCCGCGGTGGAGCACCTGCTGCCCGATGGCACCTCCGTCGCAGCGGGCGACCCGGTGCTCACCGTGACCGGCTCGGTGCGCAGCATGCTGACCGCGGAGCGGAGCGCGCTCAACATCGCGAGCCACCTGTCGGGGGTGGCGACGCAGACCCGGCGATGGGTTGATGCCGTGGCGGGCACCGGCGTGCAGGTCCTCGACACCCGCAAGACGACGCCGGGCCTACGGCTGCTCGAGAAGTACGCCGTGCGGTGCGGCGGTGGCAGCGGCTTCCGGCTGGGGTTGTCGGACGCGGCGATGGTGAAGGACAACCACGTCGTCGCGGCGGGTGGCGTCGTCGCGGCGTACCGAGCGGTCCGCGCGGCGTTCCCGGACCTGCCGGTCGAGGTGGAGTGCGACACGGTCGACCAGGTGGCCGAGGCAGTCGCCGCCGGCGCCGACCTGCTCCTGCTCGACAACATGTCCCTCGACGACCTGCGAGCCGCGGTCTCGCTCGCGCGGGGCCGGGCCCGGCTCGAGGCGAGCGGCGGCCTCACCCTCGACCGTGCCCGCGAGGTCGCCGCCACCGGTGTCGACTTCATCTCGATCGGTGCGCTGACCCACTCCGCGCCGGTGCTCGATCTGGGGTTCGACCTCCGGCCGGCGCCGCGACCCACCACGAAGGGTGATGCGTGATGCTGCTCACCATCGACGTCGGCAACACCCAGACCGTCATCGGCGTCTTCCGGGACGAGGAGCTCGTCGACCACTGGCGGGTCGGGACCGACGCGCGGCGGACGGCCGACGAGCTCGCGCTGACGCTGCAGGGCTTCCTCGCCCTCCAGGGCATGAGCTTCGAACGCCAGATCACCGGCGTCGTCGTCGCTTCGGTCGTGCCGGCCCTGACGCACACGCTGCGCGAGATGGTCGAGCGGTACTTCCACTTCCCGCCGCTCGTCGTCGAGCCCGGCGTGCGCACCGGGGTGCCGATCCTCACCGACAACCCGAAGGAGGTGGGTGCGGACCGCATCGTCAACGCCCTAGCCGCCTTCCACCTGTACGGCGGCCCCGCGATCGTCGTCGACTTCGGCACCTCGACGAACTTCGACGTGGTGAGCGACCGAGGCGAGTTCCTCGGCGGCGCTCTCGCGCCGGGCGTCGAAATCAGCATCGACGCGCTGGCCCAGCGCGGCGCCCAGCTGCGCAAGGTCGAGATCGCCCGCCCGCGCTCGGTCATCGGGAAGAACACCGTCGAGTGCCTGCAGTCGGGGATCCTGTACGGCTTCGCCGGGCAGATCGACGGGATCCTCGAGCGGATGCAGAAGGAGCTGGGCGGCTCGGCGAAGGTGGTGGCGACCGGCGGCCTCGCGCCGCTGATCATCGCCGAGTGCAGCTACGTCGACGCGCACGAGCCGTGGCTCACCCTGATCGGGCTGCGCCTCGTCTACGAGCGCAACGCCACGCCCTGAGTCTCACCGCGCCGAGCCAGCCACCCACGCCATCGGAGTCCCTCCCCACCACGTGATCTTGCTGCGCGCGTCCACAGTCGGGGGCGCGTCCGGTGGACGCGGACAGCAAGATCACTGCAGGTGGGGGCAGGTGGGGCAGGTATGGGTCCATGGGCCTTGTAGGTTGCGCGTCGTGACGGACGCGGACGACCTGCCGGAGCAGATGCGCGTCCGGCGGGAGAAGCTCGAGCGGCTCGCGGAGTCGGGCGTCGACTGCTACCCGGTCGGCTTCCCGCGCACCGCCACGCTCGGGGAGCTGCGCGAGCGGTACGACGGACTGCCCGCGGACACGTCCACCGGCGACACGGTCGCTGTCGCCGGACGGGTCGTCTCGCGGCGAGGCCATGGCAAGCTCGCGTTCGCGGTCCTGCGCGACGGCAGCGCGGACCTGCAGGTGATGCTCTCGCTCGACCGGCTCGGCGACGACCGGCTCGAGGCGTGGCAGCGCGACGTCGACCTCGCCGACCATGTGGGCATCGAGGGGGAGGTCATCACCAGCCGCCGCGGCGAGCTCTCGATCCTCGCCGACCGGTGGCAGATCACGACCAAGGCGCTGCGCCCGCTGCCCAGCGAGTGGTACGGCATGGACGCCGAGTCCCGGGTCCGCCAGCGCTACGTCGACCTCATCGTCAACCCCGACGCGCGCCGCGTCCTGGCCGTGCGCAGCGCTGTCGTGCGCAGCCTCCGGGACTCGTTGACAGCTCGCGGGTACCTCGAGGTCGAGACGCCGATGCTGCAGGTCATGCACGGCGGAGCGGCTGCCCGCCCGTTCCGCACGCACATGAACGCACTCGACATCGAGCTGTTCCTGCGCATCGCCCCGGAGCTCTACCTGAAGCGCCTGCTCGTCGGCGGAGTGGAGCGGATCTTCGAGATCAACCGCAACTTCCGCAACGAGGGCGCGGACTCCAGCCACAACCCAGAGTTCACGATGATCGAGGCCTACCAAGCGTACGGCGACTACGACTCGATGGCCGAGCTCACGCGCGAGCTCGTGCAGGAGGCGTGCCGTGCCGCGACCAGGTCGACCGAGGCGACGCTGCCCGACGGGACGTCGGTCGACCTCGGCGGCGACTGGGCCAGCGTGACGCTGCACGGCGCGGTGTCGAGCGCGCTCGGCGAGGAGGTGACCGTCGACACGTCGCGGGAGCTGCTCGAGCGGCACGCGGAGCGGGCGGGTGTCGAGGTGGACCCGGCGTGGTCGGCGGGCGCGCTCGTGCTCGAGCTGTTCGAGAAGCTCGTGGAGCACACGCTGCGCGAGCCGACGTTCGTGCGCGACTACCCGATCGAGGTCCGCCCGCTGACCCGCCAGCATCGCGACGAGCCTCGGCTCACCGAGTCCTGGGACCTCATCGTCAACGGCCGTGAGCTGGGCACCGCCTACAGCGAGCTGACCGACCCGATCGAGCAGCGCCGCCGCCTGGTCGAGCAGGCCGCGCTGGCCGCCGGTGGCGACGCCGAGGCGATGTCGCTCGACGAGGACTTCCTCCGCGCGCTCGAGCACGGGATGCCCCCGGCCGGGGGGATGGGCATGGGCGTGGATCGGCTGGTGATGCTGGTCGCCGGCGTCGCGGGCATTCGCGACGTGATCCTGTTCCCGCTCGTGCGCCCGGAATAGAAAGCGCATTCCGCGCCGAATTCGTGCAGCCGCCAATTACGAGCGGCTATTGTTCCAATTCACGAACATATTGCCGCGGAGGGAATTCGAAATGGCGCAGAGAGTCAACGTGACGCTGGTCGACGACATCGACGGCGGCGACGCCGCCGAGACGATCGAGTTCGCGCTCGACGGGACGGCGTACGAGATCGACCTGTCGGCGCCGAACGCGCAGGCCCTCCGCGACGCGCTCGCGCCGTACGTCGGTGCCGCGCGCCGGGCCGGGCGCGGGTCCTCGGGCGGCGGCGCACGTCGCGGCGGACGCCGCGGCAGCGGGACGCTGGACCGCTCGCAGGTGCAGCACATCCGCCAGTGGGCCCGCGAGAGCGGCCACCAGGTCAGCGAGCGCGGTCGCATCTCCGCCGACATCCTCGAGAAGTACCAAGCCGCGCACTCCTAGCCGGCGCGACGGCCGGGCTGTGTGCCGCGATCCTCGCAATAGGGACGGCGGGGGAACACCGCCTTCGGCCGGCGAGTTGAACTCCTCGTAGGCCCGACGAAAACCACTCAGGCTCCGTCGTCGAACGCACATGGGCGACGCCGGCTGCGGGGATAGCATGCGGGAGACCGGTCGCCACTGCGGCGATGCGGGTCACGTCCCGTGAGGGAGCGATCATGTTCGAGAGGTTCACCGACCGCGCGAGGCGCGTCGTCGTCCTGGCTCAGGAAGAAGCCAGGATGCTCAACCACAACTACATCGGCACCGAGCACATCCTGCTCGGGCTGATCCACGAGGGCGAAGGCGTCGCAGCCAAGGCTCTCGAGTCTCTCGGCATCTCCCTGGAAGGCGTGCGCCAGCAGGTCGAGGAGATCATCGGCCAGGGGCAGCAGGCTCCGTCGGGGCACATCCCCTTCACGCCGCGGGCGAAGAAGGTCCTCGAGCTCTCCCTGCGCGAGGCGCTCCAGCTCGGCCACAACTACATCGGGACCGAGCACATCCTGCTCGGCCTCATCCGTGAGGGTGAGGGCGTCGCCGCGCAGGTGCTCGTCAAGCTCGGCACCGACCTCAACCGCGTGCGCCAGCAGGTCATCCAGCTGCTCTCCGGCTACCAGGGCGGCAAGGGTGAGCCCGCCGCCGGTCCGGCGGAGGGCACTCCGTCCACCTCACTGGTGCTCGACCAGTTCGGCCGCAACCTCACCCAGGCGGCCCGCGAGTCCAAGCTCGACCCGGTCATCGGGCGCGAGAAGGAGATCGAGCGGGTCATGCAGGTGCTGTCCCGGCGTACCAAGAACAACCCGGTCCTCATCGGCGAGCCCGGCGTCGGCAAGACCGCCGTCGTCGAGGGGCTG
>DATLNF010000138.1:0-20651 GCA_035536955.1 Mycobacteriales bacterium | reverse complement strand
TGGGCGCGCTCGGCCGCGGTCGCCGGGAGGGGTGCCGGGCCGACGACCAGGCCGGCGGCGAGCAGCAGGACGGCGAGCGCGGCGGGCAGGGATCTTGCGCGTGGCAGCGACATGCGCGCCATCATCGCCTGACGCGGCGTCCCGCGGAGTCGGGACCGCCGTATGTAGCCGTCTCGTCAGGGTGCGACGAGGCCGGCGAGGCGCTCGAGGGTGGCCTCCATGGAGGCCGCGTTGCGCTCCGGGTAGCCCATCATCTCGATGAACCATGGCGCGCGGGACGTCGACCAGTCGAACGTCTCCGTGACCTCGGTACGGCGCCCACCGTCGACCGGGACGAGCCGGTAGCGCCACCTGTGGCGGCCGAAGTGCTGCCAGGCGATGAGCGCGTCGGGCTCGTACTCGACCACCTCGTTGCTGATCACGTAGGGCGCGAGCAGGTGCATGCGCATGCCGAAGCGCGAGCCCAGCTCGAGCCGTTCCGGCCCCGTCAACGTCGCCTTGACGCTCCCCGAGCCGTCGAGCAGCGGGTGCTTGCGGGGGTCGGCCAGCAGGTCGAACACGGCACCGGGCGGCGCGTCCACGACGCGCGTCCGCGACACCGAGCGGCTCTCCGGCATGGCATCCTCCTGCTGGACCACATCCGAGGGAGTCGGTGCAGCGTGCGGGATGCCTATCACGAGGAGCTCGACTCGATCACCGATCGCCTGGTCGAGCTGACCGCCATGACCGGGAGTGCGATCGGCCGGGCGACGACGGCGCTCCTCGATGCCGACGTCCAGCTCGCCGAGAGCGTCATCACCGGCGACGACGTGATCGACCGGGTCTACCACGACGTCGAGAGCAACGCCTTCGACCTGCTGGCCCGCCAGCAGCCCGTCGCCGGCGACCTGCGGATCCTGGTGACCAGCCTGCGGATCGTCGCCGACCTCGAGCGCGCCGGCGACATGGCTCTGCACGTCGCGAAGATCGCTCGCCGGCGCTATCCGCTGTCGGCGGTCCCCAAGCACGTCCGCTCCACGATCCTCGAGATGGGCCAGGTCGCGCAGCTGATCATGAGCAAAGCGGGCGACTGCATCGCCAACCGGGACATCGCGCTGGCTGCCGAGCTCGAACGCGACGACGACGCGATGGACGAGCTGCACCGGCAGCTCTTCACGGCGATCCTCGACGACGAGTGGCGGCACGGCATCGAGGCGGCGATCGACATCACGCTCGCCGGGCGCTACTACGAGCGGTTCGCCGACCACGCGGTCAGCGTCGCCCGCCGGGTCGTCTACCTCGTCACGGGCGAGCGGGTGCATGCGGACTGACGGCCCAGGGGTCATCCGGCGTTCACCTCGCGTTCACCTCTCCCACCCACACCGGTCGCGTCCGCTGCATACCGTGCGGGGTGTCGTGAGGGCAGTCCTCACGCCGTAGAAGGGGGCTCTTTCATGCAGGCTCGCCAGGGTGGGCTGCGGCGAACCGCCGCGCTCGTGCTTGGTCTGTCCCTCGTGCTCGTGGGGTGCGGTGACGACGGCCCGTCCTCGACCGGGTCGGGTGCCGAGCTGAGCGGGACGATCAACGGCGACGGGTCCTCGACCGTCTTCCCCATCATGGAGGCCGTGGCCGAGGACTTCGGCGAGGACCACCCGGACGTGAAGATCCAGGTCGGCGAGTCGGGCACCGGCGGCGGCTTCGAGAAGTTCTGCGCGGGCGAGACCGACTTCTCCAACGCGTCCCGGGCGATCAAGGACGAGGAAGCCGCGGCGTGCAAGGCGAAGGGCGTCGAGTTCACCGAGTTCAAGATCGCCACCGACGGGCTGGCCGTCGTCTCGAACAAGGACCTGAAGATCGACTGCCTGACGGTCGACGAGCTCAAGAAGGCCTTCATCTCCGGCAGCACGGTGAAGAAGGCGAGCGACGTCAGGGCCGGGCTGCCGGGCACCGAGCTGAAGCTGTTCACCCCGGGCGCGGACTCCGGCACCTATGACTTCTTCCTCGAGGAGATCCTCGGCAAGGAGGGGAAGTTCCGCGCCGATGGGGTGACCACGTCCGAGGACGACAACGTCCTGGTCACGGGCATCGAGGGCTCGAAGGGCGGCCTCGGGTTCTTCGGCTTCGCGTACTACACCGAGAACGCCGAGCGGCTGAACCTGGTCGGCGTCGACGGCGGGAAGGGCTGCATCAAGCCGTCCGTCGAGACCGTCCTGAACGGCACGTACGACCCGCTGTCCCGGCCGTTGTACATCTACGTCAAGAGCTCCGAGCTCGCCCGGCCGGAGGTCAAGGCGATGGTCGAGTACGTGCTCGGCGACGGGCGGGAGCTGATCGACGAGGTCGGCTACGTCCAGCTGCCCGAGTCGGAGTACGAGACCGCGCTCGCCAAGCTCGGCTAGCCACGGCAGAGTGCTCCCGGCGCTCGGCCACCCACCCGATGAGAGGCACTACGTGACGTCGGTCACCACGACGAGCCGGCAGGCGGAGGGGCAGCGTCCGCCGCTGGACCTCCGCCGCCGGTCACGGCCGGGCGAGCGGGTGATCGAGGCGACGCTGATGCTCTGCGGCCTCGTCTCCGTCCTGACCACTGTCGCGATCGTCTACACCCTCGTCAGCAACGGGCTCGACTTCTTCAGGGACTTCAGCGCGAAGGACTTCTTCACCGGTACCACCTGGCAGCCGAAGGGCGCCCCCCAGCTGTTCGGCGTCCTGCCCCTGCTCGGGGGGACCCTGCTCGTCTCGGCGGTCGCGCTCGTCGTCGCGCTCCCGCTCGGGCTCGGCGCGGCGACGTATCTCAGCGAGTACGCCCGACCCCGCGCGCGGCGCTTCCTCAAGCCGTTGCTCGAGCTGCTCGCCGGCATCCCGACGGTCGTCTACGGCTACTTCGCGCTGCGGACGGTGACTCCGGTGCTGAAGGGCATCTTCGGCGAGGACCAGGTGAGCATCTTCAACGCGCTCTCGGCGGGCCTCGTGATGGGCATCATGATCATCCCGACCATCGCCAGCCTCTCGGAGGACGCGATGCGCGCGGTGCCGCAGGCACTGCGGGAGGGCGCGTTCGGCCTCGGCAGCGGGCGCCGCCGCGTCGCCACCCGGGTGGTCATCCCCGCCGCCCTGTCGGGCATCGCGGCCAGCGTGATCCTCGGGATCAGCCGGGCGGTCGGCGAGACGATGATCGTCGCGGTCGCGGCGGGGTCGACGCCCAACCTCACCGTCGACGTCCGGGAGAGCATCCAGACGATGACCGGGTACATCGCGCAGGTGGCGCTCGGCGACTCGCAGCAGGGGACGGTCGACTACCAGTCGATCTTCGCGGTCGGATTCACGCTGTTCGTCATGACGCTGGCGCTCAACCTGCTCAGCCAGCGGTTCGTCCGCCGCTTCCGGCAGGTCTACCAGTGACGGCGATCGTCGACCGGGCGAAGCGGCCCCTGACCTCGTCGCGGGCGAACCGGTCGCGCCGGGTCGGCGAGGTCTCGTTCCAGTCGCTGCTGCTGCTCTGCACCGGGATCGGCCTGGTCGTCCTCGGCGTCCTGCTCTACACGATCGTCGAGCGCGGCGGATCGCGGGTGTCCGCCGACTTCCTGCAGTCCTTCCCGTCGCGTCGACCGGCGAAGGCGGGAGTCAAGGCGGCGCTGTTCGGGAGCCTCTGGCTGATCGGGCTGACCACCGCGATCGCCGTCCCGGTCAGCGTCGGCGCCGCGATCTACCTGGAGGAGATGGCCCCCCGCAACCGGTTCACCAGGCTCATCGAGGTCAACATCGCGAACCTCGCGGGTGTGCCGTCGATCATCTACGGCATCCTCGCGCTCGGCGTCGTCGCCCGAGGTCTCGGCCTCGGGTTCTCGCTCTGGACAGGGGCGATCGCGCTCTCGCTGCTGGCCTTCCCGGTGATCGTCATCGCGGCCCGCGAGTCGATCCGCTCGGTGCCCTCGTCGATCCGCCAGGGCGCATACGCCTTGGGCGCGACCCGCTGGCAGGTGACCCGGCGCGCGGTGATGCCCCCTTCGCTCGGCGGCATCGTCACCGGATGCATCCTCGCGCTCTCGCGGGCGCTCGGCGAGGCGGCCCCCCTCCTCCTGCTCGGCGCTCTGGTCTTCAGCGCCAGCGTGCCCAACGACCCGTCGGACCGCTACACCGCGCTCCCGCTGCAGATCTTCAACTGGATCAGTCGGCCGCAGCCGGGGTTCCAGGTCACCGCCGCGGCGGGGATCCTCGTGCTGCTCGGCCTGCTCTTCACCATCAACGGCATCGCCATCGCGCTCCGGTCCCGCAGCAGGCACTCGTGGTGACCGGTCAGTCGACGTACCGCCCCGACCCCCGAGACCGCGAGGCAGTCGCCATGGAGACCAGCACCCGGCCTGCCGTCCATGCGGCGGCGGCGCCTGACATCATCGATGGCGTGGTCTCCCCAGACGTCGTCGAGGCAGCGACCCACACGCCCGACTCTGTGCTCGACCCGATCTTCGAAGTCGTCGACGTGCGGGTCAGCTACGGACCGAAGCTCGCGCTCGAGACCGTCACCATGGGGATCGCGCGTGGCGAGATCACCGCGCTGATCGGGCCGTCGGGGTGCGGCAAGTCGACGTTCATCCGCTGCTTCAACCGGATGAACGACCTGATCCCGGAGGCCCGGGTCGAAGGGACGATCCGCTTCCACGGACAGGACCTCTACGCCCACGACGTCGACCCGGTCGAGGTGCGGCGCCGGATCGGCATGGTGTTCCAGAAGCCCAACCCGTTCCCGCGCTCGATCTACGACAACATCACGTTCGGCCCCAAGCTCATGGGGGTGAAGAAGGGCCTCGACGACGTCGTCGAGCAGGCGCTCACCCAGGCCGCCCTGTGGGACGAGGTCAAGGACAACACGAAGAAGTCGGCGCTCGCGCTGTCCGGCGGGCAGCAGCAGCGGCTCTGCATCGCGCGCGCGCTCGCGGTCGACCCCGAGGTGATCCTCATGGACGAGCCGTGCTCGGCGCTGGACCCGATCGCGACGGCGAAGATCGAGGACCTCATGCAGCAGCTCGCCGGCGACTACACGATCGTGATCGTGACCCACAACATGCAGCAGGCCGCACGTGTGTCCGACAAGACCGCGTTCTTCACGGCGCACGTCGCCGAGGAGGGCGCCCGGTACGGCGTCCTCGTCGAGTACGACGAGACGCAGAAGATCTTCACCAACCCCCGCGACCCACGTACTGAGGGCTACATCACCGGCCGTTTCGGCTGAGCGGCGTCGCATGCCGCGCGTGAGCTTCCACGACCAGATCGTGGAGTCGCTCGACGAGATCGTCGACATGATCCGACTGGTCGAGGCGGCCGTCGCCCAGGTGACGGAGGCGCTGATCTCCGCGGACGTCAGCCTCGCGGAGACGGTCATCGCGCAGGACGACGCGATCGACGACGTCTACCGGCGGCTCGAGGGGCGCATCCACGAGATGTTCGCCCGCCAGGCGCCGGTGGCCGGTGACCTGCGCGCGTTGATGTCCATCGTGCGGATCATCGGCGACCTCGAGCGGTCGGGAGACCTCGCCCTCAACATCGCGAAGACCGTCGCCCGTATCGCGCCGACCCGACTTCCCGGCGACCTCTGCGACGTTGTGGTCGGCATGGGTGGGCAGGCGCGCCTGCTCCTCGAGAGCGCCGCGCACGCCGTACGAGACCTCGAGCCAGAGACGGCGGAGCGGCTGGACCTGATGGACGATGCGCTGGACGACCTGTGTCGCACGATGGTCGAGCGGCTCGCCGCTCGACCCGACGGCATCGACGTCCGCACGGCGATGGATCTCGCGCTCGTCACGAGGCACTACGAGCGGATCGGCGACCACGCGGTGTCCGTGGCGGAGCGAGTCGAGTTCCTCGTGACCGGCACGGCGCACGAGTCGCACGTGGGCCTGTGACCCACCCGCCCGCGGCCGACCTACGATCGGCGACGTGACCGCGACCGTCGTCATCGCGTTGGTCTGCACCTCGGCAGGTGCCGTGATCGGTGCCGTGCTCGCGGTGGCCGCCGCCAGGCGGCGCGCGGGCACGGCCGTCCCGCTCCCGCGTTCCGGGGCGCAGGCCGCTCTTCCGCCGCACGTGTTCGAGGGCGCGCTGGCGTCGCTGACGTCTGCCGCCGCGGTGCTCGACCCCGACGACCGCGTCGTGTTCGACAACGAGGTGGCGAGACGACTCCGGCTCGTCAGCGGTCGTCGGCTGGCCGTAGCGGCCCTCGGGCGCCTCGTGGCCGACCTGCGCGCGACCGGTGCTGTGGGGGAGCGGGAGATCGAGGTCGAGGTGCCGGACGGTGGGGCCGTCACCGTGCTTCGGGTGCGCGCGGTGCCGGCCGGAACCGCGGGCCACGTCGCGCTCTTCGCCGAGGACGTCACGGATGCGCGCCGGGTCGAGGCGGTTCGCCGCGACTTCGTCGCGAACGTCTCCCACGAGCTGAAGACGCCGGTGGGAGCGCTCGGCCTGCTGGCGGAGGCGATCCAGGAGGGCGAGGCTGACGCGGACACCGTCAGACGCTTCGCGTCCCGAATGGTGCACGAGGCCGGCCGGCTGAGCCGCCTCGTCCAGGAGCTCATCGACCTGTCCCGGCTTCAGGGCGCCGAAGCGCGGCCGCCATCCACCGTCGTCAACCTGGACGTCGTACTGCATGAGGCGGTTGACCGCTCGCGGATGCGCGCCGACGCCAAGGCGATCTCGATCACCTGCGAGGGCGACCCGTCGCTCGTGGTGCGAGGCGACGAGGCCCAGCTGGTCACCGCCGTGGGCAATCTCCTCGACAACGCGATCGCGTACTCGGCGAACGGGACGCGGATCGCCATCGGCTCGCGCCGCCGCGACGACCATGCGGAGATCTCGGTCTCCGACGAGGGCATCGGGATCGCGCCGGCCGATGTCGACCGCATCTTCGAGCGGTTCTACCGCGCTGACCCGGCCCGGTCGCGCGACACCGGCGGCACCGGGCTGGGACTCGCCATCGTCAAGCACGTGGCCGGGAACCACGGCGGTCGGGTCAGTGTGTGGAGCGTGGAGGGCACCGGCTCCACCTTCACGCTGAGCCTTCCGCTGGCGGCCTCGAGCGACGTGCGCTCGGCTGGGGGCGCCGAGCAGCCCAGGCGCTAGTCGGTGAGGCGACGCCGGTAGGCGACGTCGGTGGCCCACCGGGTGAACCCCAGCCGCTCGTAGACGCGGATCGCGTTGGTGTTGTCCTCCTCGACGTAGAGCATCGCCTGCGGCAGTCCAAGACGCCGCAGGTGCGCCAGGCCGACGCGGGTCAGCGCCGGACCGAGGCCGATGCCCTGTGCGGCGGGATCGACGCCGACGACGTACACCTCGCCGATCGCGTCGTGGTCATGCGCATGCGAGTGCTCCCCGCCGTCGTGCGCGTGGACGTGCGACCCACCGTGCACCTTGGTCCAGTGGAACCCGACCAGCCGGCCGTCCCGCTCCGCGAGGAAGAACCCGGCGGGGTCGAACCACTCCTCGCGCTCCCGCACCTCGAGGTCCGCCCGGGTCCACCGCGACTGGTCGGGGTGCTCGGCGAACGCTCGGTTGTTCACCTCGAGCCAGGCGTCCTCGTCGGAGGCGACGACGAACGTGCGGACGGCCACCCCGTCGGGCAAGGGTGCCGCCGGGATCGGCGCGAGCAGCGACCGGCGCATCTGCCACAGCACCCGCGCGCGATCGAAGCCGAGCCCCTCTGCGAGCCGCTCGGCGGCCGGATGCGCGCCGTGCGACCACAGCCGGAGTCGGCCGTCCGGCGACAGCCCGATGAGCTGCTCCACGAGCGTGCGGCCGTAGCCGCGGGAGCGGTGGACCGGGTCGACGACGACCTCGGCGCTGCTGCCCTCGAACGCGTCGGTCGGGTCGAGGTGGGCGTACCCGGCCAGCTCGCCGTCGCTCCGGAGGAGCACGTTGCGCGCGGCCGGATCACCGCCGTGTCGCAGGTGCAGCCAGACGTGCTCCGAGAGCGGCAACGCGCCGTCGGCGTCGGCCGCCCGGTCGAGCAGGCGAAGGACGGCGTCGGCCTCCGCGGGGCGGAGCCTGCCCCGCACCTCGGTGCGCACGTCGGCTGCGGGGTCGGGTCCGGGCATGGCCGGACCCTATGCGCCGACCGGATCAGGGCCGGATCAGCTCCGGTCGGCCCGCGCCGCCTTGCGCGCCGGCCGCGTCGGCGTCGAGCGGGCCGCTCAACGGCTGGCTGACGAACTTGTAGCCGACGTGGCGGACCGTGCCGATGAGCGACTCGTGCTCGGCGCCGAGCTTCGCGCGAAGGCGGCGGACGTGCACGTCGACGGTCCGCGTGCCGCCGTAGTAGTCGTAGCCCCACACCTCCTGCAGGAGCTGGGCACGGGAGTAGACCCGGCCGGGGTGCTGCGCGAGGTGCTTGAGCAGCTCGAACTCCTTGAAGGTGAGGTCGAGCGGCTCACCGCGGAGGCGGGCCTGGTACGTCGTCTCGTCGATCGTCAGGTCTCCGCTGCGGATGAGCCCGGTCTCCGCGTCCAGCGGCTGCGCGGCGTGCGCGCGGTGGACGGCGAGACGCAGCCGGGCCTCGACCTCCGCGGGTCCGGCGGTGTCCAGGATGACGTCGTCGAGCCCCCACTCCCCGGTGAGCGCGGCGAGCCCGCCTTCGGTGAGCACCGCCAGCAGCGGCGCGTCGACGCCGGTGCTGCGCAGCAGCCGGCACAGCGCCCGCGCCGCGACGAGGTCGGACCGCGCGTCGACGAGCACGACGTCGCACGGCGCGGGGTCGAGCAGCGCGGTGCCGTCCGGCGGCGCCACCCGAGCAGCGTGGCCGAGGAGACCCAGCGCCGGCAGCAGCGCGACCGCGGAGGGAGCATCGGTCAGCACGAGCAGGACGCTCACGCCGCGCCTCCTCTCGGCTGCGGGAACGCGAACGGGCCCCGGCAGGCTTCGTCGCCCGGGACCCGCATGCGGCACGATACCCGACGTGCGCGCCCCCCGGAACGCCGTGTCCACGCTGGGTGAGACGGCGCGTCCGGTCCGGCTGCGCACGGCCGACGGGGTCCTCCTCTCGGCATCGCATCTGCCGTGCGAGTCCGGCTCCACCGAGCTCGCGGTCGTCCTCGCCCACGGCTTCGGCGGCGCCCACACGAAGCCATGGCAGGCGCGCGTGGCGCGTCGACTCTCGAGGTACGCCGGGGTCGTCGCGTTCGACTTCCGCGGGCACGGCCGGTCGGCGGGCCTGTCGACTCTCGGGGACCTCGAGGTGCTCGATGTCGCTGCCGCGGTGGAGGCCGCCCGCGACCTGGGTTACGACCGAGTGGTCACCTGCGGCTGGTCGATGGGCGGCTCGGCGGTGCTGCGTCACGCCGCGCTGCACCGTCGGGTCGACGGCGTCGTCACGGTCAGCGCCACGAGCCGGTGGGGAGTCAGGGACACCGTGCCGATGCGTCGTCTGCACTGGCTGGTCGAGCGGCCGGCCGGACGACGGGTCAGCCGGCACGTCCTGCGAACGCGGCTCGTCGACGCGTGGGCCGAGGTGCCGGAGTCGCCGGTCGAGGTGGCCCCGCGCATCGCGCCGACGCCGCTGCTCGTCGTCCACGGCGACCGCGACGCGTACTTCACGCTGGACCACCCCCGCGCCCTCGTCGCGGCCGCAGGGGACACGGCGGAGCTGTGGCTGGTGCCGGGCTTCGCGCATGCCGAGTCCGGTGCGACGCCGGAGCTGGTCGACCGGATCGGCGCGCACCTGCGGGTGCTGGTAGACCGCGTCCCGGCGGTCTGATCCGATGGGTCGGGGGGTGCTCCGGTTCTGGGCCGCCGCGCGGGATGCCGCCGGCTGCTCCGAGGAGCCGTTCGACGCGGACACGCTCGAGGCCGCGCTCGCGGCGGCCACGCAGCGCCGGCCCGAGCGGTTCGCGGCGGTGCTCGCCCGCTCGTCGTACCTCGTCGACGGCGCGCCGGTCGGGACCCGCGCGCATGGCGACGTCGCGCTCGGCGACGGGTCGGTGGTCGAGGTGCTGCCGCCGTTCGCGGGCGGCTGACTCGGGCCGGCGTCGTACGCCCCCGTGGCACGATGCGCTGATGGCGAACCCCGCGGCGGTCGTCCGCCGCCCGATGCCGGAGGGCGCGGTCGCGGTGGCGGCCGCGGCGCTGACCGGCGCCGGCGCGGCTGTCGGTCGGCCCGCACTGGTGGGAGTCGTCGTCATCGCCCAGCTGGGCGTCGCCGCAGGCGTCCTGCTCCTCGCGGACGCGCCGGCTTTCCGCGACAGCTTCGTGATCGCGGCGCTGGCGGCACTCGCGGCCGACGCCGTCGCGGTATGGGACGACGGCGCGCATGTCGGTGCGCTCGTCGGCGTGGTCGCGTTGGGCGTCGCCGCCGCGTTCGTCGCCGAGCTCGTGCGCACCGATCGGGAGCGGGTCGTGGAGTCGATCGCGGCGACGACCTCCGCGGTCGTGCTCGTCGTGTGCGCAGCCCACCTGCTCGTGGTGGGCGGGACCTCGTTCGGGCAGCAGGTGGTCTCGGTGGCACTCGGCGCGGTCGCGGTCGGGGTCCTGGCGGGCCGCCTCGCCGACGCGGTCCACCGCGGACCGGTCGCGATCCCGGGTGGCCGGCGCGGCCTCGTCGCGGTGGTCGTGGGGCTGGCCGCCGGCACGGCTGGGGGCGCAGCGCTCGGCACTCCGGTCGACCTACTGGGAACCGGCCGCGGCGCGCTGCTAGGGCTGGCCGTAGCGCTTGCCGCCATGACCGCAGACCTCGCCACCGACGTCGCCGCCGCCGACGTCGATGCCCGGCGCGCGCTCGCAGCGCCGCTCGCCGCCGTCCTGCCGATCGTCCTGGCCGCCCCGGTCGTCTACGGCATGGCCCGACTGCTGTTCGCCTGAGGAGGCCGCGTGCTGAAGGGTCTGGTCGTCTCGGCGGCGGTCGTCGTCGGGCTCGCCGCCGTGGCCGACCTCGGCCTGGCCGCGGTCGCCGGGAGCGCGGTCGGCAAGGCCGTGCAGCGGTCCGAGGGGATGTCCGAGGAGCCGGACGTCACCTTCCGCGGCTACCCGTTCGTCACGCAGGCGGTCCGCGGGCGGTTCCGCGAGGTCGACGTGACCGCCCGTGACGTGCGGGTCGAGGGCCTCAACTTCACCCGGGTCGAAGCGGACCTCCGCGGGGTGCGGGTCGGCCTCAGCGACGCCCTCGCCGGCGAGGTCGAGGCGGTGCCGGTCGACTCGGGCACGGCGACGGTCTTCCTCGACTACGTCGACCTCAACGCCTACCTCGAGAGCCGACCGGGGTCACCGCGGGTGACAGCCGGGGCGGGCGCGCTCGTCGTGCGCTCGTCGATCGGCGTACCGGGGCGCGGCAGCGTTCCGGTCGAGGGCACCGGCACTCCGCGGGTGACCGAGCGAGGAGTCGTCGTGACGGTCACGGGCGTGCGCGCCCTGTCCGGTCCGGCTCTGCCCGTAGCCGCGGTCGCGTCGTCCGCAGCGCGGTTGTCGTTCACGATCTCGACGAGTGGCCTGCCGTTCGGGATCACTCTGCAGGCGGTGGAGGTGGCGGCGGACGCGCTGCGCTTCTCGGCCTCGGCCCGCGGCGTCGTGATCCGGACGCGCTGAGGGAATCCCCGCACGTGCGCGCGGCTTGTCACCGGATGACATGACCGGGTTCGTCGTACTGCTCGCCACCCTCGCCGCGGCGACCGCGGTCGGCTTCGTGTGGGCCGGGCGACGCGGGCGGCTGCGTGCTGTCGTCGACGACGAGGGCGGGGCGGCCGACGCCGCCACCTTGCGCGCGATCGGCGTAGAACCCGGCCCGCGAGGGACCCTGGTCCAGTTCTCCAGCACGTTCTGCGCGCCGTGCCGGGCCACCCGCCGGGTGCTGACCGACGTCGCGGCGATGGTCGACGGCGTCGCCTACGTCGAGGTCGACGCCGAGGCGAACCTCGACGCGGTGCGCCGACTTCGCATCATGCGCACGCCGACGACGTTCGTCCTCGACGCGGGCGGTCGGGTCGTCGTCCGCGCGAGCGGTCAGCCGCGCAAGCCCGACGTCCTCGCCGCCCTGGGCCGCGTCGTCCCCCGCTAGCTTTCTGCCGGCACCGGCGGCACCGAACCCGCCCATCTCCAAGATCATGAGCGAGTACGGGCGATTGGGCGCTTGGCGACGCTCCTCGATCAGCCGGCGCGCCGAACCGCCCCCGGTGCCAGCGCGGCCCGCAGCGTCGCGATCACCTCATCGGGATGCTCGCGCAGCGCTGCTGCGGTGAAGCGGAGCACCGTCCAGCCGCCGAGGACGAGGTCGTTCTGGCGTACCAGGTCCTGCTCCCAGTCCTCGCTGAGCACGTGGTACGCCTTGCCGTCGATCTCCACCGCGAGGCGCAGATCCGGCCAGCACGCGTCGAGCCAGGCGCGGCGATCTCCGACGCGTACGGCGTAGTTCTGCTCGGGCAGGACGACACCAGCTCGCCGGCACAGCTCGATGAAGATCGCCTCGAGCTCGGAGCGGGAGCCCCCGTCGAGGTCGCGCACGATCGCCTCGAGACGAGGGCGGCCCCGGAACCGGCCGGTCGCCAGGATGACGGCGAAGAGGTGCGCTGGGAGGACGTGGCCCTGCTGCACTGCGGCGGCGAGAGCCCCGCGGGCGCGCAGCGGCGCGCGCCGGGCGACGGCTACGGCTGCCCACTCGGGCCGCAGCACGGGCAGGTTGCTGCGGGTCCACCACGACCGCGGTGTCAGGGCATCGGTCTGCCGCACCCGCACGCCGGTGAGGCGGGGCCGCGGTGCGCCGTGGCGTACCGCCACGTCGATCGGACCAGTTCCGTCGTATCCCTGGTGCCGGTTCACGCAGAGGGCGGCGGCTCCGTCGATGACCGCGCCATGACCGACCGCGCGGATCGCCGCCTCGCACCGGGCGAGGAAGGTCAGCGGGCCGGTGTACGCGCAGTAGACGCCTCGGTGGACCCGCTGCCACCGCCCGGCGTCGACCTGGTTGCGGCCGTGGTCCGCCGGGAAGCCGAGGGTGAGGAGCGTCGCGCGGTCAACGACCTGATGGTGCGCCTCGAGGTGACGGGCCAGCGCCCGGGCCTGCCCCGTGGTGACCGGGGTTCGTCTCGGCATGGGTCGATCGTCGGCGCCGACCAGGGTTCACAGGGGGTCTGGCGGGGATCTGTGGATCCGGTCGAGGAGCGTCGAGAAGCGCCCTATCGCCTGTACTCGCTCATGATCTTGGAGGGGGGCGGCAGAAGGGTCGGGCCACGGGGGGCGGAATTTCCGCGGGCGGGGCGGGTTACAGTCAAGACGATGCGCACTGCGACCGTGCTGGTGAAGCGACGTGCCGTGGACTACGGCCGTCTGCGCAGCGCGCTCTGTCGCACCTCCTGACCGCGCCGCGCACTCTTCCTCGTCAGGAGCACCCGCCATGTCCGCACGTCTCGTCGACCCACGCGCGCCTCGTTTCGCCGCCTGGGTGACCTCCGTCGTCCTCGCGGTCGTCCTGCTGACCGGGAGCGGCTGGCTCCTCGCGGCCCAGGGCCTGGTCTTCCTCGCCGGCGCCCTGCTGGGCCTGCGCCGAGCGCCGTACGGCGTGCTCTACCGCACGTTCGTCCAGCCGCGGCTCGACCCGCCGGCCGAGCTGGAGGCCGAGGCGCCGCCGCGGTTCGCCCAGACGGTCGGGGCGGCGTTCGCCGCCGTGGGCACCGTCGGCTTCCTCGCCGGCGCGCCGCTGCTGGGCACCGTGGCGACCGCCCTCGCGCTGGGCGCGGCGTTCCTCAACGCCGCTTTCGGCTTCTGCCTGGGCTGCGAGGTCTACCTGCTGTTCCGTCGTTCGACCACCCGAGAAGGAGCTCCCGCATGAGCCGAACTGATGTGCTCGTAGACGCCGACTGGGCGGAGGCGAGCATCGGCAAGCCCGGTGTCGTCTTCGTCGAGGTCGACGAGGACGTGTCCGCCTACGACAAGGGCCACCTCGAGGGCGCCGTCCGCCTCGACTGGAAGTCCGAGCTGCAGGACCAGGTGAAGCGCGACTTCGTCTCGCGCGAGCAGTTCGAGCAGCTGCTGTCCGCGAAGGGCATCTCGAACGACGACACCGTCGTGCTGTACGGCGGCAACAACAACTGGTTCGCGGCGTACGCGTACTGGTACTTCAAGCTCTACGGCCACCGCGACGTCAAGCTGCTCGACGGCGGCCGCAAGAAGTGGGAGCTGGACTCGCGCCCGCTGACCGGTGAAGTCAGCGAGCGACCGGCTGCGTCGTACCGCGCCCAGGAGCAGGACACCTCGATCCGCGCGTTCCGCGACGAGGTCATCGCGGCGATCGGGAGCAAGAACCTCGTCGACGTCCGCTCGCCTGACGAGTTCTCGGGCAAGCTCCTCGCGCCGGCGCACCTGCCCCAGGAGCAGTCGCAGCGCGCCGGCCACATCCCGACCGCGGTGAACATCCCGTGGTCGAAGGCGGCCAACGACGACGGCACGTTCAGGAGCGACGACGAGCTTCGCGCGCTGTACGCCGACGCCGGCGTGGACCTCGCCAAGGAGACCATCGCCTACTGCCGGATCGGCGAGCGGTCCTCCCACACCTGGTTCGTGCTGCAGGAGCTGCTCGGCCACCGCGGGGTGAAGAACTACGACGGATCCTGGACCGAGTACGGCTCGCTGGTCGGCGTACCGGTCGAGAAGGACGTCTGATGTGCGGAGCGCCCGTCCAGGGCTCGAGCGTGGGAGCGGTCGACGTGGGATCCGAGACGGTCATCCAGGGTGTCGTGACCTCAGGCGCCGCGGGCGATCCGGTGCCCGGCGCCTACGTCCGGCTGCTCGACGCGACCGGTGAGTTCACCGCCGAGGTGGTGACGTCCCCGGCCGGGGAGTTCCGGTTCTTCGCCGCACCCGGCGACTGGACGCTGCGGGCCCTGTCGCCGCGGGGCAACGGAGAGACCCGAGTGACCGCCGCGGCGGGCGCCGCGACGGACGCGGCACTCGCGCTCTAGCCAGCGATCCGCCACCCGGCCGATCCGACGGCGACTACGCGCGCAGCCCGTCGACAATGGCCAGCACGGCCGCGACGAGGTCGTCGACGGTCGTCTCGGACCGCGGCCGGTACCACTCGACCGTCGAGTTGATCATCCCGAAGACCAGCCGCTCGGTCAGCGCCGGGTCGAGCTCGGCCCGCAGGTCGCCGTCCGCGACGGCCTCGGCGAAGAGCTCGCGGACCTGTCGGTCGAACGCGCGGCGACGCTCCAGGGCGGCCTGCTCCGTCGCGGTGTTGCCACGCACCCGCAGCAGCAGCGTCACGTAGGGCAGCTCGGCGACAAGGACCTCGACGGTGCGGCGTACGACGTAGCGGAGTCGCTCTACCGCGCGCCCGTCCCGCGCGGGCGCCTCGTCGAACACTGCGAAGAGCGCGTCGAGTGCGCGGTCGAGCCCGATGCGGAGGATCTCCTCCTTGCTCTGCACGTGGTGGTAGATCGAGGACTTGGTGATCCCGGTGACCTTGGCCAGGTCCTCCATGCTGGTGCCGTCGTAGCCCCGCTCGGTGAACACCTGAGCCGCGACCGCGAGCAGCGAGTCCTGGTCGTACCGCTGCCGGGCTGGGGTCACGCCGCGAGTATCGCAGCGCCCGGTAGCGTGGCGGCGTGACGACGGAGTACGACGCCGCGACCGCGCTGGAGCCGACCGGTGACCACTCGTTCGCGACGACCGTCGACCCAGGTTGGTTCGTCGCCGGCCCGAACGGCGGGTACCTCGCGGCGACCCTGCTGCGCGCGGCGCAGGACATAGCCGAGACCGCGGGCCGCCCAGCGCGGTCGCTCACGGTGCACTACCCGCAGCCGGGTGCCCCGGGCCCCGCGACGGTCGACGTCGAGGTCTCCCGTGTCGGGCGCTCGCTCACCTTCGTCGCCGTCCGCATGCGCCAGGACGAGCGGCTGGTCGCCTACGCACTGGCGGCGCTCGGCACCGGCCGGTCCGACGTGACGTTCCAGGACGTCGTCCCGCCGGCCACGCCCTCCCCGGAGGGTCTCGGTCCGCCGAAGGTGCCGGCCGAGCTCATGCCGCCGATCATGGCGCGGTTCGACTACCGCCCGACCGAGGACCAGCCGCTGTTCGCCGGCGACCGATCGGAGGCGTGGTGCTGGATCCGGCTGGTTCAGCAGCGGCCGGTCGACGACGCCGTGCTCGCGCTCATGGCCGACGCGCTGCCCCCGGCGATGTTCTTCCGCAAGGCGACGCCCCATGTCTACCCGACCGTCGACCTCACGGTGCACTTCCGGCACCCGGTCCCTCCCGACCACGACGGCTGGTGTCTGGCGCACGTCGCGACGCGCACCGCCTCGGGCGGGTTCATCGAGGAGGACTGCGAGCTGTACGACCGCGGCGGCACCCTGCTCGCGCAGAGCCGGCAGCTCGCGGTGATGGTGCCGATGGGCTAGCGCCCCAGCGCTACGGGAGCCGGCGCACGACGAGGATCGCGAGGTCGTCGCGCAGCCGCTCCGCGGCGTACTCGTCGACGGCCCGCTCCAGATCGGAGGCGATCCCGGTCGCGGAGCGGCCCGCGCTCTGCGCCAGCGTGTCGAGCAGCAGCGACTCGCCGAACATCCGCGTCGCGGTACGGCGCTCGGTGACGCCGTCCGTGTAGAACACGACGGCATCGCCACGGGCCAGGTGCACGTCCTCCTCATGCACCTCGAAGTCGTCGGTCACGCCGACGACCATCCCCGCCCGGCCGACGAACTCGGTGTGCCCAGCGGCGCGGATCACCACCGGGAGCGGGTGTCCGGCGGAGCTGACCCGGAGCAGGAGGTCGTCGCCGTCCGGCAGCAGTCGGGCGGCCGCGACGGTGCAGAAACGACCGCGGTCGCCTTGCTCGAGGATCGCGCGGTTGAGCCGATGCAGGACTTCGGGCACCTGGTGCCCGTCGCGCACCATGAGCCGGATCACGTCGCGGACGAGCCCGGTCACGGCGGCGGCCTCCGCGCCCTTGCCGCAGACGTCGCCGACCGCCAGACCCCATCCGCCCTCCGGCAGGTCGAACACGTCGTAGAAGTCGCCACCCACCTCGTTGCCCTCGCCGGCCGCGAGGTAGCGCGCGGCGAACTCGACGTCGCCCGTCGTCGGCAGCTCGGGCGGCAGCAGCCACGCCTGGAGCGCCCTGGCGACCCCGGCACGGTCGCTGTAGAGGCGCGCGTTGTCGACGGCCAGACCGGCGCGCCGCGCGAGGTCCTCGGCCAGTGTGCGCTCCTCCGCGGTGTGCCGTGGGCCCCGCGGACGGACGAGGACGACACCGCCGACGACCCGGCCGCGGGCTCGGAGCGGGACGATCAGCCCGGACCGCTCGGGCGCGCTGACCCGCGGGTCGGCGGCCTCGACGACCGAGAACAGTGCGGCGTCGAGCGGCGACGACCCGGACGTCCGCAGGGCGTCGGCGACGGCCTCGGTGAACTCCTCGCTGGCGTCGAGGCACTCGCGCAGCACGGTGACGCGGCGCTCGTCGATGTGCCCTACCGCAGCGAGGGCCGCCTGGTCGCGCTCGTCGAGGAGGTACACGGCTGACCACGTCGCGAGAGACGGCAGCACCAGCTGGGCGACCAGCGGGAGGGTGAGGCGGACGTCGAGTGATCCGGCCAGCAGCTCGCTGGCCTCTGCGAGGAAGCTGAGCCAGCCCCGTCGCCGCTGGTCCAGCTCACCGAGTCGGGTGCCGGTCACGGCGAGCGACATGCGCGCCGCCGCCAGCTGCGTCACCCCAAGGTCGTGACGGCTCCACGTGCGGTCGTCCCCGCGGGCACGCAGCTCGACCCATCCGAACGCCGAGCCGTCGAGACGCAGCGGAACGGCGGTCACTGCGGCGTCACTCACCAGCCCGAGCAGCCCGCGCGCGGAGGCGGGCGGCCGCACGGTGTGCGCCGAGACGGCGAGCGTCTTCCGGAGCTCGCTCAGCGTGTCCTCGGGCAGCCCGTTGTGGGCGACGACCACCGGGTCGCCGGTGTCCTCCTCGTCGACGACCACGATCCCCGCGTCGGCGTCGAGCGTCTCCATCGAGCGCCACAGGATCTCGCGCAGGAACTCCGGCAGCGTGAGCCGATCCAAGGTCCCCCCACCGCCCGCCGTGAGCCAACCGAGGTCGACGGCAGCCAGCCGGTCGAGGTCGGCCGGCGCCTGGTCGCCCGCAGGGTCGGCGAGGTCCTCGGCGGGTGAGCGGGCGAAGCGGAACCAGACGACCTTGCCGGTCGAGCTGTGCTCGGTCCCCCACGTGGTCGACAGCGAGTCCACCAAGTAGAGCCCACGGCCACCTTCGTGCAGCTCATCCGGCGCTCGGGGCAGGCCGCTCAGCCGTCCTGGCGTGTGGTCCTGGACCCGAACGGTCACCGTGTCCGCGTCGCCGGCGACGTCGACGCGCACCGCCGTACCCGCGTGCACGACGGCGTTCGTCGTGAGCTCGGTCGTCAGGAGCAGGGCGTTCTCGAGGGCATAGGTCCACCCGTGGTCCTCCAGGACCCGGCGGACGAAGGCGCGCGCCCGGCCGGGAGCTGTCTCGTCAGGCGGCAGCCTGAGCTCCTCGCGCCACGGCTCTGGCACGGCTCTCCTCGCTGCTCGGGGGACTGCCAACCCTAACCGCGTAGGGCAGATCGCTGCCCTCCCGGTGCCGGCTGTCCGCCGGTACAGTCGAAGTGGGGCCTCCTGTCATCCCGCTCTGTGGAGTGCGCTGGTGCCCCCTGCGCGACCTGCGCGCCCGGCGACACCCGATGGAGTGACTCATGACGGTCGACACCCCTGCCTCGCGCCCCCGTGCCAAGCGGGCCGCCAACGCCGCGGCGGCTGCCGCCGCGGCGAACGGAACCCCTGTCGCGGTGAGCGACGACGACCTGCGGGCGCTGCTCGCGGCGCTCACCGCGATGCGCGACGGGGACTTCTCGGTGCGACTGCCGCGGTCCGACGGGCTGCTCGGGCAGATCGCGGACCGGGTCAACGACGTCGCTGCCCTGAGCGAACGCCGCATGCGCGACATGGTCCGGCTCAGCCGCGTCATCGGCCGGGAAGGACGGATGACCGAGCGAGTGGACGAGCTCGAGCTGATCGGTGGCTGGGCGACGGGGGCGCAGGCGATCAACTCCCTCGTCGACGACCTGGTCCGGCCGACGACCGAGGTCGCCCGCGTCATCGCGGCGGTGGCCGAGGGTGACTTGTCCCAGCACATGGCGCTCGAGATCCAGGGCCAGCCGGTGAAGGGCGAGTTCCTCAGCATCGGCACGACCGTGAACACGATGGTGGACCAGCTGTCGTCGTTCGCCGACGAGGTCACCCGAGTTGCCCGTGAGGTCGGGACCGAGGGCAAGCTCGGCGGCCAGGCGCAGGTCCGTGGTGTGTCCGGCGTGTGGCGTGACCTGACCGAGTCGGTGAACTTCATGGCCGGCAACCTGACCAGCCAGGTGCGGAACATCGCGCAGGTGACCACCGCGGTGGCCCAGGGCGACCTGAGCCAGAAGATCACCGTCGACGCGAAGGGCGAGATCCTCGAGCTGAAGGACACCGTCAACACGATGGTCGACCAGCTGTCGTCCTTCGCCGACGAGGTGACCCGAGTTGCCCGTGAGGTCGGCACCGAGGGCAACCTCGGCGGGCAGGCGCAGGTCCGTGGTGTGTCCGGCACCTGGCGAGACCTGACCGACAACGTCAACTCCATGGCCGGCAACCTGACCAGCCAGGTGCGGAACATCGCGCAGGTGACCACTGCGGTAGCGCAGGGCGACCTGAGCCAGAAGATCACCGTCGACGCGAAGGGCGAGGTCGCGGCGCTCGCCGACACGATCAACACGATGGTCGACCAGCTGTCGTCGTTCGCCGACGAGGTCACCCGAGTCGCCCGAGAGGTGGGCACCGAGGGCAAGCTCGGCGGTCAGGCCGACGTACCCGGCGTCGCCGGTACGTGGAAGGACCTCACCGACAACGTCAACTTCATGGCCGGCAACCTGACCAGCCAGGTGCGGAACATCGCTCAGGTCGCCACCGCCGTCGCCCGAGGCGACCTGAGCCAGAAGATCACCGTCGACGCGAAGGGCGAGGTCGCGGCGCTCGCCGACACGATCAACTCGATGACCGACACCCTGCGCATCTTCGCCGAGCAGGTGACGACCGTGGCTCGTGAGGTCGGCACCGAGGGCAAGCTCGGCGGGCAGGCCGACGTACCCGGTGTGTCCGGTACGTGGAAGGACCTCACCGACTCGGTGAACTTCATGGCCAGCAACCTGACCGCGCAGGTGCGTGACATCGCGCAGGTCACCACGGCCGTGGCGCGAGGCGACCTGAGCCAGAAGATCTCGGTGGACGTGAAGGGCGAGATCCTCGAGCTGAAGAGCACGATCAACACGATGGTCGACCAGCTGTCGTCGTTCGCCGACGAGGTGACCCGAGTCGCCCGTGAGGTCGGCACGGAAGGGAAGCTCGGCGGTCAGGCCGACGTACCCGGCGTGGCCGGCACGTGGAAGGACCTGACCGACAATGTGAACTTCATGGCCGGCAACCTGACCAGCCAGGTCCGCAACATCGCCCAGGTGACCCCCGCGGTGGCCCAGGGCGACCTGAGCCAGAAGATCACCGTCGACGCCAAGGGCGAGGTCGCGGCCCTCGCCGACACGATCAACACCATGGTCGACCAGCTGTCGTCGTTCGCCGACGAGGTGACGCGAGTCGCTCGCGAGGTCGGCACCGAGGGCAAGCTGGGCGGTCAGGCCGACGTACCCGGC
>DATLNF010000137.1:0-11952 GCA_035536955.1 Mycobacteriales bacterium | reverse complement strand
TCTGCGACATCGTCCGGAGGCGTTCGTGAGCGGTCACTCCAAGTGGGCGACCACGAAGCACCAGAAAGCGGCGAAGGACGCCAAGCGCGGCAAGCTGTTCGCCAAGCTGATCAAGACGATCGAGGTCGCCGCCCGGACCGGCGGCGGGGACCCCGCCGGCAACCCCACGCTCGCTGACGCGATCGCGAAGGCGCGCAAGGACTCGGTCCCGGTCGAGAACATCGATCGCGCGGTCAAGCGGGGGTCCGGCGAGCTCGCGGACGGCGTCAGCTACGAGTCGATCATGTACGAGGGCTACGCGCCCGGTGGCGTCGCCGTGCTGGTGGAGTGCCTGACCGACAACCGCAACCGTGCCGCGTCGGAAGTGCGCACCGTGTTCTCCCGCAACGGCGGGACGCTGGCCGACCCGGGCTCGGTCGCCTACCTGTTCACGCGCAAGGGCGTCGCGCTGGTCTCGGCCGACGGGCGGACCGAGGACGACGTCCTCGGCGCCGTGCTGGAGGTCGGGGCGGAGGAGGTCAACGACCTCGGCGAGGCGTTCGAGGTCATCTGTGAGGCGACCGACCTGCACGCGGTGCGGGTCGCGCTCGACGACGCCGGGATGAGCCCGGACTCCGCCGAGATCACGTTCCTGCCGTCGATGTCGGTTCCGCTCGACGACGACGTCGCGCGGAAGGTGCTGAAGCTCGTCGACGCGCTCGACGACCTCGACGACGTGCAGAACGTCTGGGCGAACTTCGACGTGTCCGACGAGGTGCTCGAGGCGGTCGGCTAGCACCGGCGCGTCCCTCCGCGGCTTTGCCGCGGTCAGCGTCTACAGTTCCCTCGAACACACGTTCGCGTCGTGGAGAGGGGCTGGCCGTGCGCGTGCTCGGCGTCGACCCGGGGCTCACCCGGTGCGGCCTCGGCGTCGTCGACTCCGGCGCCGGCGGCCGGCTCACCCTCGTGGCCGTGGACGTGGTCCGCACGCCGGCGGCCGACGACGTCGCGACCCGGCTGCTCGCGCTCGAGGTGGCCATCGACGCGTGGCTGCGGCAGCACCGGCCCGACGCGGTCGCGGTGGAGCGCGTGTTCAGCCAGCACAACGTGCGCACGGTCATGGGCACCGCGCAGGCCGGGGCCGTGGCGCTGCTGTGCGCGGCCCGCGCCGGGCTCCCGGTCGCGCTGCACACGCCGAGCGAGGTGAAGGCCGCCGTGAGCGGATCCGGTCGCGCCGACAAGGCGCAGGTCGCCGCGATGGTGACGAGGCTGCTCCGGCTGCCGGTGGCGCCGACCCCGGCGGACGCCGCGGACGCCCTCGCGCTCGCCATCTGCCACCTCTGGCGCGGACCGGCCGGCGACCGGCTCGCCCGCGCCGTCGCGGCGGCCGCCCGATGATCGCCTCCGTCACCGGCACCGTCACCTCGATCGGGCCGGACGGGGCGGTGGTCGAGGTCGGCGGCGTCGGCCTGCTCGTCCAGTGCGCACCGGGGACGCTGGCCCGGCTGCGGGTCGGCGAGGGCGCGACGCTGTCGACGGCGCTCGTCGTCCGCGAGGACTCGCTCACCCTGTTCGGGTTCGCCTCGGCCGACGAGCGCACCGTCTTCGAGCTGCTGCAGACCGCGACCGGCGTGGGCCCACGGCTCGCCCAGGCGGTCCTCGCGGTGCACGCGCCCGACGCCGTACGGCGGGCGGTCGCGACCGAGGACCTGAGTGCGCTGACGCAGGTGCCGGGGATCGGGCGCAAGGGCGCCCAGCGGATCGTGCTGGAGCTGAAGGACCGGCTCGGCCCGGCCGGCAGTGCCGGCGCGCCGGTAGGCGGGGGCGGCGGCTCCGCGCGCGGGCACGTCCGCGAGGCCCTCGTCGAGCTCGGCTACCCCACCCGCGAGGCGGACGAGGCGGTCGCCACGCTGCCGGCCGACCTCGACGAGGGGGACCTCGGCGGCGCGCTCAAGCTGGCCCTGCGAGCGCTGGACCGGCGCGCGTGACCGCCGACCGCGGCGGCGACGCGATGGAGCCGGTGCCGCTCTCGCCGGAGGCGACGCCCGACGAGCGGGAGGCGGAGTCGTCGCTGCGGCCACGCACCCTGGACGAGTTCGTCGGCCAGGAGCGGGTCCGCGAGCAGCTCGGCATCGTCCTGGACAGCGCACGCTCGCGCGGCGCGCCGCCCGACCACATCCTGCTGGCCGGGCCCCCGGGCACCGGCAAGACCTCGCTCGCGATGATCGTCGCGGCCGAGATGGGCGTCCCCATCCGCGTCACGAGCGGGCCCGCCATCGAGCGCCCCGGCGACCTCGCCGCCATCGTCACCGCGGTGGCCGGCGGCGAGGTGCTGTTCATCGACGAGATCCACCGGATGAACCGGCCGGCCGAGGAGCTGCTGTACGCCGCGATGGAGGACTTCCGCATCGACGTCGTCGTGGGCAAGGGACCCGGCGCCACCGCCATCCAGGTGCCGCTCGAGCCGTTCACGCTCATCGGCGCCACGACGCGGTCCGGCCTGCTGACCGGCCCGATGCGCGACCGGTTCGGCTTCGTCGCCCGGATGGAGTTCTACGAGCCGAGCGAGCTCGCCCAGGTGCTGCACCGCTCGGCTCGGCTGCTGTCGGTGCGGCTGGAGCCCGACGGAGCCGAGGAGATCGCCGGGCGGTCCCGCGGCACTCCCCGGATCGCCAACCGCCTGCTGCGGCGGGTCCGCGACTTCGCCGAGGTGCGCGCCGACGGGGTCGTCACCCGCGACGTGGCCCGCGCCGCGCTCACGCTGTACGAGGTCGACGCGCTCGGGCTGGACCGCCTGGACCGAGCCGTGCTCGACGCCGTCGTCCGCCGCTTCGGCGGCGGGCCGGTGGGGCTGACCACGGTCGCGGTCGCGGTGGGCGAGGAGCCCGAGACCGTCGAGGAGGTGGCCGAGCCGTTCCTGGTGCGCGCCGGCCTGCTGGCCCGCACGCCGCGCGGCCGGGTCGCGACGCCGAGCGCCTGGACGCACCTGGGCCTGCGCCCCCCGGCGGCGGCCCCCCTCACCCCGGCCCTGTTCGACGAGCCGTAGGCCGGAGGTCACCGGACCGAGCGCCGAACCGGCCGGGGGGTTGCTTCGAAGGTCAGGTAAGGTTGCCCTAACAAGACCTTCCCGACCGGTCAGGAGTGCGTCCCACCGTGCGTCGCCGACTCGTCCCGGCCCTGCTCGCCGCCACCGTCCTGCTTCCCACCGCCGGGTGCGGCGACCTGCCGTTCGGCGGCGGCGACGCCTTCACCGTCTACTCCGGGCGCAACTCGAACCTGGTGGGACCGCTGCTCGAGATGTTCGAGCAGGACAGCGGGATCGAGATGGACGTCCGCTACGCCGGCACCGCCGAGCTCACGGCGCAGATCCTCGAGGAGGGCGCCGACACCCGCGCCGACCTGTTCCTCGCGCAGGACGCCGGTGCTCTCGGTGCGCTGGCGAAGGCCGACGCGATCGGCCCCCTCGACGCGGCCGTCGACGCGGTGCCGGAGCGGTTCCGCGATGCCGGCGGTCGCTGGGTGGGCGTGTCCGGACGCGCCCGCGTCATCGTCTACAACGACCGCGCGCTCAAGGCGGCCGACGTACCGGACTCCGTCTTCGACCTCACCGACGCGAAGTGGCGCGGCAAGGTCGGCATCGCTCCGACCAACGCCTCGTTCCAGTCGTTCGTGACCGGGATGCGGGTGCTCGCCGGTGAGGCGAGGACCGAGCAGTGGCTGCGGGACATCCAGCACAAGGACGTCCGGGAGTACGACAACAACATCGCGGTCCTCGACGCGGTCGACCGCGGCGAGATCGACCTCGGCCTGATCAACCACTACTACTGGTTCGAGAAGGCCAAGGAGGTCGGGGCCGAGAACATGCATGCCCAGGTGAAGTTCCTTGCCGGCACCGACCCGGGCGCGCTGGTCAACGTCGCCGGCGTGGCGGTGCTGAAGGGCGCCGACCACGCGACCGAGGCGCGCCGGCTGGTCGAGTTCCTGCTCGGGGACAAGGCGCAGGCGTACTTCCGCGACGCCCTGTTCGAGTACCCGCTCGTCGACGGCGTCGAGCCGGCGCCCGGGCTGCCGCCGCTGGCCGAGGTCTCGGGCCCGAAGATCGACCTCGCCGACCTGGACACCCTCGAGGACACGCTGGCGCTGCTCGACCGGACCGGGCTGACCTGACCGCCGGCCCGCTCCCGCGGCCGCGGCGTCAGCGCCCGCCGGCGCTGCTCGTCGCCCCGGCCGTCGCGGTCGCCGTCCTCGCGCTGATCCCGGTCGCCTACCTCGGGATCCGGGCGACCGAGAGCGGGCTGGGCACCGCCGCCGATGTGCTGCTCCGACAGCGGACCGCGGCCCTCCTCGCCCGCAGCGTGCTCCTCGCGGTGACCGTCACCGCCGCGGCGGTCGTGCTCGGCGTGACTCTCGCCTGGCTCACGGTTCGCAGCCGCCTGCCCGCGGCCGGCGCGTGGGGCGTCGCGGCGGCGCTCCCGCTCGCCATCCCGACCTACGTCGCCGGGCTGGCGTACATCTCGAGGTTCCCCGGACTGGCCGGCTTCCCCGGTGCGTGGCTCGTGCTGACGCTGTACTCGTACCCCTATGTCTTCCTGCCGGTGGCAGCCGCCCTGCGGCGGGTCGACCCCGCCACGGAGGAGGTGTCGCGCTCGCTCGGGTCGAGCGGCTGGGAGACGTTCTCCCGCATCACGCTGCGCCAGGTGCGGCCGGCGGTCGCCGCGGGCGGGCTGCTGGTGGCGCTGTACGTGTTCTCCGACTTCGGCGCGGTCAGCCTGATGCGGTACGACGCGTTCACCCGCGTCATCTACCAGTCCTACCAGTCGAGCTTCGACCGGACGCCCGCCGCGGTCCTGGGCTGCCTCCTGGTCGCGGTCACCGTCGTCATCGTGGTCGCCGAGGGCCGCACCCGCGGCCGCGCCGGCTACGCGCGCTCCGGGCAGGGCGCCGCGCGCCGCGCGCCGACGGCCGACCTGGGTGGTTGGCGGTGGCCGGCGCTCGCCTTCGTGTCGGCCGTCACGGCGCTCACCCTCGGCGTTCCGGGAGTCACCCTCGCGGTCTGGGTCGCCCGCGGGGTGTCGGAGGGCGCGCCGCTCGCGGGCACCGCCGCGGCCGCCCTCGGCTCGCTCACGGTCTCGGTCCTCGGCGCGATCGTGACCACGCTCGCCGCCGTACCGGTGGCCCTGCTCGCCGCGCGACACCGCACCCCGCTCGCCCGCGGCGTCGAGCGGGCGTCCTACGCCGGGCACGCCCTACCCGGACTCGTCATCGCGCTGTCGCTCGTCTTCTTTGCGACCAGGTACGCCGGGGCGCTCTACCAGCGCGTGCCGCTCCTCGTCTTCGCCTACTTCGTGCTGTTCCTGCCGCTTGCCGTCGGCGCGGTGCACGCGTCGGCGCTGCAGGCGCCTCCTGTGCTCGAGGACGTGGCTCGCTCGCTCGGCCGCTCGCCGCTCGCCGTCCTGCGCACGATCACCGCGCCGCTCACGGCGCCGGGCATCGCGGCGGGCGCCGCGCTGGTCTTCCTCACCTGTCTCAAGGAGCTCCCGGCCACCCTCCTTCTCCGGCCGACCGGGCTCCCGACGCTCTCCGTGCGCGTCTGGGAGGAGACCGGGGCCGGGGAGTACGCCGCCGCCGCCCCCGCCGCGGCGCTGCTCGTCGTCGTCGCCGCGATCCCGACCTGGCTCCTGACGCGGCGCACCGGGACCCTGTCGTGACCGCCGAGGGGGTGCCCGCGGTGCGGGTGCGCGGCCTGCTGAAGGCGTTCGTCGGCGCGCGCCGCCGCACCGCCGCCACGCAGGTGCTGCACGGCGTCGACCTCGACGTGGCGCCCGGGTCTCTGCTGGCCGTGCTCGGCCCGTCCGGCTGCGGGAAGACGACGCTGCTGCGGGTGATCGCCGGCTTCGAGCGAGCCGACGGCGGCGTCGTCGAGATCGCCGGACGCGTCGTTTCCGGGCCGGGCACGCACCTGCCGCCGGAGCAGCGGCGGGTCGGCGTCGTCCCGCAGGAGCAGGCGCTGTTCCCGCACCTGTCGGTCGCGGGCAACGTCGGGTACGGCCTGCCCACCGCCGAACGTCGCGGGGGGAGCCGGGTCGCCCAGATGCTCGAGCTGGCCGGCCTGGCGGAGCTCGGCGACCGGATGCCCCACGAGCTGTCGGGCGGGCAGCAGCAGCGCGTCGCGCTGGCCCGCGCCCTCGCCCCGGGCCCCTCGGTCGTGCTGCTGGACGAGCCGTTCGGCGGCCTGGACGCGGCCCTGCGCATGACGATCCGCGGTCACGTCCGCGCCATGCTGCACGCCTCCGGTGCCACCGCGATCCTGGTCACCCATGACCAGGAGGAGGCGCTGTCCATCGCCGACCGGGTCGCCGTGATGCGGGACGGCGCCGTGATCCAGGAGGGCGCTCCTGTCGACGTCTACTCCCGTCCCGTCGACCTGGGGGTCGCCACCTTCGTCGGCGACGCCAACCTGCTCGCCGGCACCGTGCGCGACCGGTCGGTCACGACCGCCCTCGGCTCGTTGACGGCTCGCGCGGGTTCGCCGCAGGGGGCGGTCACGGTCGTGGTCCGCCCCGAGCAGGTGCGGGTCCGGGCGGCGGCGGACGGCGCTGCGGAAGTCATCGGGAGGCTCTACTTCGGCCACGACGCGATCCTGACCCTGCGCCTGCCCGACGGGACCACCGTCGACGCGCGGGTGGCGCGGTCGGCGACACTGGAACCGGGCGAGCGCGCGGACGTGTCGTGCGCCGAGCGGGTGGTCTGCTTCCCGCTCGAGTAGACCGCGACGGTCAGCGGCCGCTCACGACGCGGTCGATCCGGCCGAGGAGCGCGGCGGCGTCGGAGGTGCTCACCCGACGGGTGCGCACGACGGCGGCGTCCGGTGCGGTCTCGGGGCGGCGCTGTGCGCGGACCGTTCGCTGGATCCTCGTCTGCTTCACGGTCACCGCCTCCTGTCCCGCCGTCGCCGTCGTCTCGTATTCGACCGCGTCATCCGGTAATACGACTCGCAGCGGCCCGAGGATGCGGGCGGTTCGCGAAACCGTCCCGACTGACTAGTCCCGGCCCGCGTACTCTCCGGCCGACCTGGCTGGGCCGACTGCGAGGACGCCGTGTCGCCACACGAGTTCGATCTCGTCGTGCTCGTGGTCGGCGCTCTGCTGATCACGGCGGTCGCCGCCGTCCGCGCCTCGACCCGGCTCGGAGTGCCCAGCCTGCTGTGCTACCTCGCCCTGGGAGTGGCGCTGGGCGAGTCGGGCGCCGGCGTCGAGTTCGACGACGCGCAGCTGGCGCAGCACCTCGGGCTGGCCGCCCTGGTCGTCATCCTCGCCGAAGGCGGTCTCACCGCACACTGGCCGAGCCTTCGGCCCGTGCTCCCGGTCGGGCTCGCCCTGTCCACGGTGGGCGTCGCGGTGAGCGTCCTGGTCACCGCGGCGGGGGTGCACCTGCTGCTGGGCCTCGAGTGGCGGGTCGCGCTGATCCTCGGCGGGGTCGTCGCGCCCACCGACGCGGCGGCCATCTTCGCGACCCTGCGCGGGATGCCGCTTCGGCGGTCGCTGGTCAACGTGCTCGAGGTCGAGTCCGGCACGAACGACCCGCTCGCCGTGATCATCGTCGTCGCGCTCAGCAGCCGGACACCGGCCGGCGGTGCCTGGCACACGGTGGCCGAGGGGATCGTCGAGATCGTCGTGGGGGCCCTCGTCGGCGTCGCACTCGGGCACCTCGGTGGCCGCGTCCTGCGGGCTGCCGCCCTGCCGGCCGCCGGCCTGTACCCCCTCGGCGTGCTCGCGACCGCCGTGCTCGCGTACGGCGTCGCCGCCGTGCTCCACGGCAGCGGGTTCCTCGCCGTCTACGTCGCCGCCGTCAGCCTCGGCCGGCTGCGGCTGCCCCACCAGCAGGCGACGCGTGCTGTCATCGAGGGGATCGGCTGGCTGGCGCAGATCGGGCTGTTCGTCATGCTCGGCCTGCTCGTCAGCCCCGGCCGGCTGGGTGCGGCCGCCGCCACGGCGCTGGTGGCGTCCGGCGTACTCCTCCTCGTCGCCCGGCCGCTCGCGGTGGCGGCGGCCGTGGGCTGGGTCCTGCCGGTCCGGCACCAGGCGTTCCTGTCGTGGGCCGGTCTGCGCGGCGCCGTGCCGATCGTCCTGGCGACGATCCCGGTCACCGCGGCCGTGCCGGGCAGCGACGACCTGATCGAGGTCGTCTTCTTCCTCACCGTGGTGCTCACGCTCGTCCAGGGGAGCACGCTGCCCGCGGTTGCCCGGCGGCTCGGCGCCGTCGACGACGCGGCGCTGACCGACCTCCAGGTCGAGTCGGCTCCGCTGGAGGCGCTCGGCGCGGACCTGCTGCAGATGCGCATCCCGGCGGGGTCGCGGCTGCACGGCGTCGAGATCGACGCGTTGCGCCTGCCGGCCGGGGCGCTCATCACCCTGGTCGTCCGCGCGGGCCGCAGCTTCGTCCCCGGCCCGTCGACCTCCCTGCGGGCCGGCGACCAGGTGGTCGTCGTCGCGACCGAGCAGTCCCGGCCGGAGGCGGAGCGGCGGCTGCGGGCGGTGAGCCGTCGCGGTGACCTCGCCCGCTGGCACGGTGAGCGGGGGGAGGAGTGACGGCCGGAACCCGACACGGCCGCCACGCGTTGGCCCTGCGGTGCCGCCGCCGATAGAATCCGCCCACGGCCACGGCGTGGATGCTGTGGCCGTCCGCGCGTCCGCACCCGGCCGCCGCGTCCTGATCGTGAGAGGCATGTTCGCGTCGTGGAGTCGATCTTCTTCCTCCTGCTGATCGTCGGCTCGTTCTACCTGCTGGCGATCCGACCGCAGAAGGCCCGGCTGCGGGCGCTGCGGGAGACCCAGGAGGCGCTGCAGCCAGGTCTCGCGGTCATGACCACCGCCGGGCTGTACGGCACGGTCACCCGGGTCACCGACGAGGACGTGCACCTCGAGGTGGCACCCGGTGTCGAGGTCCGGTTCGCGCGGGCCGCCGTCGCTCGTCGGGTCGACGAGCCGACCGGCGGGGGCAGCGCAGCCACCCACGACGGCGCGGCGACCGACTCGACCGACCCCGCCTCCATCCCACCCGGCTAGCAGAGGAACCGTCCGTGGCCAGCAAGCCGCAGTACCGACCCGTCCGCTCCCTCATGCTCCTGCTCGTCCTGATCCTCGCCGCCTACAGCGCGATCCTCGGGCTCGACCCGCTCTTCGGCGACAAGCTCGAGGCGAAGCTGGGGCTCGACCTGCGGGGGGGCACGAGCGTGATCCTCACGCCCGACCCGGACAAGACCACGGGCGACGTCACCGAGGCGCGGCTCGAGAAGGCCGTCGACATCATCAGCCAGCGGGTCAACGGCACCGGTGTCGCCGAGGCCGAGGTCGTCCGCGAGGGCGAGAACATCCTCGTGGCGCTGCCGAGCGTAGGGCGCGACGAGGCGCTGGACCTGGTGGGCCGGACCGCGCAGCTGACGTTCCGTCCGCTGCTGTCCAACGCCGCCGGGGACCCCAACGCACCCGTGCCGACGCCGGAGCCGAGCGTCCTCGCGTCGATCCAGCCGCAGTCGGGCACGCCGTCCCCCGGTGCGTCGGCCTCGCCCGCACCGCGCTCCACCGCCAAGGTCACGATCGCACCGCAGCCCTCCGCGACCGTGAACGGTCGCGCGGTGTCCGCGGCGCTGCTCCCGCAGGCGTCACCTTCGGCCGCTCCGACCGCTTCGCCCAGGCCCGCATCGCCGAAGCCGGCCGCGACCTCCGCGCCGACGGCGTCGGGCTCCCCGGCGCCCGGGGCCAGCCCATCAGCGGGGGGCGCTGCTGACGTCATCGCGCTGCAGGAGAGCTTCAACGAGCTGGACTGCACCGACGAGCAGCAGATCGCCGAGGTCGCCGAGCAGGACGACCCCAAGAAGTCGATCATCGCGTGCGAGCGCGACGGCAGCGTCAAGTACATCCTCGGCCCGGCAGAGGTGGTCGGCACCGAGCTCAAGACGGCCGACGTCACGATCGACCAGACGACCGGTGCGTCGTACATCACCTTCGAGCTCACCAAGACGGGGACGAAGAAGTTCGGCGACGTGACGACCAAGTACCAGGGTCAGCAGCTCGCCATCGTCCTCGACGGGGTCGTCCAGTCCGCCCCGACCATCGAGCAGCCCATCACCAACGGCGAGGGGCAGATCACTGGCGACTTCTCCGACCAGGAGGCCAAGGACCTCGCCAACGTGCTGAAGTTCGGCGCGCTGCCCCTCGCGTTCGAGCAGTCGCAGACCCAGACGATCTCGCCGACGCTGGGCGACGAGTCGCTCGACGCGGGCATGCTCGCCGGCATCCTCGGCCTCGCCATCGTCGTCGTGTACCTGCTCATCTACTACCGCGCGCTGGGTCTTGTCGTGACGATCGGCCTCGGCATCTTCGGCGCGCTGAACTACGCCGCCGTCGTGCTGCTCGGCAACAGCGACGTCGGCTTCACCCTGACCCTCGCCGGCATCGTCGGGCTGATCGTCTCGATCGGCATCTCCGGGGACTCCTACGTCGTCTTCTTCGAGCGGATCAAGGACGAGCAGCGCGAGGGCCGGTCACCGCGTGTCGCCGTGGACCGCGGGTTCGTCGGCGCGCGCCGCACGATCCTGACCGCCAACTTCGTGTCGTTCCTTGCCGCGGCCACCCTGTACCTGCTCTCGGTCGGCGCGGTGCGCGGCTTCGCGTTCACCCTCGGGATGGCGACGCTGCTCGACGTCCTCGTCTTCTTCCTCTTCACCCGGCCGGTCGCGACCTTGCTCGCGAGATCGCGCTGGTTCGCCGAGAGCCCACGGTTCGGCATCCGCTCGCTGACGCCGACCACGACCGCCGCGCGCGTCGCCAAGGAGGCCTGACGTGTCCGCCATCGGCCGGCTCTACCGCAACGAGACGAACGTCGACTTCATCGGGCGGCGGCGTACCTGGTATCTCCTCTCGGCCGGGCTGCTGCTCCTGAGCCTGTTCGGCCTGCTGGTCTTCCGGCTCAACCTCGGCATCGACTTCACGGGCGGCGCGGTCTTCCAGTTCACCGCACCCGCGGCGACCGAGGAGCGGGTCCGCGAGGTGGTCGAGGACGCCGGCGGCGAGGTTGCCGTCTACCAGGAGATCGGCGACGACGACGTCCGGGTGCAGACCGAGGAGCTCGAGCCGACCGTCGCGACCGCCGTCACCAAGGCGCTGGCCGCGGAGTTCGACCTCGACGAGGACGAGGTCAGCCCGTCCACGGTCGGCGCGAAGTTCGGCGACCAGGTGCGCAACAAGGCGCTGCGCGGACTGGTGTTCTTCCTGGTCCTCGTCGTGGCCTACATCTCGCTGCGGTTCGAGTGGAAGATGGCCGTCGCGGCGTTCACCGCGGTGTTCCACGACCTGTTCATCACCGCCGGCATCTACGCGCTGAGCGGCTTCGAGGTCACGCCCTCGACGGTGATCGCGCTGCTCACGATCCTCGGCTACTCGCTCTACGACACGGTCGTCATCTTCGACCGGGTCCGCGAGGACACGCAGGGCCTGCTCGGCGGATCCCGTACGACGTACTCCGGGGCCGCCAACCACGCCTTGAACGAGACGGTCATGCGCTCGCTCAACACCAGCCTGACGTCGCTGATCCCGGTCGGCGTGCTGCTGTTCGTGGGCGCCGGGCTGCTCGGCGCGGGCACGCTGAAGGACCTCGCTCTGGCGCTGTTCGTGGGCCTCGCGGTCAGCACCTACTCCTCGATCTTCGTCGCCACGCCGGTGCTGGTCGCGCTCAAGGAGCGCGAGCCGCAGTTCAAGGCGCTGGCCGCCCGGGTGCGAGCCCGTCAGGCCGGCGGAGCGACCACCCGCTCGACGGGCACGAATCGGCTCGCGACGGCGGGCGCCCCTGCCGCCATGGCTCGGTCCGCCGTACCGGACGGCGCGTCGGACTCACCCGCAGAGGTGGTCCGGGCAGCGTCGCCCGTGCGCGGGCGGACGCCCCCGCCGCCCAAGCGCAAGGGCGGGCGCCCGGGTC
>DATLNF010000136.1:0-5762 GCA_035536955.1 Mycobacteriales bacterium | reverse complement strand
GTACGCGCGCCACAGCGGCGAGGTCAGGAACTCCATCGACTTGCGGGCTCGCACCTCCGGCATCAGGCCCCACCGGGCGAGGTAGCCGACGACCTCGTCCTCGGACGCGCCTCGGTCATGCAGCAGCAGCGCGGCGTCCTGGCTCACCAGGCCGAGCGGGGTGCGCGCCTTCGCGACCGCCTCGGCGAGCTCGCCGTCGAAGCGCAGGCCGAGGTCGGCGAAGACCTCCTGCGCCCACCTGCCCCAGCCGTCACCGACGGCGATGCGCAGGCCCAGATCCGCGAGCCCTTCGGCGACCAGGCACTCCGGCGTGTTGACCAGCATGATCGTCTGCTCGGCCCACCGGCGACCCTCGACGAGCAGCTGCTCCTTGTGGCACCGCTCGGTGTGGTGGCCCGGGTATGACTCGTGGGCGATGAGATGCGGCAGGTCCGCGAGGCGGGTGGGCAGGTCCGCGTTGACGGCGACCCGCGACCGGTACTCCCCGAGGTAGTAGTTGAACCCGCTCCACGGCTGGTCGGTGACCACCTCGTAGATCACCGTCTCCGGCTCGGGCAGCCCGTACGACGAGCGGACCCGGTCGCGCAGCGCGCTGGACAGAGCGCGGATGACGTCCTCGAGGCGGCTCGGCGGCACCTCGTCGGCGGTGCGGTATGCGACGTACCTCTCGTGCAGCGTGCCGGGCCCGGGCAGCAGCGCGTCGAGCTCGGCGTGCGCCGCGCGGTAGGCGTCCTCGTCGCCGAGCGCGGGGCGCACCTCGAAGTACGCCTCGACCTCGTCGACGAAGCCCATCGGCTCACCAGCGAGCGACCGACCGCTCGCCTCGAGCGCGCGCAGTTGCGCGTCGAGGTAGGTCCGCCGGGCGTCGTCGAGACCTGCGGACGCCAGGTCGCGGCGCAGCTCGGCTGCCGCCGTCGCGAGCCGCGCGGGGTCGGGCGTCGGCTCGTCGTCGACCTGCTGCTTGAGCCTCGGGTCCCCGGTGTAGGCGTCGACGAAGCCCTCGACCAGCCGGTCGAACCGCAGCCCCAGGAGGCAGTACTCGGTGACGACGTCGCGCATCCCCCGACCCTAGCCGGGCCCGTCCCTCGCCCCCGCCGCCCCGCCCCTTTGCGACTTCACCGACTCAGTCCACCTGAAAACCGTCATTTCGGGCCCCGACGGGTGGACTGGGTCGGTGAAGTCGGGAAGGGGGGGCGCTGGGAAGTGCCGGTCCGGGCTAGCCGCCGAAGCGGCGCTGGCGCTGGGCGTAGGCGCGCAGCGCGCGGAGGAAGTCGACGCGCCGGAAGTCCGGCCAGTAGGCGTCGCAGAAGTAGAACTCCGAGTGCGCGCTCTGCCAGAGCAGGAAGCCGGAGAGCCGGATCTCGCCCGACGTGCGGATCACCAGGTCGGGATCGGGCTGCCCGCGCGTGTAGAGGTGATCGGCGATGTGGTCGACGTCGAGCGTCGCCACGACGTCCTCGATGCTCGACCCCCGCTGCGCGTGCGCGTTGAGCAGCGAGCGCACGGCGTCGGCGATCTCGCGCCGCCCGCCGTACCCGACCGCGACGTTGACCGTCATCCCGGTGCGGTCGAGCGTCGACGCGGCCGCCTCCTTCAGCAGCCGCGCGGTGTCGCCCGGCAGCAGGTCGAGCGCGCCGACGACCTGCACCTTCCACGGGTTGTCCGGGTGCGCGAGGTCGGCGACCGTCTCCTCGATGATGCGCAGCAGCGGCGCGAGCTCGTCGAGCGGCCGGGACAGGTTGTCCGTCGAGAGCAGCCAGAGCGTGGCCACCTCGACGTTGCTCGCCTCACACCACCCGAGGAGGTCGGCGATCTTGTCGGCGCCCCGGCGGTGTCCGTGGTGCGACTCGGTGCCGGCGGCACGCGCCCAGCGGCGGTTGCCGTCGAGGATGACGCCCACGTGCCGGGGTACCGGAGCCCCGTGCAGCTGACGGGCGAGGCGGCGCTCGTACGACGCGTACAGGACGTCGCGCAGTCCCACGGTGGGCCACCTCCTCGTCGGTCAACGGTACGCCGGCGACGTCTGGACGAGGTCGGCCTACCCCGCCGGACGGCGTACGACGACATCGGCGGGGTCCAGCCGGTAGTCGCAGCCCAGCGCCGAGGCCTCCGCGAGCAGGGTGTCGAGGAAAGCCAGCAGCTCCGGAGCCGTGAGCACGGCCCGGATCCCGCTCCCGTCGTCGCCCCACGCGTCGAGGACAGCGCGGCAGGTCAGGCGCCAGCGCCCGCCGCCGCCGGCCACGCCCTCACCAGCGACCCAAGCCCGCCGGGTGTGCAGCGCGCAGCGCAGCTCACCCTCGGTGACGAGGTCGTCGGGGTCGCGGTGCCGGAACGCGAACAGGTCGCGGTCGCGCGGAAGGTAGCGCTCGATGGTCGTCCACGTGGTGTCAGGGTCACGGCCGTCGTCCAGCGCCCAGGCGCGGATGCCGCCCTCCACGGACGACGGGGGGAAGCCGTCCGCGACGGGGGCCGTCGCCGCGCCGCCCGCGGCGCCGATCACCTCGCGCAGCCGAGCCGCCGTCGACGCGAGGAACCACCCGCAGCGCTCGCCGACGGCGCCGAACGGCCCACCGTCGCGGGTGAGCCGCAGCGTCAGCTCGTAGGGAACCCCGTCGCGGTCCAGCACCGGAGCCGGGTCGACGCCGAGCGTCGACCCGTCCAAGCAGCGCACCTCGGCCACGCGGCCATTCTGCCCCGGCCGGGCGGACGCGCCAGGTAGCTACGCTGTTGTCGATGATCGGGATCCGCGCCGCCGCCGCACTCGGCGCCGCGCTGTCGATCGCGACCGTCGGCACGGCGCTCGTCGTCCGCGACGACCCGCCGGCCGCGGGGCCGGCTGCGGCGGTGACGGTGCCGTCGACGCCGCCGTCCGCGGCACCGGCGGTGCCCGCGCCGGCCCCTTCGTTGTCCGTTCCGGCGCTGCCCCCTCCGACCTCAGCCGCGCCCGAGCCGACGCGCCGCGCCGACGGCCTGCCGGTGGTCCCCCGCCCGGGTGAGCCGGTGGCCGCGCCGGACGCGCGCGGACTCGCCGCGCAGCTGCGGGACGCGGCGCGTGCCATCGCCGACCCGGCGACGCCGCCGCGGACGCTGGCTCGGCAGTCGCACGTCCGTCAGGTCGCGCTCCGCGCCCTCGTCAACGCACCCGAGCGGCAAGACCCGACGTACGCGCTGCTCGAGCCGCGGCTGCGCGCCGCGGTGCGGTCGGAGGTCATGGCCGGGGCGGCACTACGGGCCATGATCCGGCGGCCGAAGGCGACACTGCCGAAGTGGCGGATCGTCGTACCCGCCCCCGCGGAGGAGCTGCTCGGGCACTACCGCGCGGCCTCGCGCGAGTTCGGCGTCCCGTGGCAGTACCTCGCCTCGATCCACCTGGTGGAGACGCGGATGGGGCGCATCCGCGGAACGTCGTCCGCGGGTGCGCAGGGCCCGATGCAGTTCATGCCGGCGACCTGGCGGGCGTACGGCGCCGGCGGCGACATCCACTCCAACCGTGACTCGATCCACGCCGCGGCGCGCTACCTGCGCGCGAGCGGCGCGCCGGCGCGGATGCGCAAGGCCCTCTACGCCTACAACCACGACGACCGATACGTCGACGCGGTCGTCCGGTACGCCGAGCGCATGGCGGCCGACCCGCGGGCGTACTACGGGTACCACGGCTGGCAGGTCTACTACGTGACGACGGCCGGTGACGTCTGGCTGCCGGAGGGGTTCGCCAACGCGTAGCGATCGGCCCGGTCGAGCAGCCGGTCGAGCGCTGAGTTCACCTCGACGGGACGCGTCTGCATCAGCGTGTGCCCAACCCCGGGCAGCACGACAAGGTCGGCCGCGTCACCGATCTCACGTGCCATGACTCGGGAGTGCTCCGCGCGGGTGAGCCGATCGTCGGAGCCGACAACAATCGCGACGGGAACTCGCGCCAACACGCCGAGGGAATCCCGCTTGTCGTGCCGGAGGATGGCGCCCTGCAGGGCTGCGACGGTGCGCATCGGCGGCTCCTCGAGCATGCGCTGCGTCTGCCGGACGAGGTCCGGCGACGCGTCGGCACGTCCGAACAGAGCCCACCTCACGACCATGCGCATGCCGCGTGTTCCCCGGGGCCGCAGCCGCTCCTGAACCGGTGCCACGACGCGCAGCAGCCAGAGGAGCACAGCGAGAAAGCGCCGCCGGGCGAGCCAGCGGAATGCGTTCTCGACCGGATGCCCGGGGATGTCGTGCCCCGCGGCAGACGCGATCAGCGCGACGCCGGTGACGTGCTCCCCGAACATCTCCGGCCGCTCGGCCGCGAGCGCGAGCACCGTCATGCCACCCATCGAGTGACCGACGAGAACGACCGGGCCGACCGGAGCCACCTCGTCGACGACCTGTCCCAGATCGTGTGCGAGGCACTCGACGTCGCAGGCTCCGCGGATGCGACCCGAGCACCCGTGACCGCGGTGGTCGAACCGGACCAGACGGGCCCGCGACCCCAGGTGCTCCCACTGGGCGTCGAACTCGCCCGACCGCGCCAGGAAGCCGTGGACGAACACGACCGTGGTCGCCGCGGTGGCTGCCCCACCTACCTCGACGTGCAACGCCGTACCGTCATCGGCGTGCACGGAGCGGGTCTCGGCGGCGTGCGGCGAGGGCGTCGGGGGCGCCGGCCGGGTCCGCCTCGCCCACAGGGCCAGGCCCACGAGTGCGGTGAGCGCGCCGGCCCCGGCGGCGGTGGAGCTGCTGTGGCGGGGGGTCATCGCGGTACGGGCGCGGACCCGGTCTTCCGGTCGATGCTCTCGACATGGCGCTCGGTCTCCCGGGCCAGTGCCTCGATCTGGCGGACGAGTGCCAGGAGCTCGCGGCTGAGCGTCACGAGCTCGGCGGTGCGCCCGTCCACCCGAGCTGCGATGTCCCGCGACTGCCGGGCGACGTCCCTGGTGTCGCGCGCGATGTCCCGCGTCTGCTCCGCGACCTCCAGCTGTCGTTGCGCCACCTCGAGCTGGCTGCGCTGGAGCTCGAGCTGCTGCCGCAGCGTGGCGAGCTGGGCGGCGACGATGTGCTTCTGGTCGTTGAGGTCCTCGCGCGCCCCTCGGCCCGGCCCGAGCAGCACGTAGCCGCCGCCGATCAGCAGCAGCACGGCTGCGGCGATGGCAATGGAACGACGTGCGGGCAGCATGAGAGAAGCCTTTCGGGGGGATCCTCAGGTTCTGCCCCGAAGGAGGACCGGCGACGCGCCGCGGCGGTGAGGCGTTGGTCACACAACGCCGCCGTGTCGCGTCACCCGCGCGGCTCCTCGCCGTACGCTGCGCCAACCGTGTAAGCGCAACGCCCGGAGGAGACGCACCCGTGCAAGAGCAGCCCCCGACGTCTGCCGGTTTCACCCTCTCGCTCAACGAGGACCAGTTGCAGATCCAGAAGTGGGTCCACGAGTTCGCCGAGAACGTCGTGCGCCCCGCGGCGGCGGAGTGGGACGAGCGCGAGGAGACCCCCTGGCCGATCATCCAGGAGGCCGCGAAGATCGGCCTCTACGGCTTCGAGGCGCTGCAGCAGTTCGCCGGTGAGGAGAGCGGGCTCGGCATGCCCGTGATGCAGGAGGAGCTGTTCTGGGGCGACGCCGGCCTCGGCATGGCGATCATGGGCACCTCGCTCGCGGTCGCCGCGATCGCCGGCCAGGGCACCTGGGAGCAGATGCAGGAGTGGGTGCCCCAGTGCTACGGCACCGAGGACGACGTGAAGCTCGCGGCGTTCTGCGTGTCCGAGCCCAACGCCGGCTCCGACGTCTCGTCGCT
>DATLNF010000135.1:0-5682 GCA_035536955.1 Mycobacteriales bacterium | reverse complement strand
GTGCTGCTCGCAGACGCTGATCGCCTGGTCGAGGTTGGTGATCTCCAGGAGCCGGCGTACGGGCGAGGTCGGGCCCAGCGTGATCGCCATGCCCTGGCGCCCGGCCTCGAGTCGCCGCGCGAGGTCGAAGAGCATGTGGATGCCGGCACTGTCGACGTATCGGACGTCCGTCAGGTCGACGATCAGCCCGTTCACGTCCATGGTCAGCGCGTCGAGCACGTGGGCCGTGATGATCGGGATGCAGGCCATGTCGACATCTCCGCGGAGGCTCGCGACCACCACGTCCTCCGCGCGGGTCACCTCGATGTCGCGGCTCATGCGGGTACCGAAGGTGCCGCGGCGATCCGGCGGTGCAGGCGAACCTCTACCTCGGCGTCGCCCCGGAAGATGTCCACCCGGTCGGAGTAGTGCTCAGCCATCGCGAGCCCTCGCCCCCCGATCGCGGCGCGCCGCTCACGCCAGCTGCCGTGGTTGCGCACCGAGATCGTCACGCCGTCGTCGACGTCTGCGGTGACGTCGAAGTGCGCGTGCGAGCCGGCGCCGTGCCGGATCGCGTTGGTGAACAGCTCCCCGGCGGCGACGAGGATCTCAAAGGTCTCGGTCTCGGTGGCGCCGCGCACCGCGAGCCATCGGCGCAGCGTCGTGCGGAGTGGCGCCAGCATGTTCGCCTGCGCCGGGACGCGGAGCTGGATCCGCGCGTCGAGCTGCTGGAGCCGTACGGCGAGCACCGCGGTGTCGTCGTGCGAGTCGCGGCCGGCGAGAGCCTCGTCGAGCACGTCGGAGCACAGCTGCTGCAGGTCGTGCGGGCCCGCGAGGACGGCAGCGCGGAGCCGCTCCAGCCCGACGTCGATCGAGCTGTCCCGATGCTCGACCAGCCCATCGGTGTAGAGCATGACGACCCCACCGGGCGGCAGCACCGACGTCGACTCGACGTAGTGCGCACCGGGCAGCGCACCCACCGGCATGCCGCGGGTGTCGTCGAGGTAGACGGCGACGCCGTCCGCAGCCGCGAGGAGCGGCGGCGGGTGGCCCGCGTTGACGAACCGCAGTGACCCGTCCTCCGGGTCCAGGACGACATAGACGATGGTCGCCATCTGGTCCGGGCCCGTGTCCAGCAGCAGGGTGTTGAGCCGCTCCATCACCTCTGACGGCGAGCGGCCGTCCATGCCGTAGGCGCGCAGCGCACTGCGGAGGTGCCCCATGAGCGCGGCAGCGCGCTCGCCCTTCCCGACGACGTCGCCGATCGCCAGTCCGATGCGCCCGCCGGGCAGCTGGAGGACGTCGTACCAGTCGCCGCCGACCTCCACCCCGGGACCACCGGCGACGTACCGCGCCGCGGAGTCGATGCCCGGGATCTGCGGCAGGCGGTCCGGGAGCAGGCTGTGCTGAAGCGTTTCCGCGAGGCTGCGCTGGCGGGTGAAAGCACGCGCGTTCTCGACCGCGGCGGCGACCCGCCGTCCGATCTCCTCGGCGAAAGGGCGGTCGCCGTCATCGAGCCGGCGCTCGGACGAGGCGGCCGTCGCCAGCCAGAGTGTCCCGAGCCGGGCGTCCCGGCCGACGACGGGCACCGCGAGCACGGACTCCGGTGGGTCCTCCGCAGCCATGCGCAGGAACTCGCTGTCAGGAATGGCGGTGGTCAGCCACTCCGCGAGGTCGACCTCGCCGACGTGCGCGGCCGCAGAGTCGGCGCCGAGGCGGGCTGCCCAGTCGCGGCGCTCGGCGGTGGCGATCGCGGCGATCCGGAGCACCGAGCCGTCGTCGGCGAGGACGTCGAGAACGCAGTAGTCGGCCACCGCCGGGGCCACGAGTCGCGCGAGGTCGAGGACGACCTTGTCCAGCTCGAGCGAGGAGTTGAGGATCTTGCTGGCCTCCGCGAGGAGCGCAAGACGCGCGCTCTCGTCGCGCAGGCGAGTCGTCGCCTCGTCGCGATCGGCCAGAGTCGCCTCGTTGAACCGCCACGTGACGAGACAGCCAACGCTCATCGCCCCGATGAACGCCGCGTGGATGCCCGCCCACTTCCACGGGTTCGCGAGGGCGTCCGGGTGGTTGTAGACCGACCTGGCGTCGAGCACCCCGACGATCCCGTGGTGGAGCGCCACGTAGCCGATCGCGGTCAGGAACGGGATCCAGTCCTGGTAGAGGGCCACGACCCCGACCATGACGAAGAAGTGGAAGTGCATCTCGATCAGGCCACCCGAGAGGTGGACGAGGATGCCCGAGGCGGAGAGCAGTCCGAGGCTCGCCGCGGCGGTGCGTGAGGCCCGGTTGAGGTTGGGGAGCAGTGCTGCCCCCAGGGTCGCCGGCAGCACGAGGCTCTCGAGCGCCGCGTGCCAGGCGGGCAGCCCAACCCCTACCGCGACGATCGGGACGGCCACTGCATGCGCTCCGAGCAGGGCGACGATGGCGCGGTGCCGCGCGCTCCACGCCGCGTCGGGGAGGGTCCGGCCACGGGGCAGTGACCGCCGCCACGCGCCCACCACCTGACCTACCTGCACTCGCCACCCCCCAGCGCTGAGCTGCCGTCGCACACCGGCGTCCGCATTGTTGCGCCGAGCCGACATGCTATGCGCACTGCTGCGCCGAAAAGGGGTCCTGACCTGCGGTTTCGTTGACCCCTGTCGATCTTCGTGCCTAGACTGCCGACCGCTGAACCGTCCAGACCGGCCGCCTGTGGCCGCACCCAGGGAGGTGGCATGGCCTCGGGCACGCGGCCGACTGGCGCGACGCTGAAGCCGATCGCCAAGGCCAACGACGGCAAGCGGAGCTGCCCGATCTGCCAGGAGCGGCTGTCGTCGTACAACCCGGGTCCGAACTGCTGGACGCACACCGTCGGAGTGCCGTGGCGCGGCCCGACCGCCAAGCCCAAGTGACCTGGTGAGCCCCCCTGCCATCGTCGCGCTGAGCGACACCGGGCGCGACGCCGCGCTCACGCTGGGTCGGGTCGTCTTCGTCGTCCTCCTGGCGGCGCTGCTCGTCACGATCTCGCGGCGCGCGATCCCACGCGCGCTGCGCCGGGTCGCCGACTCCTCCCGGGTCGACGAGCGGGTCGAGGTCCGTACCCGGACCCTGAGCGGCCTCGTCGTCAGCACGGTTGCGGTCGTCGTCTGGACTCTTGCGCTGATCACGGTGCTGTCCCAGGTCGGCGTGGAGGTCGGGCCCCTGCTCGCCGGGGCGGGGGTCGTCGGCATCGCTGTCGGCTTCGGCGCGCAGCAGCTGGTCCGTGACGTCATCAGCGGCTTCTTCGTGCTCGTGGAGGACCAGTACAGCGTCGGCGACTACGTCACCGCGGGCGGGGTGACGGGCATCGTGGAGACGGTGTCACTTCGGCTGACCCGCATCCGCGGCGACGACGGCGTCCTGCACCACATCCGCAACGGCGACCTGCTGGTCGTGTCGAACTTCTCCCGCGGCTACTCGGTCGCGACGATCCAGGTGCCGGTCCCGCGGGACCTCACGGTCGTCGACGCGACCCGGCGGGTGACCAGGGCCATGGCCGAGCTCGTCGAGCGCGGGGACGTCGACGGGCTGCTGCTCGCCGACCCGCAGGTGCTGGGCATGACCGACGCACTGCCCCGTCCCGACGGGCCGCCACAGCCGGTGCTGTCGGTGACCGCGCGGACGACCGTCGAAGGCCGGCACACGGTACGGCGGGCGATGCTGCGCGAGGCGCTCGCCGCCGTCGGCGCCGGCGAGGGAGCTGCGCCCGCGCCCGCGGCTAGTCGAGCGCGAGGTCGCGAATCAGGCTCCGCCGCACGTCGCCGCTGATCGGCGTGGCCTCGCTGTAGCTCTCGTGGTCGACCGACAGCTCGACCGGAACTTCGGGATCGCGGAACGCGTCGCGCTGGTCGTCGGTGAGCGGGAACCGCAGGTAGTGCACGGTCGAGGTGTAGTCGGCTCTCGACCGGCCCTCCTCGCCGAGCGCGCGCACGACCTCGCCGCCGATCTGCAGCGACACCGAGTTCTCGATCCCGACGAGGCGCGGCAGCTCCGCCTTGAGCGTCGCCATGTCTGGGATCTCGATGAACAGCGTCGCGGACAGCTCGTGTGACGACGGCAACAGCGGGTTGTAGGTGTCGAGCTCGGCCTGCACCGCCGCGGGGTCGGTGATCCGCTCGGCGTAGACCATCTCCTGGGTCTGGAAGAGCAAGGTCTCGCGATCCTCGAACAGCAGCGTGACCAGGTCGCCCACCGGGACGCGGCGCGTCCTCTTGTGGGCGATCGCCCTCGCCCGGCGCTGCGGCCGCTCCTCCGCGTACAGCGCCGGGTCCAGGACGAGGTCGTCGTGGGTGAGCACCCTCAGGCCTGCGCGGCCTTGACCGACTCCAGCCCCTTCGCGAACCGGCCGGCGTGCGACTTCTCGGCGCGCGCCAGGGTCTCCATCCACTCGGCGATCTCCTCGAAGCCCTCCTCGCGAGCCGTGCGCGCGAAGCCCGGGTACATCTCGGTGAACTCGTAGGTCTCGCCCTCGACGGCGGAGTGCAGGTTGTCCGCGGTCGAGCCGACGGCGCAGCCGGTCGCCGGGTCGCCGACCTCGGCGAGGAAGTCGAAGTGACCGAATGCGTGTCCGGTCTCGCCCTCCGCGGTGTCGCGGAAGAGCCCGGCGATGTCCGGGTAGCCCTCGATGTCGGCCCGCCGGGCGAAGTAGAGGTAGCGGCGGTTGGCCTGGCTCTCGCCGGCGAACGCCTCCTTGAGGTTGTCGTGGGTCTTGCTACCGGACAGCGACGGCACGGCGGGCTCCTCTACCTGGGTGGGACTGATGGTGGGTGGGCGGGTCATCTGGGCGCGGGCCCGGCTGGGGTGCGTCGGCACTGCGGGCACTGCCCGCGGAACTGCAGGTCGTATCCGCTGACGGCGAATCCGGAGGCGGCGGCGACCTGGTCGAGGACCCGCGCGGTGAGCGCGGGGTCGAGGTCGACTGCGCGACCGCACTCGTCGCAGACGAGATGGTCGTGGTCGATGACGTTCGCGTCGTACCGCGCGGCGCTGTCGCCGAGCGAGAGCTCACGCGCCTGCCCGGTCTCGACGAGCCGGCCGAGCGCGCGGTACACGGTCGCGAACCCGATCCCCGGCATCGCGCGGCTGACGCGGGAGAAGACGTCCTGTGCGGTGGGGTGGTCGGCCGACGCCTGCAGGACGTCGAGCACCGCGCGGCGCTGCGGGGTCAGCCGCAGCTCGGGCGGAGCGCTCATCGACACCTCTCCGAAACAAGTGAGAACGGTTCTCAGTATTGCAGTCGGCCGCGGGCACCGGCAAGTCGGGGATCGCCGAGCCGGCGCGGTAGCCTGCGCGGCGTGACCACCGTGCTCGTCTACAGCCACCTGCCGCGGGTTCGCGACCAGGTGCGCGCGGCGCTGGGCAGGTCGCCGGCGCCCGGGGTCGACGACATCACCTACCTGATGGCCGACCAGGCAGGCCAGGTCATCCGGGCCGTCGAGGAGGGTCTCGCCGATCTCCTCGTGGTCGACGCGGAGGCGTGGCCCACCGGCGGGCTGGGGCTGTGCCGCGAGCTGAAGAACTCTGACATCGACTGTCCCCCCGCGGTCGCGCTGATCGCGCGGCGGGACGACCGGTGGCTCGCCAAGTGGTCCCAGGCCGACGCGGTGCTCATGCATCCGGTCGACCCGTGGGAGCTGACCCGGACCGCCGTGACCCTGCTCGGCGCGTCCATGCCGGTGCACCCCG
>DATLNF010000134.1:0-9619 GCA_035536955.1 Mycobacteriales bacterium | reverse complement strand
CCGGCGCCGCCTTCTTCACGACCGGCTTCGCCGGCGCCGCCTTCTTCACGACCGGCTTCGCCGGCGCCGCCTTCTTCACGACCGGCTTCGCCGGCGCGGCCTTCTTCGCCGCGGGGGTACTGCCGGTCTTCGCGGCGAACTTCGCCGCCGCTCTGGTCGGAGCAGGTGGCTTCGCCGGACGGGCGCCGGAAACGGGTCGGGGCGCCGTCGCGACGGACTTCGCCGGGCGAGCCGGCTGGGCGCTGACCGCTTGGGCGACCGCCGGCGCGGCCAGCCCGCGGCCTGTGGTGTTGCCCCGCTCGGCCCCGCCGCGGCCGCGGGTCAGCCGGCTGGCCAGCGTGCGCAGGCCGCCCTTCCCGGTGCTCCGGTCTGCCGCCATGACTCCTCAACCCCTAAGTCTGTGGCGAGGTTGTCCACAGGGTTATCCACAACTTGCGGGCGCAAGATGATGGAGGATAAGCCCCGGGGTGAGGGTGATCAACGCGGCTCGCCGCACGAGCCCTCCGGACGAGGAGCACGATGCGGCGTCGCTGAGCCGGCCGGCCACTGCTCGCGCGACACGCGGTTGGCGCGTTGTTACGCTTCCTCTCGCAGTGACGGGGACGGTCCGCATACGGGCCCATCACCCCTGAGCAGCGGGAAGAACGGCCGGCGCCTGACGGCGCCGGCTCAGTAGAACCCGCCGGGTCCGCCCGACATCGCGGAACGCGTCTCGTGGGGCGCGACGGAGTGGTCCCGGGTCCGCCCGGGGCAAGGAGGGTGGTACCGCCGGGTGCACGTCGACCCGGTCCCTCCGGGCCGACCTGTACGCCGACCCGGAAGGCGCCTGAGGCGATGAGCCACCCCGGCTTCACCCCCGTCCCCGCCCAGCTCGACCTGCCCGCGATGGAGGAGCGGATCCTCGAGCGCTGGGCGGAGACCGACGTCTTCGGCCGGTCGCTGGCGCAGACGAAGGACGGGCCGGTCTGGGTCTTCTACGACGGCCCACCGACCGCCAACGGCAAGCCGGGCGCGCACCACGTCGAGCCCCGCGCCTTCAAGGACCTGTTCCCGCGGTTCAAGACCATGAAGGGTCACCACGTCCCGCGCCGCGGCGGCTGGGACTGCCACGGGCTGCCGGTCGAGCTCGCCGTCGAGAAGGAGCTCGGCTTCTCCGGCAAGGGCGACATCGAGGCGTACGGCATCGAGGCGTTCAACGCCCGCTGCCGGGAGTCGGTGCTGCGACACGTCGCCGAGCACGAGGAGCTCAGCCGGCGGATGGGCTACTGGGTCGACCAGGTCGGGGCGTACCGAACCATGGACCCCGACTACATCGAGAGCGTCTGGTGGTCCCTCAAGGTCATCTTCGACAAGGGCCTGCTGGTCGAGGACCACCGGGTCGCGCCGTACTGCCCGCGCTGCGGCACCGCCCTGTCCGACCACGAGGTGGCACAGGGGTACGCCGTCGTCACCGACCCCTCCGTCTACGTGCGGCTGCCGGTGACCGGCGGGCCGCTCGCCGGCCTCGGCGCGGACCTGCTCGTGTGGACGACGACCCCGTGGACCCTCGTCGCCAACGTCGCCGTCGCGGTGCACCCCGACGTGACGTACGTCGTGGCCCGCGCCGCCGGCGGCGAGGTGCTGGTGGTCGCCGAGGCGCTGGTGGAGCGCGCGATCGGCGAGGGCGCGGAGGTGCTGGACCGGATCACCGGCCGCGACCTGGAGCGCACGACGTACCAGCGCCCGTTCGAGCTGGTCGAGATGCCGGGCGAGGCCAACTACGTCGCGCTCGCGGACTACGTCACGACCGAGGACGGCACCGGGCTGGTGCACACGGCGCCGGCGTTCGGGCCCGAGGACCTGGCGGTGGGGCGCGCCTACGGGCTGCCGGTCGTGAACCCGATCACCCCGAAGGGCGAGTTCCACGACGAGGTCCCGCTCGTCGGCGGCCGCTTCTTCAAGGACGCCGACCAGCTCCTCGTCGAGGACCTGCGCGAGCGTGGGCTGCTCTGGCGGGCCGAGTCCTACGAGCACAGCTACGCGCACTGCTGGCGCTGCGACACCCCGCTGATCAACTACGCGATGCCGTCGTGGTACATCCGCACGACCGCGGTGAAGGACCGCTTGCTCGCCGAGAACGCGCAGACCGACTGGCATCCCGCGACGATCCGGGACGGCCGCTACGGCGACTGGCTCGCGAACAACATCGACTGGTCGCTGTCGCGAAACCGCTACTGGGGGACGCCGCTCCCGATCTGGCGCTGCGCGAGCGAGAGCGCCCACCTCACCTGCGTCGGCTCGCTGGCCGAGCTGTCGTCGTACGCCGGTCGCGACCTCGCCGACCTGGATCCGCACCGGCCGTTCGTCGACGACGTGACGTTCGACTGCCCCCGGTGCGGCGCGGCGGCGACCCGCGTGCCGGAGGTGATCGACTGCTGGTACGACGCCGGCTCGATGCCGTTCGCGCAGTGGGGTGCGCCCCACCGGAACCTCGAGTCCCAGCAGCGGGAGTACCCGGCCCACTTCATCGCCGAGGCGATCGACCAGACGCGCGGGTGGTTCTACACGCTCATGGCCATCGGGACCCTGGTGTTCGACCAGTCGTCGTACCGCACCGTCCTGTGCCTCGGCCACATCGTCGACGCCGACGGTCGCAAGATGAGCAAGCACCTCGGCAACATCCTCGACCCGTTCGAGCTCTTCGCCACGCACGGCGCGGACCCGATCCGGTGGCTCCTGCTCTGCGTCGGCAACCCGTGGTCGAACCGCCGCGTGCACGCCGGCGCGATCGACGAGGTGGTCCGCAAGGTGCTCCTCACCTACTGGAACACCGTCAGCTTCTTCACGCTCTACGCCTCGGTCGACGGCTGGACCCCCGACGCGGGCGGCGCGCCCGGGACGGAGCGACCGCTCATCGACCGGTGGCTCATCAGCGAGCTGCACCGCACCGTCGTGGAGGTCGACTCCGCACTGGAGGCATTCGACTCGACCCGCGCCGGGCGGCGGCTCGCCGAGTTCGTCGACGACCTCTCCAACTGGTACGTGCGGCGCTGCCGGCGCCGGTTCTGGCAGGGGTCGCGCACGGAGGACGGACGCCATGCCTTCGCCACGCTGTACGAGACCCTGGTGGTCCTGACCAAGCTGCTCGCGCCGTTCGTGCCGTTCATCACCGAGGAGGTGTGGTCGGCGCTCGGCGCCCCGCAGGCGGACTCGGTGCACCTCACCCCGTGGCCGGCGGTCGACGGCGCGCTCGTCGACGAGACGCTCGGCGAGCAGATGGCGCTCGTGCGGCGGCTGGTCGAGCTCGGCCGGGCGACCCGCGCGGAGAGCGGCGTGAAGACGAGGCAGCCGCTCGGTCGCGCCCTCGTGGCCGCGTCGGGCTGGGCGACGCTGCCCGCCGAGCTGCGCGCGCAGGTCGCCGAGGAGCTCAACGTCGCGGAGCTCGACGACCTCGGCGCCGCCGGGGACCTCGTCGACTACGTGGTCAAGCCGAGCTTCCGAGCGCTCGGCGCCCGGTTCGGTGGGGCCACGCAGTCCGTCGCGAAGGCGATCGCCGCCGCCGATCCCGCGCAGGTCGCCCGCGACCTGGCGGCGTCCGGAGCGGCGACGGTCGACGTCGACGGCACGCCCACGACGCTGAGCCCGGCCGAGGTGCTGGTCACCGAGGCGCCGCGATCAGGCTGGGCAGTCGCCTCGGACGCGGGCGCGACGGTCGCCCTGGATCTCACGATCACACCCCCCTTGCGTCGCGCCGGGCTGGCCCGGGACGTCGTCCGTGCGGTGCAGGAGTCGCGCAAGTCCATCGGGCTGGACGTGGCCGACCGGATCGAGCTGTGGTGGCGCGCGGAGGGCGAGCTCGCCGACGCTCTGCGCGAGCACGGCTCGCGGGTCGCCGAGGAGGTGCTGGCAGTCACGTTCGTCGAAGCCGAGCCGGCTGCGGACCTGGCGCCGCACCGGGACGAGGAGCTCGGGCTGACCTGGTGGCTCCGCGCGGCCGGCGCCTGACCCGAGCAATCACCGCAACGGGCAATCACCCGTCTGGCCGAGTCAAGGTCCACCCCCTCGGATGCCGACAAGAAGAGGGCACCGCGCGGCGCGGGCGAACACATCCCCCGGAGGACGGCCATGACGGGCACCTCGTTCCCCCAGTCGGCCCAGTCGCAGACACCCGGGCTGCGGCTCTCGGCGTACGCCGTCGCGAAGCCCGCGCTCGCCAGCAATGTGCGGCCGGCGCTCGTGCTGGCCGAGCGCGAGACCCGCAGCCTGCTCGAGGCCGCGCGCGAGGCCGACGTCGGCAACGGGGGCCAGTTCTCCGCCGGCCCGGCCGGCATCCAGGTCTGGAGCGGGCCGTTCGACGGCCCCAGCGGCAGCCACGGCTCCGCTGTCCACCTCGGCTCGGTCGACTGGATCTACGACACGCCGGTGCGCCACTACGCGACCGTCTACCGGACGATGGTCACGGCGGAGGGTCTCGCCGCTGGGGTGAGCACCGAGTCGGTGCTCACCGCCGTCCTGGGCCTGGCCGGCCTCACCGCGGAAGGCACCCGGCTCGAGATGGCCATGCCGCCGCAGCGCGACCCGTTCCGCTCCGGGCGCTAGCCCAGCTCTCCCGCGCCGCGGCTCCGCGCGGCGGGCATCACGAAGGCCCCGACGCAACCGGCGTCGGGGCCTTCGTGGTGTCGCTGCGGGAGCGCTACGGCTTGCAGACCCCGCACGGCGCGTAGCCCTGCCGGCGCGCGGTGGCCTTCACCACCGTGAGCGTCCCGGGGACGTCGCGGACGAACCGGCACGACTCGGTGTGGAACTTGTCGCGATCCGGGATCACGACGACCGACCCGGCGGGAACGGCCTTGGCCGCGGCGCGGGCGGTCTTGGCCGGCGCCTTCGCCGCCGGCTTGGCGGCAGGCCTAGCGGCGGGCTTGGCGGCCGCGCGCGCCGGAGCCTTGGCAGCGGGCTTCGCGGCCGCGCGCGCCGGAGCCTTGGCAGCGGACTTCGCCGGGGCCTTCGCCGCGGCGCGACCAGCCGACGCGGCCTTCGCGGGTGCCTTCGTCGCCCTGGCCGCGGTCCGCGCGCCGGCCGTGGTCCGGGCGCCCGCGCGAGTGGTGGAGCCAGCCGTCCGGCTGACACCGGAGGTTGCGCGAGCCGGCGCGCGCTCACGACCCTCGTCCGCCTCGAGGGCCTCCTCAGCCTCGACGGCGACGTCGTCGTCAGACATCAGCGCCGGCGCCCGGTCGGCCACCGACGTAGCCGTCGGCAGCGACTCGAGCGGCTTGCACACGCCGCACTCGGTGTACCCCTGCTGCTTCGCCGCGTCGACGTCGACGGTCTCCACGTCCGGGCGGCCGGCCAGGAACCGGCAGTCGCTGGTGTGGAACCGCGGCCGGCCCGGCACCACCGACACGCCTCGACCGGAGTCGGCGGCAGACGCGGCGGACGAGCTGTCGACCGGCCGGGTCACGCTGACCGTGCTGACACGGTCGAACGCCGAGGTCGTGGCGGCGGGCGCGGCGGCAGACCCCGCGGGCTTCTCCTCGCGGCGCTGGAGCGCCCCGAGCACCAGGAAGATCCCGGCGAGCACGCTGGACCCGATCGAGAAGTAGATCAGGGTGAGGTCGTCGCGAGCGACCAGACCGGTCACCAGCAGGATGATGGACAGCACGACGAGCGCGCCACTGACGACGATCAACGTAGCCACCTTTGTCACGGGCTGAGGGTTGCGAGCAGAACGCGGGCATCCTACAGACGATCGGACCAGCTTCGAACCGGTCGCCACGCGCAAGGGTCAGCGGCTCACCCGTCCACCCCGCGCGGGAGCTCGACCGACGGGGCCACGATCGGCGCGAAGGTCGGCGGCTCGGGGGGCTCCGGCGGTCCGGTCACCGCGATCGGCGCCGTCGGCCGGGGGGGCTGAGCGACCGGCTGAGCAACCGGCTGAGCGACCGGCTGGGGCGCCGGAGGCATCGGAGCGACGTCGGCGCGGACCGATCCCCCCAAGAGCTGCGCCGTCACGTCCGCGCGCCCCTCGAGCTCGCGCATCTGCGCCTCGAGGTAAGCCCGCAGCCGCGCGCGGTACTCGCTCTCGAACGCCCGCAGCCCCTCGATGTGCTGCTCGAGCTGCTGGCGCCGCCGGTCGAGGTCACCCAGGGCCGCACCGGCGCGCGCCTGGGCGGCGGCGATGGTCTGCTCGGCCTGCTGCCGCGCCTCGGCGAGCAGCCGCTCGGCCTCCTCGCGCGCGGTCGCGACGGTCTCGTCCGCAGTTCGCTGCGCGAGCAGCAGCGTCCGCCGCAGCATGGCGTCGGCCTCGCCGCCGGGCGCCCCGGCCGCCTGAGCGCTCGCCATCGCGGCAAGGCGCTGCCGGAGGTCGTCGTTCTCCGCGATCAGCCGACCCAGCTCGAGCTCGACCTCGTCGAGGAACGCGTCGACCTCGACCTCGTTGTAGCCGCGGAACTGCTGCTTGAACTCCTTCTGCTGCACGTCCTGCGGGCTCAGTGGCATGCGGTGAGCCTACCGAGCGGGTCCGGTCACCGGTAACCGCTGAAGACCCCGATCAGGATCCGCGTGACGATGAACAGCAGGATGAACCCGAGGTCGATCGAGATGCCGCCGAAGCGCAGCGGCGGCAGCACGCGACGGAGCGCCTTGAGCGGCGGGTCCGTGACGGTGTAGGCCGCCTCGAGGAGCAGCGCGACGACACCGGACGCTCGGTAGGAGCGCCGGAACATGAACACGTACTCCATGACCAGGCGGAAGAACAGCAGCGCCAGGAAGACGTAGAGCGCGTAGACGACGACGGTCGCGACGACTGACAACGGAAAGACGTCCCCTAGGACTGGTTGAAGAACCCGCCCTCGCGGATGCGAGCCTTGTCCTCCGCGGACACCTCGACGTTGCTCGGCGAGAGCAGGAAGACCTTGTTGGTGACCTTCTCGATGCTCCCGTGGAGTCCGAAGATGAGGCCCGATGCGAAGTCGATGAGCCGCATCGCGCTCTTGTCGTCCATCTCGGTGAGATTCATGATCACCGGGAAGCCCTCGCGGTACCGCTCGCCGATCTTCTGGATGTCGTTGTAGGCGACCGGCTGGAACGTCGAGATCCGGTACGCCGGGGTGACCGGCTCGCTCACCCGGGCGAAGGAGTCGTCGTCGATCCGCACGCGCGCGTCGGGCCGCAGCGCGAGGGAGCCGTGCGACCCGCCGCGGACGTCATCGGCGTACCCCCGCCGAACCCCGTGCGCGTCGTCCGCGCCCAGCCGGCGCACCGCGACCGGCTCCGGCTCGTCGTAGGGGTCCGCGTAGTCGTCGTCGTACCCGTCGTGGTCGCCCGGCTCCATGAGGCCGAGGTAGACCATGGTCTTGCGAAACACGCGGGCCATGGCGCTCCTTCCTCAGTCCGGACCCACGGGGGGCCGGGGCGAGTCTAGCCGCGCGGGGCGCGCGGACCGAACAACGCGGTGCCGATTCGTACAAGTGTCGCGCCCGCGGCGATCGCCGGCTCCAGGTCGGCGGTCATGCCCGCCGAGACCTCGGTCGCCTCCGGGTGCGCGCTGCGCAGCGCGGCCGACAGGGTCGCCAGCCGGTCGAACACCGATCGCGGGTCGCCGCCGACGGGCGGCACGGTCATGACCCCGCGCAGCCGAAGACCCGGCGTCCCCGCGACGACGTCGGCGAGCGCGGACGCATCCTCCGGACGGCAGCCGCCGCGCGCGCCGTCGGGATCGCCGTCGCCGTCGAACGACACCTGGACGAGCGCGTCGACCCGGCGACCGTCCCGCTCGGCGGCTCGGCCGAGCGCCTCGACGACCGGGCCGCGGTCGAGCGAGTGGACGACGTGGGCGTACCGCGCGAGCGACCGGCACTTGTTGCGCTGCACCCGGCCCACGAAGTGCCAGCGGACCGGAACCGCGGCAGCGCGGAGCGTCTGCGCCTTCGCCGCCGCCTCCTGGTCGTAGCTCTCGCCAAAGTCGACGACCCCCAGCGAGGCGAGCGCGAGCACGTCGGACGCGGGCCAGGTCTTGCTGACCGCCACCATGGTCACGTCCCCCCGCTCCCGGCCCGCGGCGGCGCAGGCCCGCGCGATGCGCTGCTCGACGTCGGCCAATCCGCTCGCCAGCTCCTCGACGCGATCGGCGGTCACGTGACCTCCCCCGCGTCGGCCCAGACGTAGGCGCCCATCCGTCCGGTCACGCCGTCGCGCCGGTAGGAGAACCACGAGTCCGGCGCGCACGCGGTGCAGCCCCCGACGGAGCGGACGTCGGCGACGCCCAGCCCGGCGAGAACGGCGCGCACGCCGGCGACCAGGTCCAGGGCGGGCCGGCCGCCCCGTGATCGCGCCGCCGCGGCGGGGATCCGGCTCGTCACCTCGTCATGCACGGCGACACCGACCTCGTAGCAGCACGGGCCGATCGCCGGGCCGGTCACCGCCGCGATGTCGTCGGTCCGCGAGGCAGCTCCGGCCATCGCGGCCACGGCGGTCTCGACGACTCCAGCCGCGAGCCCGCGACGGCCGGCGTGGACCGCCCCGACGAGACCGCCCGGGGCAGCCAGCAGCAGCGGGACGCAGTCGGCGGTGAGCACTGCCAGCGCTGCGCCGGCAGAAGCGGACACCATCGCGTCGCAGCCGGCCACGGCGTCCCGGCGAGCGCCGGGTACCGCGGTGTCGACGACGGCGACCCGTGCGCCGTGCACCTGCTCCGCCCACGCCACGTGCTCGGCCACCAGGCCCAGGGACGCAGCAGCAGCCGCGCGGTTCGCGACGACCCGCTCCGGGACGTCGCCGACGTGCATGCCCAGGTTCAGCGAGCGGTACGGACCGTCGCTGCGGCCGCCGGCGCGCGTGGTGAACGCGGCGCGGACACCCGGACGCAGCGGGACGACCAGGGCGGCGGGCGCCGGCACCTACTTGAGGAAGTCCGGGACGTCGAGGTCGTCGTCGTCGTTCTCGAAGACCACGGTGCGACGCGGCTCGGCGCGCGGGGTGACGCGGACGGGCTCGGGCTCGGACCGGGAGCGGCCGGCGAAAGCGGGGACCGCGGCGGGTCGAGCCGCGGGCGCCGGCACGTCCTCGTCCTCGTCGACCTCGTCGTCGTAGTCCTCGTCGTCCTCGGGCTCCGCCAGCGTCACCGCGGGACGCCGCACCGCAACCGGCTCCGGACGTCGCCTGAGCGGCTCGCCGCCGTCGAACCCGGCGGCGATCACCGTGACGCGGACCTCGTCGCCGAGGGCGTCGTCGATCACCGCGCCGAAGATGATGTTGGCCTCGGGGTGGGCGGCGCGGGCGATCAGGTCCGCCGCCTCGTGGATCTCGAACAGGCCGAGGTCGCTGCCGCCGGAGATGTTCAGCAGCACGCCGCGGGCCCCCTCGATCGACGCCTCGAGCAGCGGCGAGGAGATCGACTCCTCCGCCGCGATCGCGGCGCGGTCGTCGCCGCGCGCGCGGCCGATGCCCATCAGCGCGGAGCCGGCACCGGACATGAGCGACTTCACGTCGGCGAAGTCGAGGATGATGAGGCCAGGCGTCGTGATGAGGTCGGTGATGCCCTGGACGCCGGAGAGCAGGACCTGGTCCGCCGCCCGGAACGCGTCCAGGACGCTCACCTGCTTGTCGCTGATCTGCAGCAGGCGGTCGTTCGGGATGACGATGA
>DATLNF010000133.1:0-21481 GCA_035536955.1 Mycobacteriales bacterium | reverse complement strand
TCGTCTACCTCGACAGCGCGTCGTCGGCGCAGCGTCCGCAGGTCGTCCTCGACGCGATGACGGCGTACTACGAGCGGCACCACGCCAACGTGCACCGAGGCATCTACACCCTCGCCGAGGAGGCGACGGCGATGTTCGAGGCGGCGCGCGACGCGGTCGCCGCACTGCTCAACGCGCCGTCGCGCGACGAGGTCGTGTTCACGAAGAACGTCACCGAGGCGTTCAACCTGGTGGCTCGGTCCATCGGCGACGCACCGAAGGGCTCGCGGCTCCACGTCGGACCGGGGGACGAGATCCTCCTCACCGAGATGGAGCACCACTCCAACATCGTCCCCTGGCAGCTGCTCGCGGAGCGTTCCGGCGCCACCCTGCGGTGGCTCGGCATCACGGACGAGGGGCGGCTCGACCTCGGCGACCTCGACGTCGCCCTCAACGAGCGGACCAGGCTCGTGTCGTTCACCCTCCAGAGCAACCTGCTGGGCACGGTCAACCCGACGTCCCAGATCGTCCGACGGGCCCGCGAGGTGGGTGCGCTCATCTGTGTCGACGCCGCGCAGGCGGTGCCGCACTCGGTGGTCGACGTCCAGGAGCTCGGCGTCGACCTGCTCGGGTTCACCGGCCACAAGATCTGCGGGCCCACCGGCATCGGCGTGCTCTGGGGCCGCCGTGAGCTGCTCGAGGAGCTGCCGCCGTTCCTCGGGGGCGGCGAGATGATCGAGACGGTGACGATGGCCGGGTCGACGTACGCCCCCCCGCCGCACAAGTTCGAGGCCGGCACGCCGATGATCGCCGAGGCGGTCGGGCTGCACGCGGCCGTCGACTACGTCCGGGAGGTGGGGCTCGGCGCGATCAAGGCGCACGAGAAGGAGCTGACCTCCTACGCGCTCGACGCGCTCGCCGAGGTGCCCGGGCTGCGCATCGTCGGGCCGCGCACCGCCGTCGCGCGGGGCGGCGCGCTCAGCTTCACGATCGACGAGCTGCACCCGCACGACGTCGGCCAGGTGCTCGACGAGCTGGCGATCGCCGTCCGCGTCGGGCAGCACTGCGCCGCCCCGCTGTGCAAGCGGCTCGGCGTGCCCGCGACGACCCGGGCGTCGTTCTACCTGTACACGACGCAGGCCGAGGTCGACGCGTTGGTCGACGGGCTCCATCACGTCCGCCGCTTCTTCCGAGTGGCCTGAGGACGCGCCGTGCAGCTCGAGTCGATGTACCAGGAGATCATCCTCGACCACTACCGCTCGCCGCACGGCCGGGGTCTCACGGAGCCGTACGACGCCGAGGTCCACCACGTGAACCCGACCTGCGGGGACGAGGTGACGTTGCGGGTCCGGCTCGACGGGGACGTGGTCGCGAGCGTGACGCACGACGGGACCGGCTGCTCGATCAGCCAGGCCTCGACCTCGGTCATGACCGACCTCGTCGTCGGCCGCCCCGTCGCCGAGGCGATCGCGACCGGCGACGAGTTCCTCGCGCTGATGCAAGGCCAGGGCAAGGTCGAGCCGGACGAGGACGTCCTGGAGGACGCAGTGGCGTTCGCCGGTGTCGCGCGCTACCCGGCCCGGGTGAAGTGCGCGCTGCTGGGCTGGATGGCATGGAAGGACGCGACGACGCAGGCTCTCATCGCCGCCGAGAGCCCTCTCACCGAGGAGACAGCATGAGCGAGAAGGCATCCGTGGCCGACGTCACGGAGGCGATGCGCGACGTCGTCGACCCGGAGATCGGGATCAACATCGTCGACCTCGGCCTGGTCTACGGCGTGACGGTCGACGAGGACAACACCGCCGTCCTCGACATGACGTTGACGTCCGCCGCCTGCCCGCTCACCGACGTGATCGAGGACCAGAGCCGGTCGGTGCTCAAGGACCTGGTCGACGAGGTCCGCATCAACTGGGTCTGGATGCCGCCGTGGGGCCCGGACAAGATCACCGACGACGGCCGCGAGCAGATGCGAGCATTGGGGTTCAACGTTTAGTCGCAAGCGGTCCGACGTCTGATCGCTTCGCTCCAAACGCCGGACCGCGGAGCAACCACCCGCCCGCCCGCCAGAAAGTTGCGGCGGCCGCAGCGTGCGGGCGCGTCGTACGCCGCAATGTTCGCGAGATCCCTGCGAGAGAGACGAGAGCATCCCGTGCTGACCGCTGCTGATCTGGAGCTGCGGGCAGGGGCACGGGTGCTCATCGAGCGCGCGGGGCTGCGCATCGCACCGGGCGACCGGGTGGGGCTGGTCGGGCGCAACGGCGCGGGGAAGACCACGCTGCTCCGGGTGCTCGCCGGTGAGGGAATCCCCGCCGCCGGGACCGTCACCCGGACCGGGCAGGTCGGGTATTTACCGCAGGACCCGCGAACGGGGGACCTGGCCCAGCTCGCCCGCGACCGGATCCTCTCCGCGCGCGGGCTGGACGAGCTCCTGCGCGGCCTGCGCAGCGCGGAGACCGGCATGGCCGATCCGGACACCATCACCAGAGATGCCGCGGTACGTCGGTACGGCCGGCTCGAGGACCGGTTCCACGTGCTCGGCGGCTGGGCGGCAGAGAGCGAGGCCGCGTCCATCGCGAGCTCGCTCGGCCTCCCGGACCGGGTGCTCGGCCAGCCGCTCGGCACCCTCTCCGGCGGCCAGCGTCGCCGGGTGGAGCTGGCCCGGATCCTGTTCTCCGGCGCCGAGACCCTGCTCCTCGACGAGCCGACGAACCACCTCGACGCCGACTCGATCACCTGGCTCCGCGACTTCCTGCGCACCCACCGCGGCGGGCTCGTCGTGGTCAGCCACGACGTCGAGCTGCTCGAGCACGTGGTGAACAAGGTGCTGCACCTCGACGCCACCCGAGCGGAGCTCGACGCGTACAACGTCGGCTGGCGCGCCTACTTGCAGCAGCGCGAGACGGACGAGCGCCGACGCAAGCGCGAGCGCACGAACGCCGAGCGGCAGGCGGCGGTGCTCAAGGCGCAGGCCGACTCGATGCGGGCCACGGCCACCAAGGCCAAGGCTGCGCAGAACATGGACCACCGCGCGCAGCGCCTGCTCAGCTCGCTCGCCGACACACGGCAGGCCGACCGGGTGGCGAAGCTCCGGTTCCCGGACCCCGCGCCCTGCGGCCGCACTCCGCTCACCGCGACGGGGCTGTCGAAGTCCTACGGCTCGCTCGAGGTGTTCACCGACGTCGACCTGGCGATCGACCGGGGGTCGCGGGTGGTCATCCTCGGCCTGAACGGCGCCGGCAAGACGACACTGCTCAGGCTGCTCGCCGGCGTCGAGGTCCCCGACACCGGCGAGGTCCTCCCGGGCCACGGGCTCCGGCTCGGGTACTACGCGCAGGAGCACGAGACGCTCGACGTCGAGCGGTCGGTCCTCGACAACCTCCGCTCGGCCGCCCCGCCCGAGGCGACGGACAGCGAGCTGCGCAAGGTGCTCGGCGCGTTCCTGTTCTCGGGGGACACGGTGCATCAGCCGGCGGGCACCCTCTCCGGCGGCGAGAAGACGCGCCTCGCGCTCGCGGCGCTCGTCATGTCGGCGGCGAACGTGCTCCTGCTCGACGAGCCGACGAACAACCTCGACCCGGCGAGCCGCGGTGAGATCCTCCGCGCGCTGTCGACGTACCGCGGCGCGGTGGTCCTGGTCACCCATGACGAGGGTGCGGTCGAGGCGCTGTCACCCGAGCGCGTGATCCTGCTGCCCGACGGCGTCGAGGACACCTGGAGCGACGACCTGGCCGACCTCGTGGCGCTCGCCTAGCGGTTTATGGTGGGCAGGTGCTCTCAGTCGACCTGGGGGAGGACCGCCTGCCGCACCTGGCGGGCCGTCTGGAGAGCCAGCAGCGGGCGTACGCCGCCATCCGCTACGGCTCGATCTTCCGCGTCGGGACTCGCCGTCCTGTCTGCCCGAGCTGGGCGCACTGGCCGAGGAGCTCGACTACGAGGCCGCGGAGGAGCTGGCGGTCATGGTGCTCGGAGCGCCGGATCGGCTCGCCGAGGGCGAGCCGGGCCGGCTCGCCGTACCGGTGGGCCCTGCCGGCGAGCTCGCCATCGCCGACGTCCTGGCCGACGCGTTCGGCTACAGCGAGCACGTCGAGGCGGCGCTGCCGGACCTCATCGGGCAACGCCTCGACGACCCGCGCGTCGTCGCCGTCGGCGCCGAACGCGACGGCGAGCTCGCCGGTGTCGCGCTCGCGTTCGTCGAGAACGAGCTGGGCTACATCGCCGAGGTCGGGGTGCGCCCCGAGGCGCGAGGTCACGGCCTGGGTCGAGCGGTCGCCAGCGCCGCTGCAGCCGACTGCCTCGCCCGCGGCGCTCGCCTGGTGTGGCTGGCGACCGAGGCGGGCGGGCTGGTCGAGCGCTTCTGGCACGGCCTCGGCTTCGTGGCGGCCTACGACGCGGTCACCTACCAGCGGCGGCCGTAGCGCGTTGGCCGATGCGGCGTGTTGCGGCATGATCGTCGGCACGGGGAACGAGTGGAGGAACTCACAGTGGCTGACGACCTGAAGAAGGGCAGCCGGATCACCGGCACCGCGCGTGACAAGCTCGCCGCCGACCTGCGCAAGAAGTACGACAGCGGTCAGAGCATTCGTCGCCTCGCGGAAGCACACGGACGTTCGTATGGCTTCGTGCATCGAATTCTCAGCGAGTCGGGTACGTCGTTGCGTGGACGTGGTGGTGCCACTCGGGGCAAGGGCAAGGCTTAGAAAACCTTGCGGCCCTGCGGATTCTAGGCAGACGGCCGCTGTTGCTACGGTGCAAACGCGGTGCAGCGCGATGATTTTCCGTCGCAGGCACTTCGGCGTGTTGAGTGTGCGTTCGCGCGTGTGCACTCCATCATTCCTCTCAGGGAGACAACACTCACCGTCTCCACCGGTCGAGGAGGTGCGGGGTGCCCGCAGCAAAGCCCGCGGCGAAGAAGTCCGCCGCGAAGAAGACGGCGGCCAAGAAGCCGGCCGCCAAGAAGACGACGGCGGCCAGGAAGCCGGCGGCGAAGAAGACCACCGCGGCGAAGAAGACCACGGCGTCGAAGAAGACGACCGCGCGCAAGCCCGCGGCCAAGAAGACGACCGCGGCGAAGAAGACCACCGCGCGCAAGCCGGCCGCGAAGCGCGCGCCGGCGAAGAAGGCCACTGCCCGCAAGGCTGCGGCCAAGCGCTAGCACCCGCCGACGACGACGGCCGCACCCCTCGGGGTGCGGCCGTCGCCCGTTGCACGATGTGCCTCGAGCGGCACCGGACAGACAGAATGCCTCGATGACCGACGACACCTGGCTCGACAACGTGCGGCTGGCCGACGTCGGCCTGCGCGTCGAGGTCACCGGGCCGACGGCCACGGTGACGCTGGCGCGGCCCGAGCGACGCAACGCCCAGACACCCGCGATGTGGCTGGCGCTCGCCGGGGTCGGCCGAGATCTCCCGGGGGACGTGCGGGTCGTCGTGCTCCGGGGGGACGGCCCGGCGTTCTCCGCCGGTCTCGACCTCGCCATGTTCACCCCGGAGGGCCTGCCGGGTGCGGTGGGCTTCGCGGAGCTGGCCCGTCTGCCGGACGACGCCGCGGACGCCCTCATCGCGAGCTACCAGGCCGCCTTCACGTGGTGGTCGCGCCCGGACATCGTGAGCGTGGCAGCGGTCCAGGGCCACGCCGTCGGTGCGGGGTTCCAGCTCGCCCTCGCCTGCGACCTCCGCGTCCTCGCTGACGACGCGCAGCTGACGATGGCCGAGACCTCTCGCGGGATCGTCCCCGACCTGGGCGGCACCAAGCCGCTCGTCGACCTCGTCGGCTACCCCCGGGCTCTCGAGATCTGCGCGACGGGGCGGCGCGTCGCGGCCGACGAGGCGCTTCGGCTCGGGCTCGCCGAGCTGGTCGTGCCTCGGACGGACCTCGACGAGGCGGTGGCCGACCTCGTCGCCGCCCTGCTCGCACCGCTGCGCGACGCCGTCGTGGAGACGAAGGCGCTGCTGCGCGGTGCCGGTCGGCGGTCGATGGGCGAGCAGCTCGCCGCGGAGCGTCAGGCGCAGCTGCGCCGGCTGCGCGACCTGGCCGGGATAGGGGAGTGACACGGGGATGGATCTGACGCTCAGCACGGAGCAGGAAGCGGTCCGCAGCGCGGTGCGGGACTGGGTCGACCGCGTCGTCGTACCGCCCGCGTTGGCGAACGACCGGAACGAGCGATTCCCGCACGAGGCGCTCGACGGACTGCGCTCGACCGGCTTCATCGGGATGTCGATCCCGAGCCAGTACGGCGGTGGTGGCGCCGACCCGCTGTCCTACGCGCTGTTCATCGAGGAGCTCGGCCGGGGCGACGGCAACGTGCGCTCGATCGTCACGGTGCACCTCGGGCTCGTCGCGGGCAGCGTCAACCGGTGGGGCACCGAGGAGCAGAAGCAGCGCTGGCTCCCGGACATGGCTACCGGCGCGGTGCTGGGGTGCTTCTGCCTCACCGAGCCCGACCACGGCAGCGACCCGGCGTCCCTGGCCTCGACGGCGGTCCGAGACGGCGCCGGTTGGCGGCTCAACGGGAGCAAGATCTTCATCACGAACGGCGGCATCGCCGGCGTCGCGCTCGTCATGGCCCGCACCGGTGGACCGGGTGGGCGCGGGGTCAGCGCGTTCCTCGTCCCGACGGACACGCCGGGATTCACCGCCACGCCCATCCACGGCAAGCTCGGCCTGCGGTCGTGCGACACCGCGGCGGTGACCCTGGACGACGTCGCCGTGGGCCCGGACGCGCTGCTCGGCCCGGAGGGCGCCGGCCTGAAGGTAGCGCTGTCCGCCCTCGACGACGGCCGGTTCGGGCTCGCCGCGGCCTGCACGGGCCTGGCCCAGGCCTGCTTGGACCAGATGGTCGCCTACTCGACGCAGCGGCGGCAGTTCGGCAAGCCGATCGCGGCGTTCCAGCTCGTCCAGGAGCTCATCGCCGACACGGCCGTCGACGTCAACGCGGCGCGACTGCTGGTCTGGCAGATCGCGGACAAGAAGCAACGTGGCGAGCAGCACACGCTCGAGAGCTCGATCGCGAAGTACTTCGCGTCCGAGGCGGCGGTCCGCGCCGCGAACGCCGCCGTGCAGGTCCATGGCGGCTACGGGTACATCGACGAGTTCCCCGTCGGGAAGTTCCTCCGCGATGCGCGGGTTACCACGTTGTACGAAGGCACCAGCCAGATCCAGAAGCTGCTCATCGGCCGGGCGCTGACCGGCGAGTCGGCTTTCCTCTAGGGGGCGCGACATCTCCGACTGGCAGACGCTGCACTCGTTCCGCACCGACCGGAGCGTCGTGCAGAAGAAGATCACCCGCGCGCTCGTGCGCCGGGTGATCGGGTTCGCCCGTCCCTACCGTCGCGACCTCGCCGCGTTCCTGGCCCTGGTCGTCGCCGCGTCGATCACCACGGTCGCCCCCGCGCTGCTGTTCAAGAAGCTGCTCGACGATGCCATCCCGCGCGGCGACCGCAGGCTGGTGACCACCATTGCCCTCGTCGTCGCCGGCCTCGCCGTGTTCGACGCGGTCATCTCGCTGTTCACGCGCTACTTCTCCTCGCGCATCGGCGAGGGGCTCATCTACGACCTGCGCAGCGCGGTGTTCGAGCACGTGCAGCGGATGCCGATCGCCTTCTTCACCCGGACGCAGACCGGAGCTCTGGTCAGCCGCCTCAACAGCGACGTCATCGGCGCGCAGCAGGCATTCACCTCCACCCTGTCCGGTGTCGTCTCCAATGCCATCGGGCTGATCGTCACCGTCTCGGTGATGCTCAGCCTGTCGTGGCAGATCACCCTGCTGTCGCTGGTGCTGCTGCCCGTCTTCATCCTCCCGGCCCGCCGGGTGGGCACGAAGCTGCAAGCGATCACCCGCGAGGGCATGGTGCTCAACGCGGAGATGAACAACACGATGACCGAGCGCTTCAACGTCTCGGGCGCGCTGCTCGTGAAGCTCTTCGGTCGCCCGCAGGACGAGGCCGGGGCGTTCCGCGGCCGGGCCGGACGGGTCCGCGACATCGGCCTCCGCCAGGCGATGTACAGCCGAACGTTCTTCGTGTCGTTGACGCTCGTGGCGTCGATGGCGACAGCCCTGGTCTACGGCCTCGGCGGCCACCTGGCGATCGACGGCTCGATCTCCGACGGGGACGTCGTCGCGCTCGCGACGCTGCTCACCCGGCTCTACGGGCCGCTGACCGCGCTGTCGAACGTCCGGGTGGACGTGATGACCGCGCTCGTCAGCTTCGAGCGCGTCATCGAGGTGCTCGACCTCCCGCCACTGATCGCCGACCGGCCCGGGGCGGTCGCCCTGCCCAACGTCGCGGCCGCTGTGGAGTTCGACCACGTCGACTTCCGCTACCCGACGCCCGACGAGGTCTCGCTGGCGTCCCTCGAGTCCGTCGCGGTGACCGACAGCGGTCGATCCGCGCAGGTGCTCCACGACGTGTCGTTCACGGCGGAGGCCGGCCAGATGATCGCCCTGGTCGGGCCTTCCGGAGCAGGCAAGACGACGATCTCGATGCTGCCCACCCGGCTGTACGACGTGCAGCGCGGCGCGGTCCGCATCGGGGGGCTCGACGTCCGCGAGGTCACGCTCGCCTCACTCACCGCCGCGGTGGGGGCCGTCACGCAGGACGCCCACCTGTTCCACGACACGATCCGGGCCAACCTGCTGTACGCGAAGCCCGACGCCACCGCGGCGGAGCTCGACGACGCCTGCCGCGACGCCCAGATCTTCGACCTGATCAGCTCCCTGCCGGACGGCTACGACACGGTCGTGGGCGACCGCGGCTACCGGCTCTCCGGGGGCGAGAAGCAGCGGATCGCGATCGCCCGGCTGCTGCTCAAGGCGCCCGGCATCGTCATCCTGGACGAGGCGACCGCACATCTCGACAGCGAGAGCGAGCTGGCTGTCCAGCTCGCCCTGCGGACCGCGCTGCGCGGGCGCACCTCGCTCGTCATCGCCCATCGGCTGTCGACCATCCGCGAGGCCGACCTGATCCTCGTGGTCGACAGCGGGCGCGTCGTGCAGCGCGGCACGCACGACGAGCTCGTGGCCGAGGGCGGGCTCTACGCCGAGCTCTACCAGACGCAGTTCTCGCGTGGTGCGCGCCCGGAGCCGGTCGGCTAGACCGAGGTCGGGACCGGGCAGACGTACTGGTTGCCGCGCCGCACCGGGACCACGGTGGACGGCACGAGGTCGCGGTCGACCCGCACCGAACGACCCGGGTTCACCGGGTCCCGCTCCGCCGGAGCGTTGCCGTCGAACCGCAGGATGTCGAACCCGCGCGCCGTGTAGTCGAGCGCGTAGACGATCTCGTCGTTCATCCAGTACGCCGAGGAGCTGTGGCCGGGCAGCGGGACGAAATACCCCTTCTCGACGATGTCACCCTTCGGCGTCACCTCCAGGAAGCGGACGCCGAACCCGTACCAGGCCATCGCCACGATGCCGCCGTTGCGGAAGTCCGGCCGCGGCTTGAACCAGTGCCCGCAGTACTCGTTGATCGGGGACTTGCCCTCGGTCTGCAGCCCCTGCTCGAGGTAGAACGTGCTGACGTGCTTGAGCCGCCGGGTCTTCGCGAACGACGAGGCGTCGAGGACCTGGAAGCTGCCGAGCTTCTCGTTGCTGCAGAAGGAGTTCTCGGTCCCGGCGAGCACGAACCGGTCGGCCCCGCCGCGGGGCCACTCGACCCCGTGGTTGTAGTAGTTGCCGTCGTCGCCCAGCGACCCGCCGCCGATCCGGGTGGGGCGTGCCGGGTTGCGCCGGGCGTCGAGGTAGAAGATCGGGTTGCTCGCGGTCATCACCAGGCCCGGCTGGATCTCGGTGACGTCGTGGCCGTTGATGCCGGTGTCGCCGACGACTTTGGGGTTCTTCGGGTCGCGGAGGTCGGTGATGGTGCCCTCGGACCCGTAGACGTACGTGCAGTCGAGGATGCAGGAGTTGGTGTGGTCGGCCGCGCCCGAGAGCCTGCTGAGCAGGACGGGCAGGCGCGGGTTGCTGACGTCCACGACGTAGAGGATGCCCAGGTAGGACTGCCCGGCGATGAGGATCTTGCCGTTGGTGTCGACGTCCTCCCGCTCCTGGTTCGGCGTGTGCGGCAGCACGGTCGCGCCGAGCGGCACCGGGATCAGCGGGTTGGTGACGTCGTAGATCGTCAGGCCCTTGGCGGTCAGCACGTAGAACGTCTTGCCGAGCAGGCGGGCCCCGGCCGTGTCGCCGTCCAGCGGGACCGTCCCGAGGTACTCGACGTTGCTGGTCTTGACGAAGCCCGGGCCGGGCTCGGGCTTGGGCTCGGCGCGTGCGGAGCCGCTCACGACGAGCGAGGCGAGCAGGCACAGGGCGAGCAGGAGGCGGGAGCGCATGAGGTAGGGCTTTCTGCGCGGCGGGGGAGTTCCCTGCCGGCCGGTCCGGCTACAGCGCCCGCAGGAGCCCGCCGTCGACCGGGATGAGCGACCCGGTCACGTACGACGCCGCGGGGGAGAGCAGGAAGGCGGCGACGCGGCCCAGCTCGGCGGGCTCGCCGTACCGCCGCAGCGGGATGGTCGCCTCGATCGCGGCGCGCGCCGCGGTCGGGTCACCTGTGGCCTCGTCGATCTGCGCGACGCGCTCGGTCGCGACCCGTCCGGGCAGCACGGCGTTGACCCGGACGCCGCGCGGCCCGAGCTCGTCGGCGAGCTGCTTGGTGAGCATCGCCAGCCCGGGACGCAGGCCATTGCTCGCCGCGAGCCCCGGGATCGGCGACTTGGCCGAGCCGGACAGGACGAGGCAGAGCGCGCCGGACTCGGGCACCAGGCCGGCGACCGCTCGGGCCAGGCGCAGCGGGCCGAGGAAGACCGACTCGAAGCTCGCTCGCCAGTCGGCGTCGCTCAGGTCCAGCGCGGTGCCGAGGGGCGGGCCGCCCACGCTGATCAGCGCGCCGTCGAGGCGCCCGTGGTGCTCGAGGGCCGCTTCGCAGAGCCGGCCCGCGGTATCGGGCTCGGCGAGGTCACCCTGGACGGTGTGCACGTGCATCGCCCCGTGCGACGTGGGGGCGGTCCGCGACCCGATCACCACGTTCGCGCCCTCGGCGAGCAGCACCTCGGCGGTGGCGTGCCCGAGCCCGCGCGAGCCGCCGGACACGACGAAGCAGCGCCCGCCGAGCCCGAGGTCCATAGGGAGAACCCTAGAACTAGCTGATCTTCCAGGTCTTGTCCGTCGCTGCCGTGTCGAAGACCGCCGGGGCGGCGCCGACCAGCCGCGTGCCGAACGCCGGCTCGACGACGTCGACCCGGGACAGCAGCTCGGTCAGCACAGCGCCGGCGCGGACCTCCTTCGGCAGCGCCTTGAGTCCGATCGACCAGGTCAGCTTGCCGCCCTCGACGGCGAACTTCGGGGTGAGGAGCTGCGCGTCGGAGGTCGGGTCCGCCGTACCGCCGCAGCCGACGAACAGCAGCGCCTCGCCCAGGACCGAGGAGCCGACCGTCCCGGGGGTGTAGGAGAAGATGACGTCGCCGCAGCCGTCGACGACCGCCGCGACCTCGTACCCGATCCCCGCCTGGTCCAGCGGCGCGGCGGTGAGCGACATCGTCGCGACGAGGGTGGCGGGCACGTACGCCCGGCCCGACCCCTTGCCGGTCGTCGAGTAGCCCGCCGAGCGGATGTCCAGGCCGCCGTTGAGCGGCATGTCGGCGGGGTCCTCGTAGGTGAACGACCCCGCGTGCGACGGTGCGACGAGCGCGAGGGCGGAAAGCACGGCGACGGGAGCGAGGAGTCTGCGCATAGTCAGGGTGGTTCGACAGCGGCGCGGGTGCGTCCTCCCGATCCGGACCCTAGGGACGCCGTACCACCGACTCCGCCAGGTCGAGCACGGCGTCGAGCCGGTCTGTCGGCAGGTCCATGGCCCGGTGCAGCACCAGCCCGTCGAGCAGCAGGGAGAGGAAGGACACGAGGACGTCGACGTCGACGTCATCGCGGACGACACCGGCTTCGCGACCGCGCTCCAGCCGCTCGCGCGCCGCGGTCGCCAGGGTGCGGGTGCGCGCCTGCCAGCGGTCCCGGAACTCCGGGTCGGTGCGCATCCGGCGGGCCACCTCGAGCTGGGTCGACAGCCAGCCCGGGTCCCGCCCGCGCAGGTCGCGCATGACCTGGACCAGGCCGTTGCCCGCGACGACGCCGGCCATCTCGACCGCGTCGTCCTCGGCCACGGCCAGGAACAGCGACTCCTTGTCGCGGAAGTGGTGGAAGATCGCGCCGCGGCTCAACCCGGTCTCCTGCTCGAGCAGCCGGACGGTCGCGCCCTCGTAGCCGTGCCGCGCGAAGCAGCGGCGGGCGCCGTCGAGGATCTCGCGGCGCCGGGCGTCGAGGTGGTCCTGGCTGACGCGGGGCACGCGGCTACGATAGCAAACCGTACGGTCGTCTTGCTTTCGTGCCGACGCCGTCCTATGCTGCGCTCACCGACGATCCGCACACGCGTACCCAGGAGCACGGATGAGCGACGAGGGCCTGTCCACCCCGGTCGAGCTGGTCGACGGGCTCTATCGCACGCTCCCCGAGCGGGTCGAGGTCGCCCGCCGGCGCCTCGGGCGGCCGCTCACCTTCGTCGAGAAGGTGCTCTTCGCGCACATGCGCGACCCCGAGGCACAGGGCGTCGAGCGCGGCACGGACTACGGGGAGTACTACCCGGACCGGGTCGCCATGCAGGACGCGACGGCGCAGATGGCGCTGCTGCAGTTCATGACCGCGCGCCTGCCGCGGGTCGCCGTGCCCTCGACCGTCCACTGCGACCACCTGATCCAGGCCTACGTCTCGGCCGACAAGGACCTCGCGGTCGCCATCGACACCAACCGCGAGGTGTACGACTTCCTGCGCGACGTCTCCGCCAAGTACGGCATCGGCTTCTGGAAGCCGGGGTCGGGGATCATCCACCAGGTCGTGCTGGAGCACTACGCCTTCCCCGGCGGGATGATGATCGGCACCGACTCCCACACGCCCAACGCGGGCGGGCTCGGCATGGTCGCCATCGGGGTCGGTGGCGCGGACGCCGTCGACGTGATGACCGGGGGGACATTCGGCGTCCGGGTGCCGAAGCTCATCGGCGTACGCCTCACCGGCGAGCTGTCCGGCTGGACCAGCGCCAAGGACGTCATCCTCAAGCTGGCCGGCATCCTGACCGTCAAGGGCGGCACCGGCGCGATCGTCGAGTACTTCGGCCCGGGCACCGCCAGCCTGTCGGCGACGGGCAAGTCGACCACGTGCAACATGGGCGCCGAACTCGGTGCCACCACGAGCGTCTTCCCCTACGACGACCGGATGGCGGCGTACCTCAAGGCGACCGGCCGCGAGGAGCACGCCGACCTGGCGAACGCCGTCGCCGAGCACCTGCGCGCCGACGACGAGGTCGAGAGCGACCCGGAGCGCTACTTCGACCGGGTGGTCGAGATCGACCTCACGACGCTCGAGCCGCACATCGTGGGGCCGCACACGCCCGACCTGGCGCGGCCGGTCTCGCAGATGGGCGCAGACGCCGAGCGGGAGAACTACCCGATCGAGATCTCCAGCGCGCTGGTCGGCTCGTGCACGAACTCCTCCTACGAGGACATCGGCCGCGCGACACACGTCGCGCGCCAGGCTGCCGCGCACGGGGTGAAGGCCCGCACCCCGCTGCTCATCACGCCCGGGTCCGAGCAGGTGCGCGCCACCATCGAGCGGGACGGGCTCACGGAGGGTCTCGAGACGATCGGCGCCACCGTGCTCGCCAACGCCTGCGGGCCGTGCATCGGCCAGTGGAAGCGCGACGACATCTCGGCGGGGGAGCGCAACTCGATCCTCACGTCGTACAACCGCAACTTCCCGAAGCGGAACGACGGCAACGCCGACACGCTCGCCTTCATCGCGTCACCGGAGATCGTGGTCGCGCAGGCGCTCGCCGGCCGGCTCGACTTCAACCCGATGACCGACACGCTGACCGGCAGCGACGGGGTCGAGTTCCGCCTGGAGCCGCCGAGCGGCGACGAGCTGCCGGCGAAGGGGTTCGACCCGGGCGAGCTCGGGTTCATCGCGCCGCCGGCCGACGGCTCGTCGGTCGAGGTCCGCGTCGACCCCAAGAGCGACCGGCTCCAGCTGCTCGAGCCCTTCCCGGCCTGGGACGGCGCTGACTTCATCGACCTGCCGGTGCTGCTGAAGGCACAGGGCAAGTGCACCACCGACCACATCTCCGCGGCGGGGCCGTGGCTTCGCTACCGCGGGCACCTGGAGAACATCTCCGGCAACCTCTACCTCGGCGCGATCAACGCCTTCACGGGGGAGCCGGGCCGCGGCCTCGACGTGCTCGACGGGGAGACCAAGACCTTCCCGGAGATCGCCAAGCACTACGCGGAGTCGGGCGTCGCGTGGGTGATGGTCGGCGACGAGAACTACGGCGAGGGGTCGTCGCGGGAGCACGCCGCGATGGAGCCGCGGTACCGCAACGGCCGCGCGATCCTGGCTCGGTCGTTCGCGCGCATCGCGGAGACCAACCTCAAGAAGCAGGGGCTGCTGCCGCTGACGTTCGCCGACCCGGCGTCGTACGACCTGATCCGGGCGACCGACCGCATCTCGATCCACGGGCTGGCCGACCTCGCGCCGGGCCGACCGGTCGACGTCGTGGTCAAGCACGAGGACGGCGCCGAGGACCGGTTCGAGTGCACCCACACGATGAGCGAGGAGCACATCGCCTGGTTCCGCGCCGGCTCCGCCCTCAACGTCCTCACCGCCGGCTGACCACAACCTGGGGACGACGACAGCAAGATCACGCGTTGGAGGGGAGGCCCTCGGCCGGCCCCCAACTCCGCGCCCCAACTCTCCGCCCCAGAAAGCTGGTGATCTTGCTGCTGCCGTCCACAGGTAACTAGTCGAAGGTGACGACGGAGCGGGCGCCCTTGCCGGCTTCCATGTCGTCGAACGCCGAGTTGATGTCCGCGAGCCCGATCCGGCCGGTGACCAGCGCGGCGACGTCGATCGCACCGCTGCGCTGGAGGTCGACGAGGCGCGGTACGTCGACGGCCGGGTCGATCGAGCCGTAGTAGCAGCCGGTCAGGGTGCGCGCCTGGTAGAAGAGCTCGAGCGCGTTGAACGACACGGTGTCGTCGAGTCGTCCCGCCCCGACGACGACCGCGGTGCCGCCGCGGCGGGTCGAGCGCCACGCGGTCTTGATCGTCGCAGAGCGCCCGACCGCCTCGAACGCGTAGTCGACGCCGCGCCGGTCGGTCAGCTCGCGAATCTCCCGCTCGACCTCGCCGTGGGCATCGACGACCGCGGTCGCGCCCATGGACGCGGCGAGCGCGCGACGCTCTGGGGACAGGTCCACGGCGATGACCTGCGCGGCTCCGGCGACCCGCGCGCCCTGGATGATCGAGAGCCCCACGGCGCCGCAGCCGAAGACCGCGACACTGGAGCCGCCCTCGACCCGCGCCGTGTTGAGGACGGCGCCGACGCCCGTCGTCACGGCGCAGCCGAGGAGGGCGGCGATCTCGAACGGCAGGTCGCGCGGGATCGGCACCACCGCGCGCTCCAGGACCAGCGTCTCCTCGGCGAAGCCGCCGGTGCCGAGGCCGGGATGCAGCCGCTGACCGTCGTCGAGCCGCGCGTACGGCGCCGACGTCGAGTCCTGGACGGCGCGCTCGCACAGGTGCACGTCGCCGCGCAGGCAGAAGAAGCACTCGCGACACGGCGGGCTCCAGGTCAGCACCACGTGGTCGCCGGGGGAGACGCGAGTCACCTCCGAGCCGACGTCGACCACGACGCCGGCCGCCTCGTGCCCGAGGACGGCCGGAACGGGCTGGACCAGCGCACCGCGCGCGAGCGACAGGTCCGAGTGGCAGATGCCCGCGGCACGAACCGCGACGCGTACCTGGCGCGGGCCCGTCGGCGCGAGCTCGATGTCGGCGACCTCGAGCGGCTCGCCCGCCTGATGCAGCACCGCAGCGCGTGTCATGCGGCGCATTGTGCCGCGCAGCGGCCGGCTCAGCCCCGAAGCTCGGCGCCGTCGACGCGCCGCGCGGGCTACAGTGGCCGCGGTGCGCCGGGAAGCCTGGTCGGCAACGGAGCCGACCCTGTCCGGAGGACCTGTGCGACCAGCGGTGACCACGCGCCGAGCCCTGCTGGAGTTCCTGCATCGCGAGTCGACCGGCGGGCTCGTGCTGCTCGCCGCGACGGTCGTCGCGCTCGTCTGGGCGAACTCCCCGATCCAGGAGTCGTACGGCGACCTGTGGCACGCCGACCTGCGACTCGGCGTCGGACCGGTCGCGCGTACCGAGGACCTCCAGCACTGGGTGAACGACGGGCTGATGGCGCTCTTCTTCTTCGTCGTCGGCCTCGAGATCAAGCGCGAGCTCGCGGTGGGCGAGCTGCGCGACCCGAAGGCCGCCGCACTGCCCGCGGTGGCGGCGCTCGGCGGGATGGCCGTGCCCGCGCTGCTCTACCTCGCGATCAACTCCGGCGAGGGCGGGGTGCTTCGCGGCTGGGCCGTCCCCATGGCGACCGACATCGCCTTCTGCGTCGGGATCATGGCGCTGCTCGGGGATCGTGTGTCGTCGTCGCTGAAGCTGTTCCTGCTGACCTTGGCGATCGTCGACGACATCGGCGCGATCGCCGTGATCGCGCTGTTCTACGGCGGACCCGTCTCGGTCGGCCCGCTCGCGATCGCTCTCGTCGCTCTGGTGGGGTACGGGGTGCTGCACCGGCGCCGGTTCCGCGGCTGGCCGGTGTACGCCGTGCTCGGTGTCGTCGCGTGGGCGGCGCTGCTCGCGTCTGGCATCCACGCCACGCTGGCCGGGGTGGCGCTCGGCCTTCTCACGCGGGCGACGGCGACGGGTGACGACGAGAGCCCCGTGGAACGTGCCGAGCGCGCCCTCCACCCCTGGTCGACGCTCGTCGTCGTACCGGTGTTCGCACTCGCCAACGCCGGCGTCGTGCTGTCGAGCCGCGCGCTCTCTGACGCGGCGTCGAGCAGAGTGGCCCTCGGCGTGGCGGCGGGTCTCGTGCTCGGCAAGTTCGCGGGCGTGCTCGGCGCGACGTGGCTCGGTGCGCGCGCCGGCATCGGTGTACTGCCCACTGGCGTCCGGTGGGGTGAGGTCGCCGGCGTCGCTGCGCTCGCGGGGGTCGGGTTCACCGTCTCGCTCTTCGTCACGACGTTGGCGTTCGACTCCGCGGAGGAGGTCGGTGCCGCGACGACGGGCATCCTCGCCGCGTCGGTGATCGCCGCCGCCCTCGGGGGTGTGATCCTCGCCCGGACCGCCCGGGTGGAGGAGGGCGAGGTCTGAGCTACAAGGGCGTCGGCTGACCGGGGGGCGGACCCGGCAGCACCGGGCCGAGGGCGTCCCACCGGGAGATCTCGCAGCCGTTGGTCCTGCTGTACGTCGCGTCGACCGCCTTGCCGTCCGCGGTGCCGGTGATCGTGGCGACGGCCGGGCCGCCGTAGATCTCGGTGCAGGCCACGTCGCGCGGCACCGGGCCGAACGGGTCCGTGGCCCCCGCCAGCGCCGCGCAGGCGGCGGGCGGGTCGGGGTGCGTCCCGCCCGCGGGCTCGCAGGTGAGGGTCCAGGACTGCTTGCCGGTCCCCTTGTCGTCGGCGCTCATCGTGATCGTGAACCGGTCGCGGGGCCCGTCGTCGGCCGGCTCCAGGGAGGCGGTCCGGTCCCCGTCGTCGGAGCACCCGGCCGCGACCGCGGTGAGCCCGGCGATCGCCGTCAGCAGTCGTCTCATGCCGATCAGACGTCCGCGGACGTGCGCTGGTTCCGCCCGGCTCAGCCGAGCCGGATCGTCCCGAGATCCACGCGCTGCCCGCGACGCACGACCACGCGCTTCGTCACGGGCCGCAGTCCGGGCGCGCTGATCGTGACCGTGTACGCCTCGGTGCGGCCCGCGGCCTGCACGGCCGGCCGGGTGCTCGGGTTCACGTGCCAGACGAACGCGCCGTTCGCGCCGGTCCGGGTGAGCGTGTTGATCACGTGCGGCGCGGTCTCCTTGCCGCTGGGGTTGTCGGGCCACAGGGGGTTGTCGAATCGCTTCACCGCGGAGACCTGAGCCTGCACCGGCCGGCCGCCCCGGTCGACGACCCGGCCGGAGATGACCGAGTGGTGGCGCGGGTCGGCCGCCGCGGTGGCCATCTGCGTGAAGGCTGCGACCACACCCGGGTACTCCTCGCCCGGCCCGTCGCCGTACACCGGGTGGAACTCGGTGCCGTGCTCGAGGACGTACGCGAGCGAGCCGGATGTGCCGTAGGCCCAGTCGTTCAGGGTCCCCGTCGTCAGGTAGAGCTGGATGCCGAGGATGTTGCGGTAGCCGCCCATCGCCTCGGCCATGCCCTCACCGATGCGCTCGAGCAGCAGCTCGTCGGGGGAGGGCTCGTCCGTGTCGCCCCACGGGCGCAGGACCAGGCGGGAGTAGGTGTGGTTGCTCAGCACGCCGGTGGCGTGCCGCCCGAGCAGCACCGATCGCACGTTCTGGGTCTCCGGCTCGGAGAACGGAGCGGTGCCGCGGTAGGTCTGACCCGCGTGTTCCGACGACGACCCCCCCTGGTTGTCGCCCCACTTGTAGCCGTAGTTGCGGTTGGGGTCGGTGCCGTAGGCGTCGAGGTTGCGCTGCATGACCCCCGGCACCTTCGTCGTCACACCGGTGACCGAGCGACGGTTCTTCCGCCAGTACGCCTCCACTCCGGCGATGGCCAGCGGGGTGCCCGCGACGCCGCGCGCGTCGACCAGGGACGACCGGGCGAAGTCGAACCCGTCGACGTTCACGACCGGGACGATGACGAACCGCAGCCGGCGCAGCAGGTCGCGGATCTGCGGGTCCCCGCCCCGAAGGCTCTCGACGAGGTGGTGGGCGTAGATCATCGGGTACTCGCCGGCCGGCCACTCGCGGGCGTGGTGGATCCCGTCGATGTACAGCGTCGGGCGGCCGTCGGTGGCGTTGACGTCGAGCGCGATCTCCAGGCCGTGGACGGTGCGACCCTCGAGCGTCTTGTTCGGCAGCGTCAGCAGCTTCACCACACCGGGGTTCTTCTTGGCCAGGTCCTTCATCTCCGTGACGTAGTCCGCGAGCACCCGGTAGTCCGAGCGGTCCGGCCCCGGCAGGGCCACTGCCGCGGCGCGCGGCGCTGCGGCGCGTCGCGCGTTCTCGGCCTTGACCAGGTCCGGGGTGATGACGTCGTAGCTGTAGCCGAGGTCGCGCAGCCGCTCGGCGTCGCCGGGGTGCAGCACGACCTCGACGAAGCCCGGCAGGTAGCGGTGCGTCTCGTCGAAGTTCGCGGCGACGTACGCCGCCTCCGCCCGGGTGCTCACCTCGATGGCGACGAGGGACAGCGTGTTGGTCTGCGTCCGGGCAAGGGGAGCGGTGGCCGCGATCAGCGCAATGGCCGCGGCGAGGAGGAGTGGTCGTCTCATGCCGACTGTCTTCTACGTCGGCGGCTCCGGTCCTACCGGCGGTGGCAGCGGGTCGATCCGGCGCAGGAACCCGCGCACGTCGAGGAACCCGCCGAGCGTGTCGCGGTGCTGCCCGCAGGCCGCCCAGGTCTTCTCGCGCTCGGGGCCATGCAGCCGGGGGTTGTTCCAGACCAGCACGTGCCGCGCGCGCTCCCGGCAGCCCTTCGCCGAGCAGATCGCGGGGTCTGCGCCGTCGGGCTCGGTCACGCCGACGGGTCGAGGACCAGCTTGCCCGTCGTCCGCCGCGAGCGGATGTCCTCGTGAGCGCGAGACGCCTTTGACAGCGGATACTCGCCGCCGAGGACGGGCTTGAGAGTGCCCGCGCCGACCATGGCCAGCAGCTCGGCCATCGGCTCGCCGAGCATCGTCGGCCTCGTCATGCAGTGGGCAAGCCAGAAGCCGATCACCGCACGGCTGCGGGCAACCAGCTTCCCCGCGTCGACCGGTGTGGGCGGCACCCGCCCCGCCATCCCGTAGGTGACCAGCCGGCCGAACGGCGCCAGCGCGGCGAGACAGGCGTCGAACACGGCACCGCCCGTCATCTCGAGCACGACGTCGACCTTGCGCCCGCCGTTCGCCTCCTCGAGCGCTGCCTTGAGGTCCGGCCCGTCGGGATCGAGCGCGGCGTCCGCGCCGAGCTCGAGCGCGAGGGCGCGCTTCTCCTCGCTCGACGCGGTCGCAATGACGCGGCCGGCACCCCAGGCCTTCGCGAGCTGGACCGCGAGGCTGCCCACGCCCCCGGCTGCGGCGATGACGACGACGGACTCGCCCGGAGCCATCCGCCCCGACGTGCGGAGCAGGTGCCAGGCAGTCATCCCCTGGAGGACGACGGCGAGCGCGTGGGCGTCGCTGACGGCGTCCGGGACGTCGAAGGCCATCATCGGCCAGGCGACGGCCTTCTCGGCGTACCCGCCGCCCTGCAGGAGAGCGACCACGCGACGTCCGTCGGCGGTCGTGCCGACCACCTCGGCGCCGGGGACGAGCGGCAGCTGCTGCGGGGCGAGGTAGGAGTTCTCCGCCTGATGCGTGTCGGCGTAGTTGACGCCGGCGCGACTCACGTCGATGAGCAGCTGGCCCGTCTCCGGCACCGGGTCCGGGAGGTCACGCAGCTGGAGCACCTCGGGTCCGCCGAACTCGGTGATCTGGATTGCGCGCATGGCGCGCAGCCTAGGCCCCGTGGATCGCGCTACTGGAGGGCGAACGCGCCCACGGCCACGAAGTGGAGCGTGGCGGCCGCGATCGTCAGGACGTGGAAGACCTCGTGGAAGCCGAACACCGCCGGAAACGGGTTGGGCCGGCCAAGGGCGTAGACCACGGCGCCCGCTGTGTAGAGGAGCCCGCCGAGGCCCAGCAGCACGACCGTGGCGATCCCCGCGCGCTCGCTGAGGTCTGGCAGCACCCCCACCGCGACCCAGCCGAGCGCGACGTAGAGCGACGCGGTCACCCACTTCGGCGTGCCGAGCCAGAGCAGCCGCGTGGCGATGCCGAGCAGCGCGCCGCCCCAGACGACCGCCAGGATGACCAGCGCCGCGGTGCCCTTGAGGACCAGCATGGCGAACGGCGTGTAGGTGCCGGCGATGAGCACGAAGATCATGGAGTGGTCGAGGCGCATCATCCGGACCCTCGCCCGCGCGGACCAGGTACGGCGGTGGTAGAGCGCGCTGGTGCCGAACAGCCCGACCACGCTGACCGCGTAGATCAGCGCCGCGATCCGGGCCCGGGCACCGTCGGCGGTGATGACGAGCGCCAGGCACCCGCCGCCGAAAGCGGCGAACGCCCACTGGTGGAGCACGCCGCGCAGGCGCGGCCGCAGCGGCTCGGCGGGGAGCGGAGCGAGGGGGGCGAGCTCGGACGTCACTCCGCTAAGTTACCCGCCGTTCGCCGTACTATCCGCTCGCCCGATCAGCGCAGTCCGGACGCAGGTGACCGGTGGCAGGAGGTGGGCGACCTCCCGCCAGCTCTCGCCCTCGTCAGCCGACCCGAAGAGCTGGCCCGTCCGGGTGCCGAACCACAGGCCGACCGGGTCGAGGGTGTCGGCGGTGAAGGCGTCCCGGAGCACGGTCGCGTGCGCGTCCTGCTGGGGGAGGCCGGCCTCGAGCGG
>DATLNF010000132.1:0-22293 GCA_035536955.1 Mycobacteriales bacterium | reverse complement strand
GCGGTTCCGCGGAACCGACTTCTCCACAGGAGGATGCCGCGGAGTGTTCCGCGGGACCGACTTCTCCCCAGGCGCCACCTCGCAGCGCGCGGACCTGGCCGGCCGGGGAGGACTCCGACCCGACCGTGCGGGCGAGCGTCGCGGAAGGACTCGTGCGGGTCGCGCAGACGGCGCTGGCGACGACGACGAAGGGCCGTGCGGACGTGGCCCGGCGGGCCCGGCAGCGGCTCACCGCGCTGGTCGACCCGTTGTCGGGCTGGGCGCGCCTGGCCGACGGGGAGCTGCTGCCACCTGATGCGGCCGCACCGTCAGCGGCCGAGCTGCGGGCGCACCTGCGGCCGATGGTGGCCGCCGACCTGACCCGCTTCGACCTCGGCCGCACCAGCCGCATCGTCAGCAGCCAGCTCCGCGAGCTGCTCGGACAGGTCGACGGGGAACGGTGCCGCTTCCCCGGCTGCACCCGCACCCGCAAGCTGCACGCCCACCACGTCGTCTACTGGTCCACCGGCGGCCCGACCGACCTGTCGAACCTCGTCCTCCTATGCAGCCGGCACCACACCGTCGTGCACGCCCAAGGCCTCCGGCTCGCCCTGCGCCCCGACCGGACCCTGAAGGTGACCACCGCCGACGGCGTACCGCTCCTGCACCACCCCAGCCTCGACCCGCAGCCGGCCACCGCACTCGACCCCGACCGACAGATCGGGCCGGCCACCCTCCCACCCATGACCTCCTACGACCGCCTCGACCTCGAGTACGCCGTCTGGGTCCTCATGCAGCACGCCGCCTAGGCCTGCGCGCCCTCGGGACTTCGGACTTGCGGGGCGACCCAACCTCGGACGCAGGATGTCGCGTCATTAGTGCGAGGGGGGGCGATGGATCGCGAACGAGCCTTCAGCGAGTACGTGGCCGCCCGGCGGCCCACGCTCTTCCGTACCGCCTGCGTGCTGTGCGGTGATCCGCACCTGGCTGAAGACATCGTCCAGAACACGCTGGCGCGGCTCTACGCCGACTGGCCGCGGGTGACCCGTGCGGACAACGTCGAGGGCTACGTCCGACGGATGCTGATCAACAGCCATTACTCCGACCGCCGACGTCCGTGGCGCCGCGAGTCGGCCAGTGGTCTGCCGGTCGAACTGCCGCTCGAGCCGACCATGGCTCCCGAGGACGCCGACGCGATCTGGGCGGCGATCCGCCGACTGCCGCCCGGTCAGCGCAAGGTCGTGGTGCTGCGGCACATATGGGATCGCTCCGTCGAGGAGACGGCCGCCGATCTCGGCATCAGCACCGGCACCGTCAAGACGCAGACGCGGGACGCTCTCGCCGCCTTGCGGCTCGCCCTCACAGCCGACTTCGGCGCGACCTCTCTGCAGGGGGAAGAGCGATGATCGAAGAGGACGTCATCAGCCGGCTGGTGGGTCTCCACGACCACATCCGGCCGCCCGTCATGGATGTCGCCTCGGACGTGCTCCGTGGCCGGCGTGTGCTCCGGCGCAGGCGGGCAGTAGCGGGCGCTGCGGTCGGCCTCGTCGCCGTCGCCGTCGCGGTGACCCTTGTCCCCGCGACGACCGGCGCCCCGAAGGGGGTCGACCATCTCGACGAGGTGCCGCCCAGCCAGACGTCCGCGCCGACGCAGGACGCGCGTGGCTCGTGGTCGCTCGAGCGCATCCGCGCCGAGGGCTCGCCGACGGACGTCCTTCCGACAGCGGGGTCGGCTGTGTCGGCGCGCCTGTACGTGGCGTACGACGGGCCGGTCGAGCAGGGCGGCCCGCCGTACTCGAACGTGCGGGCCGCGCTCGAGGTGACGCACGATGCGCGATCAGCGCTGTTCGACTACCGCTACTCAACGGCGAATCAGCCGTGGGTAGCGCGGTTCGCCGATGACACCGTTCTCGTGCAGGACGCCGAGTGGGTGCCCTTCGGGCAGGCGCGGCCGGTGCGCTACCGGCTGCTGCAGGCCGACGGCGACGCCGTCGAGCTCCGGATGCTCGAGGGTCGAGCCCCGGCGGCCCCAGGACCTGGCGTCGTCCAGATCGACGACTTCTCGTCGTGGAGCGCAGGCGGCAGTGGCGCAGAGGAGCTCTACGTCGTCGACACGCGCGCGGGGACACTCCAGCCCCTGGACGTGCCGGAGGACATCCGCTACTGGGGACCCAACGTGGGCGAGTTCCTGTGGGGGGTCACGTCCGACTGCCGCGTCTTCGCGGGAGCCGCCGGGAGGTTCGCGGAGCACCGGCTGGAGTGCGCACCGGACACGGCCTTCACGGTCCTGAGCCGGAGCTGGTTCCCCGACGGCTGGCTGCGACCGGGTCGAATGGCTTTGGCAGAGGTGCACCTGACGGAGGCGGACACCCCGGCGAGCCCGGTGTACCTCCATATCAGCCGCGACAACGGAGCGACCTGGCAGCGGATCGCGGTCAGCGACGACACGGCGATCGCCGCAGAGCTGCAGCGGATCGGCTGACCCCCTCTGCCTGCTGACCCGGTAGCCTCCGCGCGAGGTCGTCGCGAGGGAGGGGACCGGGTGAGCGAGGTGGGCGATCCCACGCCGGCCGACGCAGCGCGGACGCTCAAAGACGCCGCGGCGGAGCTGGGCGAGCGGCGCGCCGACGCGCTCGGCATGGGCGGCCCGGACCTGGTCGAGCGTCAGCACTCGCTCGGCAAGCTCACGGTTCGTGAGCGGCTCGACCTCCTCTTCGACGCAGGCACGTTCGTCGAGGCGGGTCTGCTCGCCGGTGCGGTTGACTCGCCGCAGTCGCAAGGCAAGCGGACGCCGGCAGACGGCTGCATCACCGGCGTCGGCGAGGTCGACGGCCGACAGGTGATGGTCATCGCCTACGACTTCACCGTGCTCGCCGGCTCGATCGGCATGCACGGCGAGCGCAAGGCCACCCGCGCCCGCGAGCTCGCCGTACGCCTCGGCATGCCGGTGGTCTACCTGCTCGACAGTGCGGGCGCGCGGGTCACCGAGTCGGTCGGGGCCGCCTTCGCCGGCGCCGGCGACCTCTTCCGCGAGATGGTCGCGATGAGCGGCGCGGTGCCGCAGGTCGCCGCGATGCTGGGGCCCTGCTCGGCGGGTACGGCGTACATCCCGGCGCTCGCCGACTTCGTCCCCATGGTCAAGGGCACGTCGTCGATGGCGCTGGCCGGCGTGCACCTCGTGAAGGCGGCGACGGGGGAGGAGGTCACCGAGGAGGAGATGGGCGGCTCCGCGGTGCACAACCGGATCAGCGGCGTCGCCGATCGCGAGTGCGCGGACGACGCCGAGTGCCTGCAGGTAGTCCGCGAGTACCTCTCGTTCATGCCGTCGAGGTACGGCCAGCGCCCGCCCGACCGCGAGACAGCCGATCCGACCGACCGGCGTACCGAGGAGCTGTACGACGTCGTCCCCGCCAACGCGCGCCAGGCATACGACATGCGCCGGGTCATCAAGGCGATCGCCGACGACGGCGTCTTCTTCCCGATGAAGCCGGACTGGGCGAAGAGCATCGTCACCGGGTTCGCCCGCTTCGGAGGACGTGCGGCGGGCGTTGTCGCGTCGCAGCCCATGCACGCCGGCGGTGCGCTGGACGTGAACAGCGCCGACAAGGCAGCGCGGTTCGTGAATCTGTGCGACTCGTTCGAGATCCCGCTGGTTTTCCTCGTCGACGTGCCCGGGTTCATCGTCGGCAAGGCCGTCGAGCACCAGGGCATCATCCGGCACGGCGCGAAGATGCTCTACAACGTGTCCGAGGCGTCCGTGCCGAAGGTGACGGTCGTCCTGCGCAAGGCGTACGGCGCCGGCTACTTCGTCATGGCCGGACGTGCCTACGAGAGCGACTACCTCGTCGCGTGGCCGACGGCCGAGTTCTCCGTCATGGGACCGGACGGCGCGGTCAACATCCTGTTCCGCAAGCAGCTCGCGGCCGCCGAGGACGACGCGGCGCGGGAGCAGCTGCGCGAGCAGCTGGTCGCGGGGATCCGCGCGTCGATCGACCCCTACCTCGCGGCGAGGATGGCGTTCGTCGACGACCTCATCGACCCCGCCGACACGCGCCGGCACATCGTCCACGGTCTGCGCATCGCGGAGGGCAAAGCGGTCCGCCGGCCACCGCGCAAGCGAGGGGTGACACCCGTATGAGCACGACCGACGCGTGCATCATCACCTGCGCGATAAGCGGCGCGGTGGCGAACAAGAACCAGCACCCGGCGATCCCGTACACCCCCGAGGAGTACGCCGCCGAGGCGCGGGCGGCATACGACGCCGGCGCGTCGGTCGTGCACATCCACGCGCGCCGGCCCGACGGGACTCCGAGTGTCGCGGTGGAGGACTACCGAGCGATCACCGCGGCGATCGTCGCCGAGGTGCCGGACATCGTCATCAACTACTCGACCGGCACCATCGGCATCCCGATGGCGGAGCGGGTCGGGCACGTCGTCGAGCTCAAGCCCGAGCTCGGCGCCCTGAACATGGGGTCGATGAACTACGCGAAGTGGTCTTCGTCGCGCAAGGCCTGGGTGTTCGACTTCGTCTTCGAGAACTCGTTCAAGGACATCACCTACCTGCTCGAGCGGATGAACGAGGCCGGCGTGAAGCCGGAGTGCGAGTGCTTCGACGTCGGCCACGTCGAGAGCGTCTACCCCCTCATCGAGGCAGGGCTGCTCACGACGCCGATCCAGTTCTCGTTCATCCTCGGCGTGGTCGGCGGGATCTCGGCGCACCCCGACAACCTCCCGCACATGGCAGCGCGCGCGCCCGAGGGCAGCACCTGGGAGGTGATCGGGATCTCGACCGAGCAGTGGGGGCTGATCAGCCAGGCCGGTGAGCTCGGCGGCAACGTGCGCACCGGCCTCGAGGACAACTTCACGCTCTCGGATGGTGCGAAGGCGCGCGGGAACGGCGAGCTGATCGCGCAGGCGGCCCGCCTCGTCGAGGCAGCCGGTCGATCGGTGGCCTCGCCGAAAGACGCGCGCGCGCTGCTCGGGCTGCCCGACCCGGTTCGGGTTCCGGCGCTGACCGCACCGGCGTGAGCGACGCGCGCGCGGCCGGGGAGCTCGCGGCCGGGATCGCGCGGCGCGAGATCTCGCCGTACCTCCGTGCGTGGGACGCGTCCGCTCCGGACACGTGGGACGAGGTACGCCGTCCGTTCGCCGGCGCGGGGCTGCTCGACGAAGACCTTCCCCCTGAGGCGGGCGTGGAGGTGGCGCTGTCGCTCGGCCGGGTCGGCCTGCGTCCGGCGCTCGCCGTCCTGTCGATCGACCCCGCGAGCAGCCAGCCTGACCTCAAGCTCGCCGCGGCGCTGGCCGGCGCCGGAGATGCGCTGGTCGAGTGCGGCATCGCGTACGCGCAGCAGCGCGTGGTCTTCGGTCGACCGCTGAGCCGATTCCCGGTCCAGCGCAACCTGTTCGCGCAGGCCGCGGCGCAGGTCGACGCAGCAATCGCTCTGTGCCGTCGCGCGGCCGAGGGCGCTGATGCGCTCGACGTCGCGGCGGCCCTGCCGGTCGCGGTCGACGCGGCGTGGCGTGCGGCCGACACCGCGCTCCAGGTCCACGGCGGGTACGGCTACACCGACGAGTACGACGTCTCGCGGATGTGGCGGGAGGTCGTGGCCGTCCGCGCGTCGCTGCCTCGGACCGACCTCGACTCGGCGGTGACCTCCGCCGCAGGGTCCGCCGTCAGCGGTTGACGCGCGTCACGACCTGCGCCGCGCCGTGCTCCCGGACGACGTGCTGGCAGCCGTGATGCGGTGCCGTGTCGGTCCACACGTCGGCGATCAGCGTCGCGGCGCCCGGGGTCGTGCGCCGGTCGAGGGTGACGACGACTCGCGCCGCGCCCTCGGCGTCCAGTGCGCCGTCGACGAACGACGTGACCTTGCTGCTCTTCACCCGGAGCGAGACGTGGGAGCCGGCCATCATCGCCGTGTCAACCATGCCCGGGACGGTGTCGCGGCGGACCTCGACGTCCACGACGGTCTCTCCGTCGCGCGCGAGGCCAGCCGGAGGGACGGTGATGCGAACATCGAGCGTCTCCGCCTGGACCGGCTCGACGGTGGGCCCGCAGCCCTCGTCACCGGCGTGCGCCGTCGGGGCGAGCAGCGCTGCGGCGACGAGAGCCGACGCGGTCGCGACGTGCCAGCTTCGGCCGTTCGCGGGGGTGCTGCGGGTGGCTGCCATCGGGGGCTCCTGACGTCGCTGTCGGGCGCGATGGGCTCACTGTCGCGCTACGGGCCGCATCGGCCTGACCGCCGCCGGACACGTCGGGTGTCATCCACCCGACACGTCTCCGCTGGACCCGGACCGGGTAGCCTCGACCGCCGATCGCCCCGTCGAGGAGCCCACGTGCCTGTTCCGCTGCCGGCCGCCGGCACCCGCTGGCGCTGCACCGCATGCGGCAACCTGACCCGCTTCGACGTCTGGCGCACGCTGAAGGTGCAGGACTTCGTGCACGCGGACCTCGCCGGCGAGCCGGTGATAGAGGAGCGCGTCGTCGTCGGCGAGACGGTCGAGCGAGCGGTCTGCCGGTGGTGCAGCGCGGTCGACCAGATCGAGCTGGTGCCACGACCCGGGACGGCCGAGGAGTGACGCTCCCGCTCGCCGACCTGCGGGTGCTGGACCTCTCGCGGCTGCTGCCGGGCGGCTACTGCACGATGCTCATGGCGGACCTCGGTGCGGACGTGGTCAAGGTGGAGGAGCCCGGCAAGGGTGACTACCTGCGCTGGATGCCGCCGTTCACGCCGAGCGGTGAGGGCGGGATGCACCTCGCGCTCAACCGCGGGAAGCGCTCGATCACCCTCGACCTCAAGTCCCCGGCCGGTCGCGAGCTCTTCACCGAGCTGGCCCGGACCGCCGACGTCGTCGTCGAGTCCTTCCGTCCCGGCGTCATGGACCGCCTCGGCGTGGGGTACGACGCGCTGTCCGCAGTGAACCCCCGGCTCGTGTACGCCGCGATCTCCGGCTACGGCGCGACCGGTCCCTACGTCGACCGGGCCGGCCACGACATCAACTACCTCGGGTACGCGGGTGCGCTGTCGTTCAGCGGGCACGCGGAGACCGGGCCCTGGGCGCCCGGGCTGCAGATCGGCGACCTTGGCGGGGGAGGCCTGACCGCCTTCGGGGCGATCCTGGTCGCGCTGCGCGTCCGCGAGCAGACCGGGCGCGGCCAGCTCTGCGACGTGTCGATGACCGATGGCGTGCTGTCCTGGCTGAGCATCCACGCCGGGGCGTTCGCCGCGTCGGGACACGTCCCGCAGCCCGGCAGCGAGAAGCTCAACGGGGGCCTCGCCTGCTACCGCGTGTACCGATGCGCCGACGGCCGGCACCTCGCCGTCGGCGCCCTCGAGCCGCAGTTCTTCGCGGCCTTGACGACTGCGCTCGGCGTACCCGAACTGGCGGCGTGGCAGCTCGACCCCACCCGTCAGGCCGAGCTCGCCGGCCGGCTGGCGGAGATCTTCGCGACGCGAAGCCGCGACGACTGGCTCGCCGCGCTCGCGCCGTACGACGCCTGTGTCACGCCGGTCCTCACGCTCGACGAGCTGCCGGCCGATCCGCAGGTGGTGGCCCGGGAGATGCTGGTGGAGCAGCCCCAGGCGGACGGCTCGACGTTCCGTCAGGTCGGCGTCGTGCCGCGGCTGTCCGAGACCCCGGGACGGGTAGGCGCGCCCGCGTCGCCCCTCGGCGCCGACACCGACGACGTCCTGCGCGACCTGGGGCGCACCGACGAGGAGATCGCCGCGCTACGCGCCGGCGGCGTCGTCTGAGGTTCGCCCGGGCCGGCGGCTGGCCTCCACCATGACTCCGCCCGCCACGAGAAGGGCGAGCCCGGCGGCGACGCGACTCGCTACCGGCGTGCCGGTGGCCGGCAGCGGCCTCGGCTCACGCAGCGCCGGTCGCGGAGGAGCCCCCGTGAACGGCCAGACGCCGTTCGTGAGGCGGATGACGTGCAGGCCGCTGTCCTGGACGGCGACCCAGATCTCGCCGCGCTCCGGGACGAACTCCACGTTCGCGCCGATATGCAGGCGCGCCGACCCGCCGCTGGTGTCCGCCAGGTCGTGCGCCGCCGGCGGGTTGTAGTACGCGATCTCCTTGGGCTTTCGCGGGTCCCTGATGTCGAAGATGCGCAGGCCCGACCGCAGCATGCTGCACGCGACGATGCCAGGGTCGACCTGGGTGGGGACGCTGCAGTAGTGGCCGGTGTACGGCCCGCCGTAGAGCGGCACGACGTCGCCGTCCGCCGCGAACCTCGCCTGAGCCTCCGGCATGTGCACCTCGAGCCGGATGTTCGAGACGACGACAGGGGCCTTCTCGTTCGAGATGTCGATGATCCGCGCGGCGCCGACGGGGCGCTTGGTGCCCGAGTCCTCGCCGCCGAACTCGTCGGTCTCGAGCAGGTACGGCCTGCCCTTCACGGTGATCGGGACGACGAACTGCGGCGTGCTCCGCTCGGGCCAGCTCAGCCGGCTGATCAGCTCCAGGCCGGCGTTCGGCTCCCGGTTCTGGACGCGGGTGGCGTCGTAGATGATCAACCCGCCCCCATCACCGCTGTACTCGGCGTACGTGTCGTACAGGCGGGTGCCGTCGGCGTTCGTGGCCATCCCGTGGGACTCGATGTTCTCCACGACGAGCGGCAGGGGGGCCAGTGGATTGCTGACGTCGACGGCAGTGAGCGTCTCCGCGTACAGCGAGCCTGAGTAGTAGGTGAGCCCGTCGCTCGACAGGTTGCCCTCATGTCCGAGCACCGCTGACGGCAGCGTGGAGATCAGCCGCGGGTGCCGGCAGTCGGTCTTGATGTCGTAGATCTCGAGCACACCCGGCGCCGTGAAGAAGTTGGCGAGGGTCGCCATGAGCAGCCCGCGCCGGGCATCAAGGGCCATCGACTCGTGGGGTGACGACATCGCCGGAGTGCGCAGGACGTCGGTGACGGTCGGGCGCGCAGGGTCACTCACGTCGGCCACGTAGGTCCCCGGCACGCTGGTTGTCGTCAGCCCGAGCGGCAGGCCGCCCGGGTCGCCGTTGAAGTAGGCACAGGTGCCGTAGCGCGCGACCTTCCAGCCCGCGTTCCCGGTCTTGAGCAGCCCGACCAGGGAGACGTTGCAGTCGTATCCCGAGTCCGCGCGTCCCGACGCGATGTCGGTGGGCGGTATCCGGCCTTGCATGCCCGTCTCCGGGTGGGAACCGGGTCCGCAGGTGGCGCGCGGAACCGGGCCCGGGTCCACCTTCGTCTGCGACGACGCGGACACGGCGGCGAGCGCCTCGACCGCCACGAGCACGAAGCCGGCCGCTGCGAGGGCACGGCGCGCACGCAGGCGAGTCATGGCAGCGATCCTCCGGGGGCTCGGGCAACGCTTCCTCACCGTACGCCGCTCACCCGCCCCGTGGCCGGACGACCGACCCGTTTCTGTCACACCTGGTCCGTAGCGTCACGGGCAGACGCAGCAACGGTGCTGCTGGCGAAGGCGAGGCTTCCCCATGTCGCACGACAGAGCGCACGACAGAGCGCACGACAGAGGGCACGACCGAGAGCCCGAGCGCGGGCTGCTGATCGACTGCGGCACCTGCACCGTGCGCGGCGACGCGTGCGGTGACTGCGTGGTGACCGTGATGCTCGGCTGCCCGCCCGGGCCGCTCGAGCTCGACGCCGACGAGCGGCGTGCGCTCGAGGTGCTGGGGCGGAGCGGTCTCGTGCCGCGCTTGCAGCTGGCTCCGCCGGATCGCGGCGCGGTCGCCAGCTGAGCGCTGAGGCGTGGCGGGTTGTCCCCGCCGTGACCGCACCGTTACCGTTGCGCCCGTGCTCCCCTTGACCGGTCGCGGTCGATCCCGCGCCGTCACGGCGTTGCTGCTCGCCGCCGTCGCGGTCGTGGGCGGGCTGCCCTCGCCCGCCGGCGCCGAGCCGGCCACCTCGGTCTCCGAAGCGCGGCGCGAGCTCGCTGCGCTGAACCGGACCGTCGACATCGCCGTCGAGGACTACGCCGCCGCGCAGCTCACGCTGGCTTCGGCCCGCCGCCGGGCCGCGGCCGCGGCCGCGAGGGCAGCACGCGAGCAGCAGCGTCTCGCTGCGGCGCGCTCCGCGCTCTCGGACCTCGTCGCCGCTGTCTACACCTCGGGTGGCACGCACCAGGTGCTCGCTCTCGTGACGTCGTCGTCGCCGACCGACTTCCTCGACCGTGCCACCACGCTCGACACGATGGCTCGCTCCCGCACGCGGCAGGTGCGCGACGCGCAGGTGCTGCGTCGTCGCGTCCAGGCGCAGCAGGCTCGTGCTGCGACCCTGCTGGCCACTGCCGAGGAGCTTGAGTCACGGTCGCGGCGGGCGCGCAGCGCGATCGAGGCGCAGGTCGCGCGCCAGCAGTCGCTGCTCAACCGGGTCGAGTCGGCGCAGGCGCGCCGTGACCGACTGGCCCGGGAGGCGCGAGCGGCCGGCCTCGCCCGCCAGGACCGCCTGCGCCGCGCCAGTCGAGACCGGGAGACGACGACCCCGGGCTACTCGGGCTCGGCGTCGGGCCGGGCCGCTGTCGCGGTGCAGGCGGCGTACGCGCAGCTGGGCAAGCCCTACCGCTGGGGTGCGGCCGGCCCGGACCGGTTCGACTGCTCGGGGCTGACGATGTACGTCTGGGCGAAGGCCGGCGTGTCCCTCCCGCACTCCAGCCGCGCGCAGCGCCATGCCGGGCGATCGGTGTCGCGCGGGGAGCTGCGACCGGGCGACCTGGTCTTCCGCGGCAGCCCGACGATCCACCACGTCGGCATCTACATCGGCGACGGGCGCATGATCTCCGCACCGCAGACCGGAGACGTCGTCAAGATCAGCAACGCGTTCGCCGGCGAGTACGTCGGCGCCGTCCGTCTCTGACAACAGCGGGACGACACGAGCCGCATCAGGTTGTGCCGAGGCACGGCGTAGACGAACATAACCCGCGCCGCGTTCCGCGGCGCCGTTGCGGGGACGAGCGAAGGACGGGTGCGTGCGCGAGCTCCACGTCGTCGCCCTGAGCTCGGATGGCAAGCATCTCGTGCTGGCCGCCAAGAAGGGCTCGCTCAAGGGGACCTACCTCGTCAAGGTCGGCCCGCGGCTGCACCGCGCGCTGAACGGCGAGCTCAACGCCGACAGCGCCGCAGCGCCGCCGCCGGCCGAGAGCGCGCTCACACCCAAGGAGATCCAGGCTCGGCTGCGCGCGGGGCAGACCCCGGAGCGCGTCGCGCGGGCGGCCGGCGTGCCGGTGGAGCGGGTGACCAGGTTCTACGGGCCGGTGCTCAGCGAACGGGCGCAGATCATCGCCGCCGCGCGCGAGGCGGTGCTGGTGCGCGCGAGGCGCGGCCCGTCCGCCGCTCCCCTGGGGGAGTCGGTGACCGCGAACCTGATTGCGAAGGGGGCGCCGGCCGGCGAGGACGAGGTCTGGTCGGCGCACCGCCGTGACGACGGATCCTGGGTGGTCGGCATCACCGCGACCACCCGCGGGCGGGAGCGGCTCGCGCAATGGCTGTGGACCCCCGCGTCCCGCGAGGTCAAGGCCCTCGACCCCTACGCCCTCGCCTTGGGCTGCGTCGACGCCCCGGTCGCGCGCCGCCGTCGGTCGTCGACATCGGCGCGGTGAGCCGCCGGCTCCACCTGCGTCTGGGCATCGCCGCCCTGCTGCTCGCGACCGGGTGCGCCGGCGGCGCGTCGCCCGCGGCTCCCTCCGCGGCCCCGCAGAGCGGGCCTGGGTTGGATCGCCTCGACGAAGCGATCGACCTCGTCAACACCGGCCGGGCCGCGTCGCTCGCGCATGTCGCCGCTGCGATCACCGGGCTGGAGCGGCGCGACGACCTCGACGACCTGGCGGCGGCCGGCGACCGGCCGGCGGCCACCGCCGCCGACCCCGCTGCCGATGCGACGTACGCGAAGGTCGGTGTCGCGCTCCGCGACCTCGGCGGGTCCCTCGAGTCGTTCCAGCGCGGGCTCGGCGACCTCGCCGCCGCAGCGCAGTCGCCCGAGCTCGACACGGCGCAGCGCCGGCTGATCGGCACGGCCATCGCCCACGGCCGCGCCGAGATCACGGCCACGCGGACGCTCGCCACCGCCGTGCGCTCCGGGATCGCGGCGTACGACACCCTCGGCGCCCGCATCGACGAGTGGCTGCGCAGGGCCCGCGCGGGGTGGTACCGAAACCGGGAGGAGTCGGCGAGCGCGTACGTCGTCCTCGTGGGGGACCTGCGGGAACGGCTCGAGGCTGTCCGGGGCGACGTCGCGCGCGCCGACTCGGCCCGGACGACGGCGGTGTCGGCGACGACGCGCTCCTTCGCGCTCGCCCGGCGAGCCCTCGCGCCGTTGACCGGCCGGCCGACCGAGGTCGACGTGCCCCCCTCCGAGCTCGCCGGCTGACCGGCCGGCGTCCCCGGCGGCTCTACGATGTCGAGGTGGGACGACACTCGCGGCGGCGAAGGTACGCGCCGCGCGGTCCCCTCGCCGTGCTGCTCGCGCTGGCGGTGGCTGCCCAGCTCCTGGCCGGCCTCTCGGCCCTGCGGCTGCGCGCCGACGACAGCAGGTCATCGCGCGCCTCGGTCGGCCGCGGAGCGGACGAGACGACCGCGACCGCTCGCCGGGCAGCCCTCGAGGAGCGCGCCGACTCGGTGCGCGCCCTGCTCGACCGTCGCGCGCGCGCAGTCCTCACGCGTGACCGCGCCCTGTTCCTCTCGGTCATCGACCCCCAGGCCGCCGACTTCCGGCAGCGGCAGGCTCGGGTGTTCGACGCGCTCGCGGATGTGCCGATCGGCTCGTGGGTGTATGACCTCAACCCCGACCGCGAGACGCCGTACGACCCGAGCCTGCTCGGCCACTACGGCACGGACACCTGGGTCCCCGAGATCGTCCTGCGCTACCAGCTCGAGGGCTTCGACCCGCATCCGGCGGCGAGCGAGCAGTACCTGACCTTCGTGCGCCGCGATGCCGGCTGGCTGCTGGCGAACGACGACGACTTCCCGGGCGTGCCCAGCCTGCAGACAGAGCGGGAGCTCTGGGACTTCGGCCCGGTGGAGGTCGTGCGCGGCCGGCACACCCTGGTGCTCGGCCGCCGTGGCCGCCGCCCGATGCTCCAGGAGATCGCGCGGCAGTCCGACGCCGCGGTCCCCCGCGTCACGAAGGTGTGGGGCGCCGACTGGACGCAGCGCGTTGTGGTGCTCGTGCCGGAGACGCAGGCCGAGCTCGGCACCATCCTGTCCGAGGGCAACGACCTGTCCCAGATCGCCGCGGTCGCCGTCGCGCAGCTCGGCGGCGCCGACCTCGATGTCCGCACGGTGGGCAACCGCATCATCGTCAACCCGCCGAACTTCGCGAAGCTGACCCGGCTCGGGCGCCAGGTCGTCCTGCAGCACGAGATCACCCATGTCGCGACGCGGGACCACACCGGCCCCGCGACGCCGGTGTGGCTCATCGAGGGGTTCGCCGACTACGTCGGCTACCTCGGATCGGGCATCAGCGTGCGCAGCGCCGCCCGTGAGCTGCGTGCCGACGTCAGGGCCGGACGCGTCCCCGCCGTGCTGCCGGGAGATGAAGAGTTCGGCGGGACGCACACGTCGCTCGCGCAGTCGTACGAGATGGCCTGGCTGGCCTGCCGACTGATCGCCGAGCGCACGGGCGCGCGCGGGCTCGTCGCGTTCTACCGGTACGTCGGGACGACTCACGGTGTGGCCGTGGACGTCCGGCGGGAGGGCTTCCGGCGGGTGCTGTCGACGACACCGGAGTCCTTCACGACGGCGTGGCGCGGGTACCTGCGCAGCGAGCTCGGCTGATGGGTCACCGCGCCGCGGCGCTCGTCACCCTGCTCGTTCTCGGCGGTGCGCTCGTCGTCACCATCGCGGTGACCACCCCGTGGCGTCCGCTCGCCGGCGGTACTGCGGCCGCGCCGGAGGTCCACGCCGACTTCACCGACGACGAGGTGGCTCGTGAGGTCGAGTTCCACCGGCAGGCACGCCCGTGGGGGCTGGCCGGGCTGGGCGTCTCGTTGCTCGCCGGCGGGTTCATCGCGCTGTCGGGTCTCGGGTCGCGATCGGTGGGGGCCGTCGACCGCGCGACCGGCGGCCGCTGGCCGGTCACCGTGGTCGTGGGTGCGCTGGCGCTGAGCGTCGCCATCCGGCTGGTCCGGCTGCCGTTCTCCGCTCGCGTGGAGGTGGCCCGACGTCGCTTCGGGCTATCGACGCAGGACTGGGGGTCCTGGTCCGTCGACGTCGCGAAGGGCGTCGGTGTCACCGCCGCGCTCCTCGTGGTCGTCCTGCTCGCGCTGGTCGGTGTCGCGCGCCGCTCCCCGGGTCTGTGGTGGGCGTGGTCCGCGCCGGCCGCGGCCCTGCTCGTCGTCGTGGTGTCCTTCGCCTACCCGGTGGTCGTCGAGCCCGTCTTCAACCGCTTCGAGCCGCTCGGGCAGGGCGCGCTGCGCGAGTCGCTCCTCGACCTCGCGCGTCGTGACGGGATCGCCGTCGACGACGTGCTCGTCGCCGACGCCTCCCGACGGACCACCGCGCTCAACGCCTACGTGTCAGGGCTCGGCGCGACGCGGCGGATCGTGGTCTACGACACGCTGGTCGAGCAGGCGACGCCTGCGGAGGTGCGCCTCGTGGTCGCCCACGAGCTGGGTCACGTCGCCGAGGACGACGTCCGCGACGGAACGCTCACCGGGGCGCTCGCGGCGGCGACGGCGATGCCGCTGCTCTTCCTGATGCTCTCGTCGACATGGCTGCTCGGCCGCTCAGGTGTCGAGGGTGTCGGCGACCCGCGGAGCATCGCGCTGGTCGCGTTCGCCATCACCGCGGTCGCGACCGTCGCGGGGCCGGTCGAGGCGCTGGTGTCGCGTCGCGTGGAGGCTCGGGCGGACCTGCACTCGCTCGAGCTGACCGGGGACGCCGAGACGTTCGTCGCCTCCGAGCGGCGGCTCGCGATCACCAACCTCTCGGACCTGGAGCCCAACCCCGTCCTGCACGCGCTCTTCGCCAGCCACCCGTCGCCACCGGAGCGCATCGCGCTGGCCCGCGCCTGGGCCCGCCGCGCCGGCCGGCCGGTCCCGGCACCCCTCGCGCCCTCGCGCTGATGCGCACCCTGTGCGTCACCAACGACTTCCCGCCACGGCCCGGCGGCATCCAGCAGTTCGTCCACGCTCTCGCGGCGCGACTCCCGCCTGAGGAGATAGTCGTCTACGCGCCGGCCTGGCAGCGGGCGCGGGAGTTCGACGCCGAGCAGCGGTTCCCCGTCGTGCGGCACCCCGGCTCCTTGATGCTCCCGGTTCCGGGCGTCCTGCGCCGGGCGCGCGCCGTCGCCCGCGCCGAGGGCTGCGACACGGTCTGGTTCGGCGCGGCGGCTCCCCTGGGTCTGCTGGCCGGGCCGCTCGGTGACGTGGTCGGGCGGGCCGTCGCGTCGACCCACGGGCACGAGATCGGCTGGGCTCGGCTGCCGGTCGCGCGCCAGATGCTGCGCCGCGTCGCGCGCGACGTCGACGTGATGACCTATCTCGGCGACTTCACCGGGTCGCGGCTGACCGCAGCCGTCGGTGGGCTCACCACCCTCGAGCCGCTCCCCTCCGGTGTGGACGTCGACGTCTTCCACCCTGGTGTCCCGGGCGACGACGTACGCCGGACGCACGGCCTCGTCGACCGTCCCGTCGTCGTCTGCGTGTCGCGGGTGGTGCCGCGGAAAGGTCAGGACGTCCTGATCAGGGCGTGGCCGCAGATCCGTCGGGCGGTGCCCGGCGCCGCCCTGCTGATCGTGGGCGGGGGACCGTACCTGCCGCGGCTGCGTCGGCTCGCCGGGTCCGTGGGGGTCGACGCCGACATCCGGTTCACCGGGGCCGTCCCGTGGGCGGACCTGCCCGCGCACTACGCCGCCGGTGACGTGTTCGCGATGCCCTGCCGGTCGCGGCTCCGGGGTCTCGACGTGGAGGGCCTCGGCATCGTCTACCTCGAGGCGGCCGCGGTCGGGCTGCCGGTCGTCGCGGGCCGGTCCGGCGGTGCGCCCGAGGCGGTCGTCGACGGCACGACCGGGCTGGTCGTCGACGGCGAGTCGGTATCCGCCGTCGCCACGGCCGTCATCGACCTGCTGGGAGATCCCGAGCGTGCCAGGGCGATGGGTCGAGCCGGTCGCGACTGGGTCGAACGCGCGTGGGGCTGGGACCTGCTCGCGGCCCGGCTCCGCACGACGCTCGCGGCCGGCCGAACCGGTCAGGCGTAGATCGACTCGATGTCCGCGGCGTACTCCTTCATGACGACGCCGCGCTTGAGCTTGAGCGTCGGAGTGAGCTCGCCGCCCTCCTCGGTGAAGTCGACCGGGAGGATCCGGAAGCTCTTGATCGCCTCCGCCGCGGAGACGGCCTTGTTCGCGTCATCCACCGCACCCTGGATCACTGCGCGCAGACCGGGGTCGTCCAGGAGGTCGGCGACGGAGACGTCCGCCGGCTTGCCCGCCTGGTCGCGCCAGGCCGGGAAGGCCTCGGGATCGATCGTCACCAGGCACCCGATGAAGGGCTTGTTGTCGCCGACGACCATGCACTGGCTGACCAGCGGGTGCGCGCGCAGCCGATCCTCGAGCACGGCCGGAGCGACGTTCTTGCCGCCGGCGGTGACGATGAGCTCCTTCTTGCGACCGGTGATCGTGAGGAAGCCGTCGCGATCCAGCTCGCCGATGTCGCCGCTGTGGAACCAGCTGTCCACGACGGCCTCGCGCGTCGCCGCCGGGTTGTTGTAGTAGCCACGGAAGACGTTGCCGCCCCGGAGCAGCACCTCCCCGTCGTCCGCGATGCGCACGGACGTGCCGGGGATCGCGCGCCCGACAGTGCCGATCTTCAGGCTGTCGGGGCCGTTGAGCGTCGCTCCGGCGGACGTCTCGGTGAGCCCGTAGCCCTCGCAGACGAGGATGCCGATCCCACGGAAGAAGTGGCCGAGGCGAGCGCCGAGCGGCGCGCCGCCGCTGACCGCGTGCTGGCACCGGCCACCGAGCGCCGCGCGAAGCTTGGAGTAGACGAGCTTGTCGAACAGGCGGTGCTGCATCCGCAGCGCGAAGCCGACCGAGCCGGTGTCCAGCGCCTGGCTGTACTCGACGGCCACCGCCTCGGCGCGGTCGAAGATCGCGCCCTTGCCGTCGGCGTGCGCCTTCTGCTTCGAGGCGTTGTAGACCTTCTCGAACACCCGAGGCACCGAGAGGATGAAGGTGGGCTGGAACACGGCGAGGTCGGCGAGCAGGTTCTTCATGTCGGCCGTGTGGCCCATCCGCGCCCGGACGTCGACCGCACCGACCTGGATGACGCGCGCGAAGACGTGCGCGAGCGGCAGGAACAGCAGCGTCGAGCCGCCCTCGTTGAAGAACCTCTCCAGGTACAGACGGGTCGACGTGATGTCGTACAGGAAGTTGCCGTGCGTCAGCTCGCAGCCCTTGGGCCGACCGGTCGTGCCGGACGTGTAGATGATCGTGGCGAGGGTGTCCGGCCCGAGCTGACGGTGCCGCTCCACGAGCTGCTCGGTGGTGACCGACTGGCCGGCCGCCTTGAGCGCGTCGACCCCGAGGTCGTCGATGGCCCACACGTTGCGCAGTGCGGGCACGCTGTCGCGGACCTCGTTCACGATCGCCTCGTGCTGCGTGGACTCCACGATCGCGGCCACGGCAGCGGAGTCGCTGAGGATCCACTGCACCTGCTCGGCGCTCGACGTCTCGTAGACGGGAACCGTGACGCCACCCGCGGTCCAGATGGCGTAGTCGCACAGCGTCCACTCGTAGCGGGTCTTCGACATGAGCGCGACCCGGTCGCCGACCGTGACCCCGGACGCGACGAGCCCAGCGGCGACGCGGCGTACCTCCTCGGCGAACTGCGCGGCGCGTACGTCGACCCACCCCTGGGGAGTCTTGCGGCTGAACAGGACGGCGTCGGGTTGCTCCGTCTCATTGCGCCACACCATGTCGGTGAGGTTGCCGGTCGGGGGCGCCACGTGGCCGGGGCCGGTGTACTCCTGCACAGGTGCTCCTCAGGACCGCGAGAGTGGTCGCGGGTACCCGCGAGCCGCGGCAAACTTACCCTGCGGCGCGGCGTCGAGGTAGATCAGCCGGCCGCCTGAGCCGGCGCGCCTGGGACCTCGTCGCGGAGATCGGCGAGCACGCCCCGGGCGAGGTCGATGAGACCGGGGTCCTCCATGTGCCGGGGCCTCGGCAGGTCGACGGGGACGATCCGCCGGATGGTGCCCGGGTGTGCCGTCATGACGACGACCCGGTCGCCCAGCAGGACCGCCTCGCGGACGTTGTGGGTGATGAAGACGACGGTCTTGCCGGTCTCGCGCCAGAGCGCCTGGAGCTCGCCATGCAGCAGGTCGCGGGTCTGCGCGTCGAGTGCCGCGAAGGGCTCGTCCATCAGCAGCACGTCGGGATCGAGGGCAAGGGCACGGGCGATCGAGACGCGCTGGCGCATCCCACCGGACAGCTCGTGCACGAGGGCGTCGGCGAACCGCTCCAGATGCACCCGCTCCAGCCAGCCGGTCGCGCGTCGGCGGCGCTCCGCGCGGGCGACGCCGGCCAGCCTCAGCCCGAGCTCGACGTTCTGGCGCACGCTGAGCCAGGGGAACAGCGCATGGTCCTGGAAGATCATCATCCGCCGAGGGTCGGGACCGACGACCTCTGCGCCGTGCGCCCACACATGGCCGGTGTCGGGCCGCTGATGTCCGGCGAGGAGGTCGAGCAGCGTGGACTTCCCGCAGCCGGAGGGCCCGACGACGCAGACGAACTCGCCCTGGCGGACGTCGAGGCTGACGTCGGCCAGGGCGGTGGTCAGCCCGCGTCGGCCGTCGAAGCGCCGGCTCACCTGGTCGACATGCAGGGCCGGCTCCGTCGGGTGCAGGTGGACCACCTGGCCGCGCCGCGAACCGCGCTCTACGACTGCCATCAGCGCACCATCCCGGCACCGGAAGTGGCGCCGGTCGACTCGTCGATCACGATGAAGCTGCCCGTAGTGCGGTCGCGCGCGTACGGGTCGAGCACGAGCGGCGTCGCCGTCCGGAAGGTGACGCGACCGATGTCGTTGAGGCCCAAGGCCGGTGTGGCGGAACGGCGCAGGGTTCGGACGTCGACCCGCTCGCCGAGACCCCGCACGACCGCACGCGTCGAGCGGGTCGTGTGCTTGATGACGACGCGCGATCCCGGGAGCAGCGGAGCGTCGGTCATCCAGCACACGGTCGCGTCGAGATCCTGCGTCGGCGTCGGCGCGCTGACCGCGGCCGCGATGAGGTCGCCCCGTGAGACGTCGAGGTCGTCGGCCAGGCGGACCACCACCGACATCGGGGCGAACGCCACGTCGACCGGCCCGTCGAAGCTGTCGATGCCGGCGACCGTCGTCGTCCGCCCGGACGGCAGGACGACGACGTCGTCGCCGGGGCGCAGCACCCCCGCGGACAGCCGGCCCGCGTACCCGCGGTAGTCCGGCAGGTCGACCGACATCGGGCGGATGACGTACTGCACAGGCAGCCGGGCCGGCGCCCGATCGGGCGGCGTGTGCGCCTCGACGGACTCCAGGTGCTCGAGCAGGGCAGGCCCGTCGTACCACGGCATCGCGGCGGATCTCGAGACCACGTTGTCGCCGAGAAGCGCGGAGGTCGGCAGTGCCACCACCGCCGGAGCTGCGACGTCGAGCTCCGTGCCGAGGGCGGCCACGAGCGCACCGAACTCGGCGACGATCCGCTGGAACGTCGCCGCGTCGTAGCCCACCAGGTCCATCTTGTTGACGCACAGGACGAGGTGCGGCACCCGCAGCAGCGCCGCGAGGAAGGCGTGCCGACGGCTCTGCTCGAGCACCCCCTTGCGGGCGTCGACGAGGACGATCGCCGCATCGGCGGTGGACGCACCGGTCACCATGTTGCGCGTGTACTGCAGGTGCCCGGGCGTGTCCGCGACGATGAAGCTGCGCCGCGGCGTCGCGAAGTACCGGTAGGCGACGTCGATCGTGATGCCCTGCTCGCGCTCGGCCCGCAGCCCGTCGGTGAGCAGAGCGAGGTTGGTGTAGTCGTCGCCCCTGGCGGCGCTGGTCCGCTCGATGGACGCCAGCTGGTCGGTGAAGACCGACTTGGAGTCGTAGAGCAGCCGGCCGATCAGCGTGCTCTTGCCGTCGTCCACCGATCCGGCGGTCGCGATCCGCAGCACGTCGCCCATCAGAAGTAGCCCTCGCGCTTGCGGTCCTCCATCGCGGCGTCGCTCACCCGGTCGTCGGCGCGGGTCGCCCCCCGCTCGGTCACTCGGGTCGCCGCGATCTCGTTGAGGACCTGGGCGACGGCTGCCGCGCTCGACTCGACGGCGCCGGTGCAGCTCGCGTCGCCGACGGTGCGGTACCGCACGGTCGCCACGAAGGGCGTCTCGCCGGACGCCACCGTGACGTACGGCGACACGGCGAGCAGCATCCCGTCGCGCCGGAACACCTCGCGCTCGTGGGCGAAGTAGATCGAGGGGACCTCGAGGTCCTCCCGCTCGATGTAGCGCCAGATGTCGAGCTCGGTCCAGTTGGACAGCGGGAACACGCGGATGTGCTCGCCGGGCCGGTGCCGGCCGTTGTACAGGCTCCACAGCTCGGGTCGCTGGTTCTTCGGGTCCCACTGCCCGAACTCGTCCCGGAACGAGTAGAACCGCTCCTTCGCGCGAGCCTTCTCCTCGTCGCGTCGCGCGCCGCCGAACACCGCGTCGAACCGGTGCTCCGCGATGGCGTCGAGGAGGGTCGTCGTCTGCAGCGGGTTGCGGCTCGCGTGCGGCCCGCGCGGCTCGGTGACCCGGCCTCGGTCGATCGAATCCTGAACGCTGGCCACGAGGAGCCGGACGCCCAGCTCCGCCACCCGCCGGTCGCGGAAGTCGATGACCTCCGGGAAGTTGTGGCCGGTGTCGACGTGCATGACCACGAACGGCACCGGCGCCGGCCAGAACGCCTTCACGGCGAGGTGCAGCAGGACGATCGAGTCCTTGCCGCCGCTGAACAGCAGCACCGGCCGCTCGAACTCCGCGACGACCTCGCGGATCACGTGGATGGCCTCCGACTCCAGGAAGTCCACGTGGGAGAGGCGGCCGCGGCGGTCGGTCGCGTCGGGAGCGACGACCGCGGAGACGGCGGAGTCGGTGGCGACGACGCTCATGCCAGCCCCCGCTCGACGAGAGCGGCGTGCACCGCGGCGACGGACTCGGCCAGGGTCTGTGCCTCTGTCGGGAGCACGACCTCGGAGTCAGCCGGCACCTCGTACGGGTCGTCGACGCCGGTCAGCCCGGTGAGCTCGCCGGCGCGCTGAGCCGCGTAGAGGCCGCGGACGTCGCGCTCGCTGCACACGTCGACCGGCGTCGCGACGTACACCTGCAGGAAGGCCGTCCCGCTCGTGTCATGCATCGCGCGGACCTGGCGCCGGATCTCGTCATAAGGGGCGATCGAGGCGCAGATCGCCTTCACCCCGTTGCGGGCCAGCAGGTCCGCCACGAAGCCGATCCGCAGGATGTTCGCGTCCCGGTCGGTCCGGCTGAACCCGAGCCCGCGGGACAGGAACTCGCGCACGACGTTCCCGTCGAGCACCTCGACCCGGTGGCCGTCCGCGCGCAGCCGGTCCGCGAGTCCCTCGGCCACGGAGGACTTGCCCGCTGAGGGCAGCCCGGTCATCCAGACCGTCGCGCCGCGCTCCGTCGGCGCAGCGACCGTCGTGGGGTCGGCGCGCGGGATCGTCGCGGTCGTCATCCGGCGCACTCCCCGCGGCCGAGGATGACCTTGAAGGCGTCCGTCGCGTCCCAGTCCGTGAAGTCCTCGGGCGCCTCGGCGCGCGACCGCTTCTGGTCGAACCCGGCGAGGTCGGCGCCGATCACCTCGGCCCCGACACGGTCGACCCAGTCGCCGAATCGCTCACCGTCCGATCGGTCCGCGACGTAGCGCCCGACGACGGAGACGACGGCCTCCGGCGTACGTCGCGCGGGCGCCTTCGCGACGTACTGGCCGAACCGGGCGCCGCCCTCGGTGACGCGTCCGCCGAGCAGGATCCGGTAGCCCGGGGCCTCGTCCGTGCCGACCCGCCGCACCTGGCCGGACAGCCCGATGTCGGCCATCTGCTGCTGGCCGCAGGAGTTGGGGCAGCCGGACACGTTGATGGACAGACCGACGTCGCCGAGACCGGCCGCCACGAGAGCGTCGATCGTCGCCGCCGCCACGCCACGCGAGGCGGTCAGCGCGAGAGTGCACGTCTCGGCACCGGGGCAGCTGACGACGTTGGCCGCGCGCTCCGCTCCGGTCTGCCCGAGCCCAGCCTCGGCGAGGATGTCGTAGAGCTTCGGCAGGTCCCCGGCCCGCAGATCCCGCACGACCAGGTTCTGCCGCACGGTCG
>DATLNF010000131.1:0-2018 GCA_035536955.1 Mycobacteriales bacterium | reverse complement strand
GATCTGCGTGACCCGGTCGAGCCGGCTCTGCTCGGGGCTCCACGGGTCGTCGTTGAAGTCGCGGCCGAGCTGCCACGGGACGTACTCGTGCGGCATCCACTCCTTGGCGACGGAGAGGTGCCGGTCGACGTTGGCGGCGACCACGGGCTCCAGCTCGATGAGCAGGTCCAGGTCGGTGACGGCGGCGTTGTTCATCGCGGGCTCCAGAGCTCGGGGTCGTCTACGGCGGCGTAACTTACTGGGTCGTAGGTTACGTCACCGTAGGTTACCCGTCAACGGCCTTCTGAAACGACCGCTACAGATGTCTAGTGCTCGGCGCCCCGGATCAACCCGAGGACGATCGCGTTCCCCCGACGGTCGACCTTGATCCGAGCCACTGCACCACCGGAGGCGAGGTCCCGCTCCAGCGACCTCGCCTCGGCTTGTGAGGCGAACAGTGACTCGATGCCACAGCGCAGCCGGTAGCCGTCCTGGCAGGCGATGTACGGCCCGTCATCAGGGCGCTGCGAGGTGACGCCGCCTCCGCGCCAGACGTCGCCGTCGCGCACCAGCCGGACGAAGACGTCGTCGTCGCCGAACGGGGTGCGCTCGGGCGAGGCTAGGTCGGGGTAGGCCAGCGTGACGTAGGCGCCGCGGAAGGGGTCGATCGGGTCGACCGGCTCGACCCGCAGGAGGTACTCCTCGCCGGTGAGTCGGGCGGACAGACGGGGCGCCACAGCCCCCACGACGAGCACCGCCTGAATGCCGACTGCCGCCGCGATGGCCGCCGTGCGGGAGATGCGCTTCACTCGGCCACCTCCTCGATCAGGCGGCGGCGACCTCGGTCGGCCAGCGCGCCGACCGCGATGAGGATCACGCCGAGGACGAGGAAGAGGGCCGCGCCGGAGAACAGCGGCGCGAAGACGCCGAAGCTCTGGACCGTGACGAAGATGACGAGCGCCGCCGTGGCGAGGTTGGTCAGCTGCGGCCGCTCCCGGCTCACTCCCACGACTCCGCACCACACCGCTGCCGCGAGGTAGAGCGCGGTCGCGACGACCGCGTGGGTGAGCTCGGCTGCCGACAGGGTGGCCCGGCCACCGGCATCGTCGGGGTGCCATCCGAGGAGCAGCAGGGTGGCAAGCAGCACGCCGACCGACGCCGTCACCTCGAGGCGCACCTGCTGGCTGCCGCGCACGGTCGCAAGCCCCGCGACGGCGACGGCCGCACCGACAGCGATCAGTGTGGGCGCGGCGGTCAGCGGCTCCTCGCCTGCGTCCGGGATCGCGGCGGCGAAGAGACCCCCGAGCGCGAGAAGCGCCCCGATGTAAGCCCAGGGTGGCGCGAAGTGAGCGACCGGACCGCCCTCGTGCATCGCGGACACCGATGTCGCGACGACCGCCGCAGCGACGACGGCGACGATCACCGCGGCGGCGGAGTCGCCGCGCTCTCCCACCGCCCAGCCGAACCACCCGACCAGGGTGACGATGCCCACCACCAGCGGACCGATGCCGCGCGAGGCGTAGGCATAGGCCAGCGCGCCGAGCGCCCAGCAGCCGAGGAGGGAGGACGAGTACGCCGGGACCTGCAGGCTCTGCGCGGCCTGGAACACGGTCGCGCCGTAGGCCGCGACCGCGATGACCCGCGCGGCCCCGACGCCGAGGGTGCCGTGCCCGTCATCCGCCGTCGGGTCACGACGAAGCAGCACCTCGGCGACGACGACCGCGCCGATCCAGACGGCGGTGATGCCGGCGAACCGCAGCAGCGGCGACATCCGGTCGACGTTGGACGCGACCAGGCTGATCAGGCCCACGCCGACGAACGCGGCGCCGAGGACCGAGATGAGCCGGAGCACTGAGGCCTTGCGGCCGGCGCGGTAGCGGGCGAGGACCGCCGTGGCGGTGTCGTCGTCGACGATGCCGTCGCGCTGCCACGCCGCGACCTCAGCGCTCAGCCACTCGAGCTGCTTCGCCGGGATCTCGCGCGTCATCGCCTCACCTTCCCCTCCCAGTAGACCGCGCCCACGAGCCCCGCGTTACCCC
>DATLNF010000130.1:0-40113 GCA_035536955.1 Mycobacteriales bacterium | reverse complement strand
TGGACGTTGTCGGTGGTGGTGGTGCCGCCGTCGGTGTAGCGGATGGTGTGGTCGATGTCGCATTGGTCGGCGGGGCGGTTGCAGCCGAGGCCGTCGCAGACGCGGCTGCGGGCGGTGACGTATCGGGCCAGGGCGGCGCCGGGCCGGTAGGTGTGGGGGCTTTGGTCGAGGAGGTGGCCGGTGAGTGGGTCGGTGACGAGGCGGCGGTATTCGGAGTCGGTGGCGAGCTCGCGGGCGTAGTCGGCGGTGATGGGGCCGTAGCGGTCGAGCCAGCCGGCGTGGTCGGTGAGGCCGAGGAGGGTGTCGTGGTCGATGACGAGGCTGGTGGTGGCGCGGCGGGCTTGGCGGGGGGTGAGCTCGGCGCGGGCTAGTGCGTCGTCGCAGATGTCGACGAGGGCGTCGGTCATCCGCTGGTCGTGGGTGCGGGGGTCGTCGGCGTCGGTCTTGGTTGACCAGTAGCGCAGCGCGGTGATGATCCGCTCGGCCTGGTCGGCGGCGAGGCCTTCGGCGGTGATGGTGGCGGTGCCGGCCGTGGTGGGCCACATGGCGATCCGCCGGTCGGTCCGGGCGGCTTTGCGCTGCTTCTCGGTCTGGGCGGGGTCGGCTTCGATCAGCGCGCGGGTGACGGTGCGGCGGAACGCGGCGAGCCCTTCGCCGGGACGGGTGCCGTCGCCGAGGGCTCTGGGCAGCGCGAGCCGTTCGACCTCGCGGGCCAGGTCGACGGCCAGCCCGGCGGTCTGCGCGGCGAGATGCGCGGCGTGCCAGTAGGAGATCTGCCCGCCGCGCAGCGCGGCCAGCGTCTCGGTTAGGCAGGAGGTGAGGTTGCGGGCGGCGGTGATCCGCCGGTCGGCGGTCTGCTTGCTCAACGTCAGCGCGGCGGCGACCTCCTCGCGGCCCCAGTCGTGCGTGCCCGGCTCACCGGCGACAGCCGCGAGGACCGGCTGCTGGATGGCGTCGAGCCAGTGCCGGGCCTTCTCCAGCGCGCGGAGCAGCACCACCTGGTCGTACTCGCTCAGGGTCTCGACGTCGAAGCCGGCGAGTGCGGTGATCACCTGCGGGCCCGGCTCGGCCGCTTCGAGCAGCGCGAGCTTGGCCGAGACCGGCATGCGGTTGCGCCAGTCGGTGAGGTCGACCACTGCGTACTCGAACACGTGTTCGACTATACCCCGAGGTGCTGAGCGGCAACGGTTTCCACTGAGATTTTCCTCGAAATTCTTCACGGGTAGCAGCCGTTCCGAGACGACGACGACTTCTGGGCGTGGATCGAGCCGGCGCCCATTGCCTCGGTCGTGCCGGCGGGGCTAGGTTGCGCGGCACCGAAGTCGATCAAGGGGGAGACATGGCACTGTTCATGGACGTGCACAACATCGCGGACGGCGTCGCTGCTGAGGACGTCGAGACGGCACACCAGGCTGACCTCGCCACGCAGGGCAAGTACGGCGTCGAGTACAAGAAGTTCTGGATCAACAGCGACGGCACAAAGGTCTTCTGTCTCGTCGACGCGCCCGACGCGGAGGCGGCCAACACCGTCCACCGTGAGGCGCACGGACTGGTCGCTGACGAGATCTACGAGGTCAGCGAGCACTCGTAACCGCGCCCTCGCCGCTGGGGTTGCCGCCCAGAGGCGAGTTGCGCAGTAAAACTTCGGGCTATGCCGGTTCGACGCGCAGGGGCCCTCGCGGTGTACGCCGTCGCCCTCGGCGTGTCGACGGCTCGCGACGGGCTGCCGATCGCCCGCGGACGGACGATCATCTGGGTCGTCCTCGCGCTGGTCGCGCTCTGCGCCGACCGGCCGCGCCGGCTCGTCCGTGGACTGCTCGTGGACTGGCTGCCGTTCTTCGTCGCACTGGTCTTCTACGACGTGATGCGCGGTACGGCGGACGACCTCACCGCGCGCGCCCACCTCGACCCTCACCGGTGGTTCGACGACGCGGTCTTCGGCACGGTGCCGACACTCGCGCTGCAGGACGCGCTGTGGTCGGGGGAGCCGCGGGTCCACGACTACATCGCGTGGGTGGTGTACCTGACCCACTTCGTCGTCCCGCTCGGCGTCGCCGTCGTGCTCTGGGAGCGCAGCGAGCGGGCCTTCCGCCGGTACGTCGCGGCCCTGCTCGGGCTCACCTTCGCCGCGTTCGCGACCTACGTCGCCTATCCGGCCATCCCGCCGTGGCTCGCGTCGAAGGACGGTGACCTGGCCCCGACGACGCGGATCGTCGGCGAGGTCTTCAGCACGACCGGCGTCCGCCGCGCCAGCGAGCTCGTCGACACCGGCACCGCGCTGTCCAACCCGGTGGCCGCTCTCCCGTCGCTCCACGCGGCTGTGCCGCTCCTGCTCGTCCTGCTCTACTGGTCCGCGGCCCGGCATCGCTGGCAGCGGGTCGTCCTCGCGTCGTACCCACCCGTCATGGCGGTCGTGCTGGTGTACGGCGCCGAGCACTACGTCTTCGACATCCTGCTCGGGTGGGCGTACGCCGCCGCTGTCGTGTTAACCCTGCGGACGCTGTCCGCGCGCCGGGGTAACGTCGGGGAACCATGACCCCGCCGCCCCCGACCGCCGTGCTCGCCGGCGGGCGGGTGGTCCGCCGGGGGTTCGCGATCCTGGGACGCTCGATCCGCGAGGAGCCACGGCTGTTCGCGTTCGCCACCCTCGGCGCGTCCATCTTCGCCGCGACGACGGTCGCCAGCGCGGTCGTCCTCGGGATCGTCACCGACCGCGCGATCATCCCCGCCTTCGACGCCGGTCGACCGAGGGATGGCGCGCTGTGGGCGGCCGGTGCGCTGCTCCTCGGCGTGGCGGTCGTGAAGTCGGTCGGCCTCGTGCTGCGCCGGGTCGGCGCCAGCCTCATGCAGACCAGACTGCAGGCGACGTACCGCCGACGGGTGACCCGGCAGTACCTCCGCCTCCCGTTGTCCTGGCATCACCAGCACTCCACCGGCGAGCTGCTGAGCAACGCGCACTCCGACATCGAGGCGGTCTTCTACCCGATCGCGCCCCTGCCGTTCTCGGTCGGCGTGGTCGTCATGCTGGTCATCGCGTCTGGAGTGCTGGTCGTCACCGACCCCGTGCTGGCCGCGGTCGGCTTCGTCGTCTTCCCGGCGCTCGCCGGGCTGAACGTCGCCTTCACCCGCCAGATGCAGCCGAAGGCGATGCGCGCCCAGCAGCTCCGCGGTGAGGTGTCCTCGGTCGCTCACGAGAGCATCGACGGGGCGCTGGTCGTCAAGACCCTCGGCCGCGAGACCGCCGAGACGGACCGGTTCCGGGAGGTCAGCGACCGGCTTCGGGACGAGATGGTCGGCGTCAGCCGCGTCCGGGCCCTGTTCGACCCCCTGATGGACGCCCTGCCGAACGTCGGGGTGCTCCTCGTCGTGTTCGTCGGCGCCTATCGCGTGCGATCGGGCGCGGTCGACGCGGGCGACGTGGTGCGCATCGCCTACCTGTTCACGCTCCTGGCGATCCCCATCCGCGGCATCGGCTGGGTCCTCGCCGACCTACCCCGCTCCGTCGTCGGCTGGGACCGCGTGTCCCGCGTGCTGGACGCCGACGGCGCCCTGCCCTACGGCGATGCCGCCGCGGCGCCGTCCGGCCTGCCGGCGCACGTCGAGGTCGACTCGGTGTCCTTCGCGTACGACGACGCGGACGTCCTGCACGACGTCAGCTTCACCGCCGACGACGGCCGCACGATCGCCGTGGTCGGCCCCACCGGGTCCGGCAAGTCGACGGCTGCCGCGCTGCTCGTGCGCCTCGCCGACCCGAGGTCCGGAGAAGTGCGCCTCGACGGTGCCGACCTGCGCGACCTGCGGCAGGGCGCCGTGCCGGCCCACGCGGCGGTCGTCTTCCAGGAGTCGTTCCTCTTCGACGACACCGTCCGCGGCAACCTGACCCTCGGCGCGGACGTCCCGGACCGCGACGTCGAGGCCGCGGCGAAGCTCGCCCAGGCGCACGACTTCATCCGCGCGCTGCCGAACGGCTACGACACTCTCGTCGGCGAGCGGGGCACGACCCTCTCCGGTGGCCAGCGCCAGCGGATCGCGCTCGCCCGCGCGCTCGTCCGGCGGCCGCGGCTGCTGGTCCTGGACGACGCGACCTCGAGCGTCGACCCGAGCGTCGAGGCGGCGATCCTGCACGGGCTGCGCGACGCCGAGCTGCCGTCGACCGTCGTCGTGGTGGCCTACCGCCAGGCGACGATCGCGCTCGCCGACGAGGTCGTCTACGTCCATGCGGGCCGGATCGTGGACCGGGGCTCGCATGCCGAGCTGCTCCTGCGACAGCCCGGCTACGCGCGTCTCGTGACGGCGTACGACGACGTCGCAGCCGACCCGGAGGGCACCGAGCCGACCGCCGCCGGCCGCGAGCCGGCCGCCACGAGGCGGCCGTGAGCGCGGGCGTCGCCGTGCCGGAGGCCCCGCTCGGGATCCGCGACGGTCCCGCGGGCAGCTGGCACGTCCTGCGCCGCGGGCTCCAGCTCTCGCCGGAGTTCCGCGACGGGCTGGCCGTGACCATCGGCCTCGCGCTGGTCGCGACCGCGGGTCGCCTGGTCGTGCCGGTCGTCATCCAGCAGACCCTCGACCGGGGCCTGCGCGACGGCGGCGGTGTCGACGTCGGCTTCGTGCAGCGCACGGTGGCGATCGCCGCCGTGGTGCTCGTCCTCACCGCGGTGTCGAGCTACGCCACCAACCTCCGGCTCGCCCGGAACACCGAGCGCGCGCTGTCGGCCCTGCGCGTACGCGCCTTCCGGCACGTGCACGACCTGTCTGTCCTGCATCAGGCCGCCGAGCGGCGCGGCGCGCTCGTCTCACGGGTGACGACCGACGTCGACACGATCAGCCAGTTCATGCAGTTCGGCGGGCTGCTGCTCGTCATCAACACCGGCCAGCTGCTGGTGGCGCTGGCGATCATGACCTACTACAGCTGGCAGCTGACGCTCGTCGTGCTCGCCGTGTTCGTGCCGCTCGTGCTGGCTCTCCGGCACACCAACCGCCGCCGCGGGGCCGCCTTCGACGTGGTCCGCCGCCGCGTCGGCGAGGTGCTGGGCGCGATCGCCGAGAGCGTCGTCGCGGCCCCCGTCGTCCGCGCGTACGGCGTCGAGGAGCGCACCGCGCGCCGGATCGGCACGGCGGTCGACCGGCACGCCGCCGCCCAGGTCCGCGCCGTCCGGCTGTCGGCGACGATGTTCGCGATCGTCGAGATGAGCGCGGCCGCGGCCTCGGCCGGCGTAGTCGTGGTCGGGGTCCTCATCGGCGTCGACGGCAGCCTGACCGCAGGGCAGCTCGTCGCGTTCCTCTTCCTGGTCACGTTCTTCGTCGGACCGCTGCAGATCACGACCGAGGTCCTGAGCGAGGCGCAGTCGGCCATCAGCGGCTGGCGACGGATCCTCGGCGTGCTCGACACGCCGGCCGACGTGCAGGATCCCGAGCTGCGGACCGGCGGCGCGATCGGCCTGCCGCCGGGTCCGGTGGGCGTGCGCTTCGAGCACGTCGGCTTCCGCTACCCGAGCGGGCCCCCGGTGCTGCACGACGTCGACCTCGAGATCGCGCCGCAGCAGCGGGTCGCCGTCGTCGGCCAGACCGGGTCGGGCAAGACGACGTTCGCCAAGCTCCTGACGCGGCTGATGGACCCCACGGAAGGGCGGGTCCTGCTCAACGGGGTGCCGCTCACGGATCTCGGGTTCGGCAGCCTGCGGCGGCGGGTCGTCATGGTCCCGCAGGACGGCTTCCTGTTCGACACCTCCATCGCGGAGAACGTCCGCCACGGCCGGCCCGGCATCTCCGACGGCGACATCGAGCTGGCGTTCACCGAGCTCGGGCTCGCGGACTGGCTCGAGCTGCTGCCGCACGGACTTCGCACCCGGGTCGGGGAGCGCGGCGACTCGCTGTCCGTCGGGGAGCGCCAGCTGGTCGCCCTCGCCAGGGCGTACGTCGCCGACCCGGACCTGCTGCTCCTCGACGAGGCGACGTCCGCCGTCGACCCCGCGACGGAGGTCCGGCTGCAGCGCGCACTGGAGGGCGTCACCCGCGGTCGCACCGCCGTGTCGATCGCGCACCGGCTCTCGACCGCCGAGGCGGCGGACGAGGTGCTCGTCTTCGACGCCGGCCGCGTGGTGCAGCGGGGCCCGCACGGCCGGCTCCTCGCCGAGCCGGGCGTCTACTCGGCGCTGTGGGCCAGCTGGACCGCGCGCAGCCGCTGAAACTAGAGACGCTGCAGCGAGAGGTCGGCGAGCTGGATCGAGCCCGTCCGTGGGCCGCGGGCGCCGAAGCGGAGCGTGATGGTGGCTACCCGGCCGGCTTCGACGCCGGCGAAGGCCGAGAGCGGGATGCGGATGTCGGAGAGCACCAGGTTGCGCACCTCGCTGCCCAGCGCGACGTTGAGCGCGGGTCCCCAGCGCCCGGCGGGCTGCCGTGCCGTGCGGCCGGCCTGGTCGGTCACCACGACGTCGAAGTCCTGCTGCCCGCTCCGCGGGTCGACCCCGTCGGACTCCGGGTTGCGCCCGTCGTTGAAGTTGACGCCGGCTCGCAGCACGACATGGGTCGCCCCGACCGCGGTGCCGCGGCGGACCGCGACGGACACCGAGGATGGCCGCGACCACTCCACCGTCACCTGCTTCCCGCGGGACCGGTTCGCCGCGCGCGGCGTCGCCGGCTGCGGGCACCCCGACCCGGTGTAGGAGTGGTCGCAGTACTGGAACGTGTCGAGGTTGCGGACCTGGATCGGCATGCCCTGGTCGGAGGAGACGACGTCGTCGTCGTGGGGGCGGATCAGGACGGTGCGTCGCGCCGCCGGCGGGATGTACGACGCGCGGATCAGGTCGGCGCACCGGACCGCGTGCCCGCGGCTGCAGGCGGGCGACCACGGCGCCGCCCCGGTCAGGAGCGGCTCGAACCGGCGCTCGCCGCCGACGTACCGCCTGAGGAACGCGCCCATGACCGCCAGACCCAGCCGGCGCTGGGCGGCGTCGGAGAGCCGTGCCGGTGACTCCTCGCGGGTGCTGCACGCGACGTCAGTGCCGAAGTAGTCGTCGCCGGTCCAGACCGTGTTGAAGAAGTTGTGGTTGGCACCCTCGACGGCGAACTGGAACCGCGCGGCGCGCGCGCCGTGATCGGCGTACTTGCTCCGCTCGAAGACGGCGGCGCCTTCCAGCGTGTAGACGTCGCCGTCGCACATGGGCAGCAGCGTCGCGAACGGCACGTCGAACACGGTCTGGTCGGTAGCGTCGATCGGCGCTAGTGAGAACACCGCGCTGGGGTGGTAGCGCGGCCCGTCGGTGCGGGTGCGGTTGTACTCGAGCCAGTAGGTGACCCCCTCGCCGCCACGCGAGTGCCCCATCATCCCGAGCCGGCCGAGGTCGACGCGGCCGACCAGCGAGCCACCGACAGCTCCGGGCCCGGGCCCGCGGTCCCACCTCGTGAGCAGGTCCAGGGACCGCGAGATGAGCTGGGCGCGCGCGACGGCACCAGCCGTGAGGTCGGCGAGGTCGTAGCTGTTGACGCCGTTCGCGTCGACGCTCATCACGATGTAGCCGTGACTCGCCAGGTTCTGCCCGAGGTAGTCGTAGCCGGTGTAGGACCGCACGTCCGCCGTCGCCGGGGTGTCCGGGCAGGGGTGGCCGAAGAGCTCGACCGCGCCGTACCGGCAGGTGCCGTGCCGGCCGTGCTGCAGGAGCACGACGGGACGTCGACCCGGTGCCGAAGGCAGATGCAGCGAGCCTGCGAGTCGCGCCGGCATCGGCTGGAGCGCCCGGGAGCCGGTGTGCGCCTCCGGACCGAGCACGGTCATGCCGGCGTCGTAGTCCACCCGAGTCACCCGGTGCGGTCCGGGCCGCGTCGGGTCCGCCGGCCGTGACTCCGCCGACGCCGTCACGTGCTGGGCCGCCCCACCCCCGAGCAGCGCGACGGCGAGCGCCGCGCGCGCGATTCGCACTTGCATCAGATCCCCCCGAGCCCGCGGCGCAGAACCGCGTCTTGGCGGAGGTGTTCGGTGCCGCCGCGGGAGAGTCCTTCCCCGCGTGCGAGACTGCCCGGCGTGTCCGCAGCCCGTCCGAGCGCCCTCGACCCGGCGATCGCCGCTCGGCTCAAGCGCGACGGCGACGGCCTCCTGCCCGCGGTGGCCCAGCAGTGGGACACCGGCGAGGTGCTGATGGTGGGCTGGATGGACGACGAGGCACTGCACCGGACGCTGACCACCGGGCGGTGCACCTACTGGAGCCGCAGCCGCCAGGAGTACTGGGTCAAGGGCGAGACGTCCGGGCACCAGCAGTGGGTGCGCTCGGTCGCGCTCGACTGCGACGGTGACACCGTGCTCGTGCGGGTCGACCAGGTCGGCGCGGCGTGCCACACCGGCGACCGCACCTGCTTCGACGCCGACGTCCTTGACGCGGTGCCCGGGGATCCACCCGGATGATCGCGGCCGCGTGGTGACCACCGGTGCCGTCACACCCGACCGGGCCGGATTCCGTGACCTCGCCAAGGACCGGCGCGTCATCCCGGTCACCCGTCGGCTGCTCGCCGACGGGGAGACGCCGGTCGGCGTCTACCGCAAGCTGGCCGGCGACCGCCCGGGGACGTTCCTGCTCGAGTCGGCCGAGCACGGCGGCGTGTGGTCGCGGTACAGCTTCGTCGGTGCGAGGTCGGCCGCCACGCTGACCGAACGGGACGGGGTCGCGCACTGGCTCGGGACGCCGCCGGTCGGGCTGCCCACCGGAGGTGACCCGCTCGAGGCGCTGCGCGAGACGCTGCGAGCCCTGCGCACGGAGCCGCTCCCAGGGCTGCCGCCGCTGACCGGGGGGCTCGTCGGGTACCTCGCCTACGACGCCGTGCGGCGGCTGGAGCGGCTTCCGTCGCTCGCCGAGGACGACCTGGGCGTGCCGGAGCTGGCCTTCCTGCTGGCCACCGACCTCGCCGTCGTCGACCACGCGGACGGGTCGGTCCTGCTGGTCGCCAACGCGGTCAACTGGGACGACACCGACGACCGGGTCGACGCGGCGTACGACGACGCATGCCGGCGCCTCGACGTGATGACGCGCGACCTCGCGCAGCCGTCGCCGGCCACGGCCGCCACGGTCGACGACGACATCGACCTCTCCGACGTGCGCTGCGTGGCGCCCGAGGGTGGTTACCAGAGCGCGGTCCGCGCAGTGCAGGAGCAGATCCGCGCGGGCGAGGCGTTCCAGGTCGTGCTGTCGCAGCGGTTCGAGACGCCGACCGAGGCACCTGCCCTCGACGTCTACCGGGTGCTGCGCGTCCTCAACCCGAGCCCGTACATGTACCTGCTCCGCTTGGACGGCTTCGACGTCGTCGGCTCCTCGCCCGAGGCCCTCGTGAAGGTCTCCGCCGGCCGCGCCATGCTGCACCCGATAGCCGGCACCCGCCCGCGCGGAGTCACTCCCGAGGAGGACGTCGCGCTCGCCGCCGAGCTGCTGGCCGATCCGAAGGAGCGGGCCGAGCACATCATGCTGGTCGACCTCGGCCGCAACGACCTCGGTCGCGTCTGCGTGCCGGGCACCGTCGAGGTGGTCGACCTCATGACGATCGAGCGCTACTCGCACGTCATGCACATCGTCTCGACCGTCGTCGGGACGGTGACGGCAGAGCGGTCCGCCGCCGACGTGCTCACCGCGTGCTTCCCGGCGGGGACGCTGACCGGCGCGCCGAAGCCGCGGGCGATGGAGCTCATCGAGGAGCTCGAACCGACCCGCCGGGGCATCTACGGCGGCGCGATCGCCTACCTCGACTTCGCCGGCGAGCTCGACGCGTGCATCGCGATCCGGACCGTCCTGCTTCGCGGTGGCACCGCGTACGTGCAGGCAGGCGCCGGCGTGGTGGCGGACAGCGATCCCGCCGCGGAGGACCGCGAGTGCCGGGCCAAAGCCGCCGCGGTGCTGACCGCGGTCCGCGCCGCCGGGACGCTGCGCCCGGCATGAAGGGTGCCCGCCCGGCGGTGGTGATCGCGACCTGTGTCGTCGCCGCGCTGCTCGTCCTGGCGGCGACCGCACGCCCATGGGTCACCGTCAGCCGGCGCTCGCCCGCGCCGACGGCGGACCGTCCCGACGCGTACCTCGAGACAACGACGGACTACCAAGCCGGCGACGTCGCGGCAGCAGTCACCCCACTCGCGCTGGTCGTCCTCGCGGGCGCGCTCGGCGTGGCCGGCAGCCGCGGTACTGCCCGCCGCGGCGTGGCGGCGATCGTGGCGACGGCCGGCGCCACCATCGCCCGGGTCGCTGCGCGGGTCGCCCTGCAGCCCGCGCGCGCGGTGCCCGACGGACCGGTCTCCGCGGCCGGGGTCGAGTCGCACGCCGCGCCGTGGGTCGCTGTCGTGGCAGGGGTCGTGGTGACCGCTGCCGCGGTGACCGCCGCCGTGCTAGCCCGCAGCTGGTCGGCCGCGCTCGGGCCGGAGTCGGTCGACCCGGCGTCCGCCGACGCGGGCGAGCCTCCCGACGACGACGCCTGGGACTGACCGCCCGCCCGTCTCCGCCTTCACCCCTCTGCCTTCCGCCCGTCTCCGCCTTCACCCCACGACACGCCGGGGGAGTGACCGGTTTCGCGGCGTGTCGTGACAGCTGGTGGGGTGAAGGCGTGAGGGCGGCGGCCCTGCTCGCCAGGCCTGAGCGCGCCGCGCCGGTACGATGGGCGTTCCGCCGTCGTCCGAGGAGCCAGTGCGTGAGCGTGCTCGACGAGATCGTCGCCGGTGTGCGAGCCGATCTCGCGGCGCGTGAGGAGCAGCTGCCGCTCGACAGCCTGAAGGAGCGCGCGGGGCGGCGTGAGCCGGCGAAGGACGTCCTCGGGGTACTGCGGGCGAAGGGTGTCGCCGTCATCGCCGAGGTGAAGCGCTGCTCGCCGTCCAAGGGCGCGCTCGCCGCGATCGCCGACCCGGCGGGTCTGGCGATGGACTACGTCGCCGGTGGCGCGGCCGTCGTCAGCGTGCTGACCGAGGGACGTCGTTTCGGCGGCAGCCTCGCCGACCTGGCCAGCGTCCGGCGGGCGGTCGACGTGCCGGTGCTGCGCAAGGACTTCGTCGTCTCGCCGTACCAGATCTGGGAGGCACGGGCGTACGGCGCGGACGTCGTGCTGCTCATCGTCGCCGCGCTGGAGCAGACCAAGCTGGTGAGCTTCATCGAGCGGGTCGAGTCCCTCGGGATGACGCCTCTGGTCGAGGTGCATGACCGCGAGGAGACGACCCGCGCGCTGGACGCGGGCGCTCGCCTCGTCGGGGTCAACGCCCGCAACCTGCACACGCTCGACGTCGACCGGACGATCTTCGCGGACATCGCGCCCATGCTCCCGGGTGAGTGCGTGAAGGTGGCCGAGAGCGGCGTGCGAGGTCCGCACGACCTGCTGGCCTATGCCGCGGCGGGCGCGGACGCGGTGCTGGTGGGGGAGGGCGTGGTCACGGGTCGTGACCCACGCCAGGCGATCCGGGAGCTCGTCACAGCCGGCGCGCACCCCGCGACGCGCGTCGCCGGCTCCGGGCCCGAGTGACGGCCGTCGATCCGGCGGTGGCGACCGGGCCGGACGCGGCCGGGCACTTCGGGCCGTACGGTGGGCGCTTCGTCCCCGAGGCGCTGGTCGCGGCGCTCGACGAGCTCACCGCTGCATACGCGAGCGCGCAGCGGGACCCGGAGTTCATCAGCGAGCTCGACGACCTGCAGCGGACGTACGCCGGGCGACCGACGCCGCTCACGGACGCGCGGCGCCTGTCGGCCCATGCTGGTGGGGCCCGGATCCTGCTCAAGCGGGAGGACCTCGCGCACACCGGCTCGCACAAGATCAACAACGTGCTCGGCCAGGCGCTGCTCACCCGGCGGATGGGCAAGCAGCGGGTCATCGCGGAGACCGGTGCGGGCCAGCACGGCGTGGCGACGGCGACCGTGTGCGCGCTGCTCGGCCTCGACTGCGTCGTCTACATGGGCGAGGAGGACACCCGCCGGCAGGCGCTCAACGTTGCGCGGATGCGGCTGCTCGGCGCGGACGTCGTGGCGGTCACGACCGGCGCGCGGACGCTGAAGGACGCGATCAACGAGGCGATGCGCGACTGGGTCACCCACGTGGGCTCGACCCACTACTGCATCGGCTCCGTGGTCGGACCGCACCCGTTCCCGTCGATGGTGCGGGACTTCCAGCGCGTCATCGGGGTCGAGGCGCGCCAGCAGGTCCTCGACCTCACCGGTCGTCTCCCGGACGCGGTGGTCGCGTGCGTCGGCGGCGGCTCCAACGCGATGGGCATCTTCCACCCGTTCCTCGCCGACCCGACGGTCGCGCTGGTGGGCTGCGAGGCGGGCGGCGACGGCGTGGGGACCGGTCGGCACGCGGCGACCCTCGTCGGCGGGGCGGCCGGAGTCCTGCACGGGGCCAGGTCGTACCTGCTGCAGGACGACGACGGGCAGACCCTGGAGACCCACTCGATCTCCGCGGGGCTCGACTACCCGGGCGTCGGGCCGGAGCACGCCTGGCTGCGGGACACGGAGCGGGCGGCGTACCGGGCGGTCGACGACGCGCGGGCCATGGACGCGTTCCGGCTGCTCTGCCGGACCGAGGGCATCATCCCGGCCATCGAGACGGCGCACGCGGTCGCGGGTGCGCTCGACGTGGGCCGCGAGCTCGGACCCGACGGGGTCGTCCTCGTCAGCCACTCGGGCCGCGGCGACAAGGACGTCGACACGGCAGCCCGGTGGTTCGCGCTGCTCGACCGGTGAGCGCGCTCGACGCTGCGTTCGCCCGCGCGCGGGGCGAGGACCGCGCGCTGGTCGTCGGGTACCTGCCGGCCGGCTTCCCGTCGCTCGACGGGTGCGTCGAGGCGTTCGAGACGCTCGCGGCAGCGGGGGTCGAGGTCTTCGAGGTCGGCCTGCCGTACTCCGACCCGCTCATGGACGGGCCGGTCATCCAGGCTGCGGTCCAGCAGTCGCTCGACGCCGGGACCGGCACCTCGGCCGTGCTCGAGACCGTGCGGCGGGTCGTCGCCGCGACCGGGGTGCCCACCGTCGTGATGACCTACTGGAACCCGGTGGAGCGGTACGGCGCAGCGCGGTTCGCGGCCGACCTGGCCGCGGCCGGCGGCGCCGGGGTGATCACACCTGACCTCATCCCGGAAGAGGCGACCGAGTGGCTCGCGGCCGCCGCCGAGCGGTCACTCGACCCGGTCTTCCTCGTCGCGCCGTCCTCGACCGACAGCCGCCTCGCGTTGATCGCGCGCACCAACCGCGGGTTCGTGTACGCCGCGTCGACGATGGGCGTGACCGGCGCCCGGGCCGCGGTGAGCAGCGACGCCGCCACGCTGGTCCGCCGCGTCCGAGCCGTCACCGACCTCCCAGTCGCCGTGGGGCTCGGCGTGTCGGCCGGCCCGCAGGCCGCTGAGGTCGCCCGCTACGCCGACGGCGTCATCGTCGGCTCGGCGCTCGTCCGCACGCTGCTCGCGCCCGAGGTCGCCGACGGCGCGGACCCGTTGACAGCGCTGCACCGGCTCGCCGCCGAGCTGGTCGAGGGAGCGCGCGCGGCGCGTCCGGAGGAAGGGCGCCCTTAGGTGCGGTCGCGGGTCGCCCGACATACGGTCAGCGCATGAGCACCGAGGCCCAGTCGCGCGCCAAGCCGGTCGAGCACCATGTCCGGCACCGCGACGTCACCGGCGGCTGGCTCCGGCCAGCCGTGTTCGGCGTCATGGACGGGCTGGTGTCGAACGTCGCGCTCGTCGTCGGTGTCGCCGCGGCCGACGCGCCCACCCGGGTCGTCCTCGTCGCCGGTCTGGCCGGGCTGTTCGCGGGGGCCTTCAGCATGGCCACCGGGGAGTACAACTCCGTGCGCAGCCAGCGCGAGCTGGTCGCCGCCGAGATCGCGATCGAGCGGCGCGAGCTGGACCGGGCGCCGGCCGCCGAGGAGGCCGAGCTCGCGGCGATCTACCGCGGCAAGGGCCTCACCAAGGAGCTGTCCAACGCGGTCGCGCGCGAGCTGTCCCGCGACCCCGAGGTCGCTTGGCGCGTGCACGCGCGTGAGGAGCTCGGCATCGACCCTGACAACCTGCCCTCCCCGTGGACCGCCGCGGGCGCGTCGTTCGTCTCCTTCCTCCTCGGCGCGCTCGTGCCCCTGCTGCCGTACCTCGCCGGGATGACCGACGGTGCGCTGGTCGCGGCATGTGTCGCCGGCGCTGCGGCGCTGTTCGTCACCGGCGTCGCGGTGAGCCGGTTCACCAGTCGCGGCGCGCTCTACACGGGCGCTCGGCAGCTCGTCCTCGGCTCGCTCGCCGCGACGGTGACCTACGCCGTCGGGTCGGTCGTCGGGGTCGGCGTCACGTGACGCGACTGCTCGGCTCGATCCCGTCGCCGCCGGAGTCCGAGATCACCCTCGGGCCGTTCCCCCTGCGCGCCTACGCCCTGGCGATCATCGTCGGCGTCTTCGTCGCGGTGTACATCACCGAGCGGCGCTGGGTCGCCCGGGGTGGCACGCGGGGCCTGATCGGCGACGTCGCGGTCGTCGGCGTACCGGCCGGCATCGTGGGCGGCCGGATCTACCACGTGATCACGAGCTGGAACCAGTACGCCGACGCGCCGGTGGAGGCGCTGAAGGTCTGGGAGGGCGGACTCGGCATCCCGGGCGGCCTGCTCGGCGGCGTGCTCGGCGGTCTGCTGGTCGCGCGACGACGCGGGATGCGCTCGAGCGCCCTGCTCGACTGCGCCGCGCCGGGCATCGCGGTCGCACAGGCGATCGGCCGGCTGGGCAACTGGTTCAACCAGGAGCTCTACGGGCGGCCGACCGACCTGCCGTGGGCGCTGCGCATCGATGTCGAGCACCGGCCGGCGCGGTTCCTCACCGAGCCGACCTATCACCCGACGTTCCTCTACGAGCTGCTGTGGAACCTGCTGGTCGCCGCCGCGGTCGTGCTCGCCGAGCGTCGGTTCGCGCTGCGGCGCGGCCGCGCGTTCGCGCTGTATGTCGCGCTGTACTCGGCCGGCCGGTTCGTCATCGAGGGAATCCGGATCGACCCAGCCGGCTCCGTGGGTGGGCTGCGCACCAACGAGATCGTCAGCCTTGTCGTCTTCGCCCTCGCGGCGGCGTACCTCGTCGCGACCCGTCACAACGGCACCGACGACCGCCCTGTCGAGGAGGTGGCGGACGTGGACGGCGAGGGCGCGGCCGACGACCCGGCCGCCTCTCCCGGGACCGACGAAGACGCCTTTTCGACTCCATGACCAGATTCCGGGGCCGAATTCCGGTCACCGAGTCGAAAAGAGCTCCGGGAGTGCCCGCCGTGGGATTCGAACCCACACTGTGCGGTGTTTGAGACCGCTCTCTCTGCCGTTGGAGTAGACGGGCTCGAGTCACGTCGATCGTAGCCGCTGCGCTCGTCCGAACTTTGGGCGCGTGGCGGGGAATGGCCGCTCGCGGGTGCAGAAAGTTTGGCATCCGACAGCATCGCTAGGCTCCGCGCGAGGCCTGAGGAGATCGAGGAGCCGCTATGACGACCGACGCGCAACGCCGCCGCGTCGTGGTCGCGGAGGACGAGGCGCTGATCCGGCTCGACCTGGTCGAGATGCTCGCCGAGGAGGGGTACGACGTCGCCGGCGAGGCGGGGGACGGCCGGACCGCCGTCGAGCTGGCCACCGAGCTTCGGCCGGACCTGGTGATCCTCGACGTGAAGATGCCCATCCTCGACGGGATCGCCGCGGCCGAGCAGATCGCCCGGCAGCGGATCGCCCCGGTGATCATCCTCACCGCGTTCTCGCAGCGTGACCTGGTCGAGCGCGCGCGGGAGGCCGGGGCCATGGCCTACCTGGTGAAGCCGTTCCAGAAGAAGGACCTGCTGCCGGCCATCGAGATGGCGCTGTCGCGGTTCACCGAGCTGATCGGCCTGGAGGCCGAGGTCGACGACCTGCAGGCTCGGCTCGACGCCCGCAAGCTGGTCGAGCGGGCGAAGGGGATGCTGATGGCCCAGCACGGGATGACCGAGCCGGACGCGTTCCGGTGGATCCAGCGGGCCAGCATGGACCGCCGGATGACGATGCGCGCAGTGGCCGAGCTGGTGATCTCGGGCGCCGCGCCGCCGGTCACGGGCTGAAGCCGCTCGAGACCGGAGGTCACGACACGGTCACGGGCAGATTGCGGCGTATTCCCCAAACCGCAGCGGGTCCGGTACGTTTCGGCCGCCCCCCGAATGCACGGGAGCGGCACGCTGGTCGGTCTGGCCGGCGGGAGTCTCTCGTCACAGAAGGGAGTCCGCGTGCGTTCACGCCGGCTCATCAAGATCGTTTCACCGCTCATCCTCGGTGCCATGGCGCTCTCGGCCTGCGGCGGCGGCGAGGACAGCGGATCCGACAACGGCAGTGACAGCGCTGCGGGCGACAAGGTCGTCAAGATCGGCTTCATCTCGCCGCTCTCCGGTGACCTGTCCGCTCTCGGCCTCGGCATGCGCAACTCGATCGAGCTGGCGATCCGCCAGGCGAACGAGAAGAAGACCGTGAAGGGCTGGACCATCCAGCTCGCGGCCGAGGACGACACCGCCACCGCCAACGTCGGCGCCCAGGTCGCCACGAAGCTCGCCGGTGACAACCAGGTCGCCGCGGTCGTCGGCACCCTCAACTCGAGCGTCGCGCAGCAGGTGCAGCCGATCCTCGACAGCGCCAACATCGCGATGGTCTCGCCGGCCAACACCAACCCGACGCTGACCCAGGGCGACAAGCCCGACGCGAAGGCCCGCCCGTACAAGTCCTACTTCCGCGTCGCCACCACGGACGCGATCCAGGGCCCGTTCGCGGCGCAGTACCTGTTCAACACGGCCGGCAAGAAGAGCGTCGCCGTCGTCCACGACAAGAAGACCTACGGCCAGGGCCTGACCGACGCCTTCAAGGCGGAGTTCACCAAGCTCGGCGGCAAGGTCCTCACGACGGAGACCGTCGGCGACAAGGACACCAACTTCTCGGCCGTCATCTCCAAGATCAAGCCGCTCAACCCGGAGGCCGTCTACTACGGCGGGGAGTTCCCGGTCGCGTCGCTGCTGAGCAGCCAGATGAAGGCCGGCGGCCTGCGCATCCCGCTCATGGGCGGCGACGGCATCTTCTCCGGCAAGTACATCGAGACCGGCAAGGCCGCGGTCGAGGGTGACCTCGCGACGTCGGTCGGCGCGCCGGTCGAGCAGCTCGACACGGCGAAGACGTTCGTGGCCGACTACGCCGCGGCGAAGTTCCCGGAGCCCTACGAGGCCTACGGCGCCTACGCGTACGACGCGGCGAACGTCATCATCGACGCCCTCGCCAAGGCGCTCGACGGCAAGGACGACGTCGAGTCCGCCCGCGAGGACATCATCGCGGCGATCCAGGACACCAACCTCAAGGGCGTCACGGGTGACGTGGCGTTCGACGAGTTCGGCGACACCACCACCAAGGTGCTGACCGTCTACAAGGTCACCAGCGGCAAGTGGGCCCCGGACAAGGTCGACACCTTCAAGTAGAGCTGTCGGCACCCGGTTTCGAGGCAGGACGTACGACGGAGGGGCAGGGCTTGACGCCTTGCCCCTCCGCCTCGTCTAGAGTCCGCGCCACACAAGTGCGCCGCAGCACCCAGTCGAGCTTCGCTTCACCTGACACGTGAGGACCGGCGAGTGGCCCAGTTCCTGCAACAGCTGAGCAACGGGATCGTCATCGGCGCGACGTACGCGCTCATCGCGCTCGGCTACACGATGGTCTACGGCATCATCCAGCTGATCAACTTCGCGCACGGCGAGATCTTCATGGTGGGCGCGTTCGGGGGGCTGGCGCTGTACCTCTACGCGCTGCCGGAGAGCGTCGCCGACCGCGGCTACATGCTCCCGCTGGTGTTCCTCGCCGCGATCCTGACGTCGGTCATCGTGGCCATAATCGTGGAGCGGTTCGCCTACCGACCGCTGAGACGGGCGCCGCGCCTCGCGCCGCTCATCACCGCGATCGGGGTGTCGATCTTCCTCCAGGAGGCGGTCCGCCTCTACTTCCCCGACGCCAAGTCCGCCCGGCCGTTCCCGGAGTACATCTCGAAGCGAAACGTCGGGATCGGCGGGGTGGGCCTGCCCATCGTCGCGATCTTCGTCATCGTCACCGCGATCCTGCTGATGATCCTGCTGCAGACCTTCATCAAGCAGTCGAGGACCGGTAAGGCGATGCGCGCGACCTCGCAGGACCCGGACACGGCGCGACTGATGGGGGTCGACACCGACAAGATCATCGTCATCACGTTCGCCATCGGCGCCGCTCTCGCCGGTGTCGCCGGCGTGATGCAGGGCCTGCAGTTCGGGCAGATCAGCTTCAGCATCGGGTTCACCGCCGGCATCAAGGCGTTCACCGCCGCAGTTCTCGGCGGCATCGGCAACATCACCGGCGCGGTACTGGGCGGGTTCACCCTGGGCATCGTGGAAGCCCTGGCGACGCAGTACCTCAGCTCGACCTACAAGGACGTCTGGGCGTTCATCGTGCTCATCCTCGTGCTGGTCTTCCGCCCGAGCGGGCTGCTCGGCGAGCGAGTGGCGACGCGCTCATGACCCTCGCCACGGCCGCCGGCCGTCTCTCCGCGCAGGTGCAGGCCCGACTCAACGGTGTGTGGCGACCGGTGGTGGGGGTGTCCAGCGCGCTCCTGCTCGTCGGGTCGTTGCTGCCGTGGCTCGCCTTCTCCGGCTACCCGGGGCAGCTCAAGTCCGCCTTCTTCCTGGGCGACGCCGGGGTGCGCAACTACACCCTGCTGCTGGCGATCGGCTGCCTCATCCTCGCCTTCACCGACCTGCCGGGTGCGCGCAAAGCAGGGCTCGCCGTCTCCGCGGGCGCGCTCGCCGTGTCACTCGGGACCTTCCTCGCGGTGCTGAACGAGCGTGGTGGCCTCGGCGCGTTCGCCATCGGGATCATCCTGGCCCTGGTCGGTTCGATCGGCGCGCTGCTCGGCTTCATCGCGATGCCGGCCGGGCGCGAGCCGGGCCGGCCCCGCCGCCGCCCGACACCGATCGAGATCCTCTTCGTCGTGCTCGCGCAGATCGCGCTGCTCGCCGTCGTCGTCTACACGCTCGACGTCGGGCAGAACGACGAGGAGCGGTCCAGCCGGATCATCGGGTTCTTCCTCTTCCTCATCGCCGTCTGCGCCGCGCTCAACGCGGTCGGCGTGTTCGGCGCGCTGTCGACGCTCTACCGGCGGCACCGCGGCGTGACCATGGTGGCCGGCGCGCTCGCGGCGATCGCCTTCCCGTTCCTGATCTCCCAGGTCCAGGACGGCAACGCCTACTGGATCCGCGTCGCGGCGTACATCGCGGTGTTCGCGGCGGCGGCCATCGGACTCAACATCGTCGTGGGCCAGGCCGGTCTGCTCGACCTCGGGTACGTCGCGTTCTTCGGCGTCGGCGCCTACGTCGCCGCGCTGCTCGGTGACGCCCGCCTGACGACGTCGAGCGTCAGCCTGCCGTTCTACCTGGTGATCGTCGTCTCGGCGGTCGCCGCCGCGATCTTCGGTGTGATCATCGGAGCTCCGACGCTGCGCCTCCGCGGCGACTACCTCGCGATCGTCACACTCGGCTTCGGTGAGATCTTCCGTCTCGTCGCGCAGAACTACGACGACCTGACCCGCGGCCCCAACGGCATCTCGGGTGTGCCCAACCTCAAGATCGGCAGCTTCGACTTCGGCGAGAGCCACACAGTGCTCGGCACGAAGCTGCCCTACTTCGCCAACTACTACTTCATCGAGCTGCTGCTGATCGCGTTCGTCATCCTGGTGTTCTCGCGCCTCGGCACCAGCCGGATCGGCCGGGCCTGGGTCGCGATCCGCGAGGACGAGACCGCAGCGGAGGCGATGGGCGTCAACACGATCGCGATGAAGCTGCTCGCGTTCGCGATCGGCGCCTTTCTCGCCGGCGGGGCTGGTGCGATCAACGCGCACCTTGCGACGCAGGTGTCCCCTGACTCCTACACCTTCCTCGAGTCGGTGACCCTCCTCGCGGCTGTGGTCCTCGGCGGCATGGGCACTGTGCCCGGCGCGATCCTCGGCTCGGCTGTGCTCATCGCGCTCCCGGAGAAGCTCCGGACGTTCCAGGACAACCGGCTGCTGTTCTACGGCATCGCGCTCATCCTCATGATGCGCTTCCGCCCGACCGGGATCGTGTCGAGCATCCGCCGCAAGCTCGAGTTCGACGACGCCGACCCGACGTCCGGTGACGCGGTGACGCAGGCACCCGCCGCGTCGCACGGGAAGGGCATGGTGACGCCGTGACCGCGGTCCCAGCGGCCGTCGAGCGGGTGCTCGACGTCAAGCAGGTCACGAAGCAGTTCGGCGGGCTCACCGCTGTCAACAAGGTCGACTTCCACGTCGACTCCGGCGAGATCGTCGGGCTCATCGGGCCCAACGGCGCCGGCAAGACCACCTTCTTCAACTGCCTCACCGGGCTCGAGGAGCCCACGTCGGGCGAGATCCGCTACCGCGGGCGAGAGCTCTCCGGCCGTCCGGCTGAGGTGGTGAAGACGGGCCTGGCTCGGACGTTCCAGAACATCCGGCTCTTCCCGCACATGACGGCGCTGGAGAACGTCCTCGTCGGCCGGCACTGCCGCACCAGCACCGGCCCGATCTCGGCGATCTTCCGCGGCCCGAAGTACAAGCGGGAGGAGCGCGAGTCGACCGAGGCGGCGCGTGGCTGGCTCGACTTCGTCGGACTCGCGCGCATCGAGGGCGAGCTCGCCAAGAACCTGCCGTACGGCGACCAGCGCCGCCTCGAGATCGCCCGCGCGCTGGCGACCGACCCTGGTCTGCTCCTGCTCGACGAGCCCACCGCCGGCATGAACCCGATCGAGACCCGGCAGGCGATGGAGCTGGTCAAGTCGATCCGCGAGGCCGGCCTCCCGGTCATCGTGATCGAGCACGACATGAAGTTCATCTTCAACCTTTGCGACCGGGTCGCGGTCCTCGTCCAGGGCCAGCTCCTGGTCGAGGGGACGCCGGCGGAGGTCCAGTCCGACCACCGGGTCATCGAGGCCTACCTGGGCAGCCCGGTCGAGTGACCCGGCGCGACGTGAGACGGGACGAGACGTGACTGCGATGCTCGAGGTGCGCGACCTTCGGGTCGCCTACGGCAAGATCGAGGCGGTCAAGGGCATCAGCTTCTCGGTCGACGCCGGCCAGGTCGTGACGCTCATCGGCGGCAACGGGGCCGGCAAGACGACGACGCTGCGGACGCTGTCCGGGTTGCTCCGGCCGGTGGCCGGCTCGATCACCTTCGAGGGCCGGGAGATCGCGACCACGCCGGCCCACGAGATCGTCGAGCTGGGCATCGCGCACTCGCCGGAGGGCCGGAAGATCTTCCCGCGCATGACCGTGCTCGAGAACCTCGAGCTCGGCGCGTTCACCCGCAAGGACGCACCCGGCATCCGCGAGGACATCGATCGGGTCTTCGAGCTCTTCCCGGTCCTCGACGAGCGCAAGTCCCAGGCGGCCGGCACGCTGTCCGGCGGGGAGCAGCAGATGCTCGCGATGGGCCGCGCCATGATGAGCCGACCCCGGCTCCTCATGCTCGACGAGCCGTCGATGGGACTCTCGCCGATCATGATGCAGCGGATCTTCTCGACGGTGAGCACCCTCAAGGAGCAGGGCACCACCATCCTGCTGATCGAGCAGAACGCGCAGGCCGCGCTGTCGCTCGCCGACCAGGGCTATGTCATCGAGACCGGCAAGATCGTGCTGTCCGGCAAGGGCAAGGACCTGCTCGGCAACGAGCAGGTGCGCAAGGCCTACCTCGGCGAGGACTAGGCCCTGCGGTCGGCGGGCCGCGCGTTCATCACGGTGTGTGGAAGTCCGCGTCCCGCCGCGACATGCCGAAGCCCGGGCTGCCTTTGGCACCACCCGCGGCTTCCCCGTCCGCGGGTGTTCTCTACTCGGCTGCCCGGGCCTCGGATGCCCACCCCACCGGGCGTGCGCCGTCGATCTCAGGAGAGAGGGAGGCGCCCGCGTCAGCGGAGCGTTGGGCACCGTATCGTCGTCGGACACGAAGCGTCAACGTCGGAAGATCCCTTGCCGCGCAACGGGTTTCTGGATAGCACCACGTGACGTAGCATCGCGTGGATGACGACGGGCGATCAGGGCTTCCACATGTCCTCCGCGGACTTCCGCCGCAATGCGCACGCCGCCGTCGACTGGGTCGCTGACTACCTGGACCGGGTGGAGTCACTCCCCGTCCTCTCCACGGTGTCGCCCGGAGACATCCGCTCGGCGCTGCCGGCGGGGCCACCCGAGCGCGGCGAGCCCTTCGAGGCCGTGCTCGCGGATCTCGACCGTGTTCTCCTCCCGGGCATCACGCACTGGCAGTCGCCCGGCTTCTTCGCCTACTTCCCGTCCAACAGCTCTGGGCCGTCGATCATCGGTGAGCTGCTCTCCGCCGGACTCGGCGTGCAGGGAATGCTCTGGGCGACCAGCCCGGCGTGCACCGAGCTCGAGACCCACGCGCTGGACTGGCTGGCACAGCTGCTCGACCTGCCCGCGGCCTTCCACTCCAGCGGGTCCGGTGGCGGCGTGATCCAGGACACCGCCTCGAGCGCGACGCTGTGCGCGCTGCTGGCCGCCCGGGAGCGGCTCGGCGGGGACATCCGCTCGATGACGGCGTACACGTCCACCCAGGCGCACTCGTCGGTCGAGAAGGCGGTGCGGGTGGCCGGGCTCGACCCGGCTCTGCTGCGCCTCGTCGACGTCGACGAGTCCTACGCCATGCGCGCCGACGACCTGGCCGCACGGCTCGCCGCTGACGCCGCGGCCGGCCTGCGCCCGGCGTACGTCGTCGCCACGGTCGGGACCACCTCGTCGAACGCGATGGACCCGGTGCGCCCGGTCGGGGAGCTGGCTCGGCGACACGGCGCGTGGCTGCATGTGGACGCGGCGATGAGCGGGACCGCTGCGCTGTGCCCTGAGCACCGTGGGATCCACGACGGCCTCGAGCTCGCGGACAGCTACTGCGTCAACCCGCACAAGTGGATGTTCGTGAATTTCGACTGCGACGCGTTCTACGTGGCAGACCGGCGCGCGCTGGTGGCGGCGCTCAGCGTGGTTCCCGAGTACCTCCGCAACCCGGCGAGCGACTCCGGGGCGGTGATCGACTACCGGGACTGGCAGATCCCGCTCGGCCGGCGGTTCAGGGCGCTCAAGCTGTGGGCGGTCATCCGGCACTACGGGGTCGTCGGCCTGCAGCACCACGTCCGTGCGCACATCGCGCTGGCGCAGGACCTCGCCGCGCGCGTGACGGCGCACCCGGCGCTGGAGCTGGTCGCCCCGGCGCCGCTCAACCTCGTCTGCCTCGCCCACCGCGAGGGTGACGCGGCGACCCAGCGGCTCCTGGACGCGGTGAACTCCTCCGGCGAGGCGTACGTCACGCACACCCGGCTCGGCGGCCGGCTGACGATGCGGGTCTCGATCGGCGCGCAGCGCACCGCCGGGCGCCACGTCGACCGGCTGTGGGAGCTGGTCACCGAGGCCGCCTGAAGGGCCAGTCGGGCTGGTCCATCCGGGCCTGTTGACCCCGGTCGACCCGAGGGTACGCTGCGCCGACGGGCTCACGGGAGGCCTGCCCAGACCCAGCGTTCCCGTCAGCGACAGGAGCCGCGCGTGCGAGCAGCCGTGACCGTACGCGAGGCGGCCCCGGACGACATGGCCCAGCTGCTCGACCTCTGGCTGGAGCTGCGCGAGCACACGCCGCGCAGGGCCGGCCGGACCCCCGATGCGCTCGCCGCCACGGAGGCGCGCTACCTCGAGGCGATGCGCAGCCCCGGGTGTCGGCTCGTGGTCGCCGAGTGCGCCGGCGAGCCCATCGGCATGGCGCTGCTCTGCGTGGGCACGGCCACCGCGATCATCGACACTCCCGCGGTCGAGATGACGCACATGGTCGTGTCCCACAAGCACCGCAGGCGGGGGGCCGGCAAGGCCCTGGTCGCGGCTGCGGCTTCCTACGCCGAAGAGCTCGGGCTCGACCAGGTCGTCACGAGCGCTCGCCCGCAGGACCGGGAGGCCAACCGGTTCTACGCCCGGCTCGGCTTCGGCCCGGTCGTGGTCAAGCGGGTCGCGAGCGTCAGCGCGCTGCGCCGCCAGCTGTCCGGCGTCGACGGCCGCGCGGCGCTCCTCCGTCGCGAGCTCCGGGTGCCGCGGACCGCCGCGCTGCGTCGCCCCCGCAAGCCGGTCCGGGTCGGCGTTGCGGAGCGCACCGAGAGCTGACCCTCGGGCGGGTCACGCCTCGCGCAGGAGGCAGGTGACCCGCGCGGTGCACACGCGGCGGCCGGAGTCGTCGCCGATCTCGACCGCCCAGGAAGAGACCGTTCGGCCGCGGTGCAGTGGCGTGGCGACGCCGCGTACCCCCCCTTCCTTGACCGCCCGATGGTGGGTCGCGTTGATCTCGACGCCGAGGGCGACCCGGTCTGGCCACGCGTTCAGCCCTGCGCCGAGCGACGCGAGCGACTCGGCGAGCACGCATGACGCGCCCCCGTGGAGCAGCCCGTAGGGCTGGCGGTTGCCCTCGACGGGCATCGTCGCCTCGAGGCGGTCCCGGGTGACGACCGCCAGCTCGATGCCCATGCGCTCCATGAGCGTGTCGCGGCCCGCCTGCAGGATGAGCTGCAAGATCTGAGCGTCATCCGGCCCGCCAGTCCCGTCAGTCCCGTCGTCCATCGGCCCTCCACTGCTCGCCGAACGGCGTTCTCGGCGGACTCTAGGATGCCGCTCATGACGCGCGTGGCGAGGAGCAGGGCGTGAGCGAGGACCGGCTGCTCCTGCTCGACGGCCACTCCCTCGCGTACCGCGCCTTCTTCGCTCTTCCGGTCGAGAACTTCTCGACGACAACGGGCCAGCCGACCAATGCCGTCTACGGCTTCACGTCGATGCTGATCAACGTCATCCGCGACGAGCAGCCGACGCACATCGCCGTGGCGTTCGACCTGTCCGGACCCACGTTCCGCCACGACGCGTACGCCGAGTACAAGGCGACCCGGTCCGAGACCCCGAGCGACTTCCGGGGGCAGGTCTCCCTGGTCAAGGAGGTGCTCGAGGCCCTCCGCATCCCGATGCTCGAGGCACCTGGCTTCGAGGCCGACGACGTGATCGCCACCCTCGCGACGCAGGCGAGCGCGCAGCACATGGACGTGCTGATCGTGACGGGCGACCGTGATGCCTACCAGCTGGTGGACGAGCACGTCACCGTGCTGATGACCCGCAAGGGGATCAGCGACATGACCCGGTTCACGCCGGAGGAGGTCATGGCCAAGTACGGCCTGACGCCGGCGCAGTACCCGGACTTCGCGGCGCTGCGCGGGGACCCGAGCGACAACCTCCCCGGCATCCCGGGTGTGGGGGAGAAGACCGCGATCAAGCTGGTGCAGCAGTTCGGCTCGCTGGCCGAGATGTGCGACCGCGTCGACGAGATCCCCGGCAAGGTCGGCGCAGCGGTGCGGGAGCATCTCGGGAACGTGATGCGGAACCGGACGCTCACCGAGCTCGCCCGCGACGTCCCGCTGGAGCTGTCGCCCACGGACCTGCGGATGGGAGTGTGGGACCGCGACGAGGTGCACAAGGTCTTCGACGCGCTGCAGTTCCGCGTCCTGCGCGAGCGCCTCTACGCCAGCCTGTCCTCCGTCGAGCCCGAGGCCGACGAGGGCTTCGACGTGTCGGTCACGGTGCTCTCGAGCGGAGAGCTGCGCGGCTGGCTCGATGCGATTCCCGCAGGGACCCGGGTCGGCGTGCATCTTCGCGGGACGTGGGGCCGCGGCACCGGGGACGTGCACGGCATCGCCTTCGCGCTGGAGAACGGCGAGGGCGCGTTCCTGCACCTCCAGTCGCTCGGCGCCGACGAGGAGTCGGCACTGGCCGGCTGGCTCGCCGACCCGGCGATCCCCAAGGCGGCGCACGACGTGAAGGGCCCGATCCTCGCGCTGCGCGCCCGTGGCCTCGCCCTGGCGGGTGTGACCAGCGACACCGCGCTCGCGGCGTACCTCGCGTTGCCCGGCCAGCGCAGCTTCGACCTGGCGGACCTGGCGCTGCGCTACCTCCACCGCGAGCTGCGTACGGAGGTCGAGGACGACGGTCAGCTGGCCCTGGACGGCACCGGCGACGAGGACGCCGAAGCGACCGACGCGGTCCTGCGGGCCAGAGCGGTGGCCGATCTCGCCGCGTCGCTGGACGCCGACCTCGAGCGTCGGAGCGCCACCCGCCTGCTGCACGAGGTGGAGCTCCCGCTCGTCCACGTGCTCGTCGAGATGGAGCGGACCGGCATCGCCGTCGACCGCGATCACCTCGCGATGCTGCAGGCGCAGCTGTCGGCCAAGGTGAAGGAGGTGAGCGGCGAGGCCTACGCGAGCGTCGGACGTGAGTTCAACCTGGGCTCGCCCAAGCAGCTGCAGCAGATCCTCTTCGACGAGCTCGGGCTGCCGAAGACCAAAAAGATCAAGACCGGCTATACGACCGACGCGGACGCGCTGCAGTGGCTGGCGACGCAGACCGACCACCCGTTGATCGGGCACCTGCTGCGACACCGAGACGTGTCACGACTGCTCACGACCGTGGAGAAGCAGCTCCTGCCGATGGTCGACGACCATGGCCGCATCCACACGACGTACGAGCAGACGGTCGCGGCGACCGGCCGGCTGTCCTCGACCGACCCCAACCTGCAGAACATCCCGATCCGCACTGCGGAAGGGCGCGAGATCCGGCAGGCCTTCGTCGTCGGTGACGGGTTCGAGTCGCTGATGACGGCGGACTACAGCCAGATCGAGATGCGCATCCTGGCGCACCTCTCGGCGGACGGCGGGCTCATCGACGCGTTCGCCAGCGGTGAGGACCTGCACACGACGACCGCATCGCGGGTCTTCGACGTGGCACCGGAGCAGGTGGACCCGGAGCTCCGGCGGCGGATCAAGGCGATGAGCTACGGGCTCGCATACGGGCTGTCCGCGTTCGGGCTGGCGCAGCAGCTGCAGATCACACCGGACGAGGCGAAGGAGCAGATGGCGGCGTACTTCGAGCGGTTCGGCGGCGTGCGCGACTACCTGCGCGCTGTCGTCGACCGGGCGCGCGGCGACGGGTACACGGAGACGATCCTCGGCCGCCGCCGGTACCTGCCGGACCTGGTCAGCGACAACATGCAGCGGCGGCAGATGGCGGAGCGGATGGCGCTCAACGCCCCGATCCAGGGTTCGGCCGCCGACATCATCAAGCTGGCCATGCTGGCGGTGGACCGTGCCCTCAAGGCGGAGGGCCTGCGTTCGCGGCTGCTTCTGCAGGTGCATGACGAGCTGGTGCTGGAGGTCGCCGACGGCGAGTGCGGGCTCGTCGAGGCGCTGGTCCGGCGGGAGATGTGCGGCGCCTACCCGCTCACGGCGCCGCTCGAGGTGTCGGTCGGCATCGGGCGCACCTGGGACGAAGCCGGCCACTGACCGCGGCTCAGAAGTTGGCTCAGTTCGCGGCGATCTCGGCCGGCGGGCGCCCCGTCGGGCCCGGGATCAGCGGCTGCGGTTGCACCGCCGGCCGCGTACCGCGCAGCTCGGGCGTCGTCGTGGGCGCCCGACGCGCGAGAGCGGAACCGGACACCGCCGACTGGTAGCCGTAGGCGATTCGCAGCAGCGTCCGCTCCGCGAACTCACGACCGAGCAGCTCCATGCCGACCGGCAGGGCGGGCCGCTCTGCGGTCGGCGCCGTGAAGCCGGCGGGCATCGACAGCGCGGGGAACCCGCTGAAGGGGCTCAGCCGGTTGTTGCTCCCGGCGGTTGGCGGGCCGCCCACGGCGGGCAACGACGTCACCGACGGGTACAGCAGGGCGTCGTACGGCCTGCCGAGGGACTTCCCGGAGAGGTCGCGGTTGTCGAGCGCCGCCTGGAGCCTGGCCCGAACGAAGCGCGGTCGCTCGACCGTGTTCGCCTCGTAGTCGGGGTCGACGCGGCGGGTTGCGCCGCGGCCGCCGCTAATCACCAGGGAAGGCAGCCGATCCGACTCGTACCCCAGGGTCGCCACCACCTCCTCGAAGCTGCGCGGATGACCGTCGACGTCCGAGGGCCATGACGACAGGTACTCCGTCAGGTGGTCGCGGAACTCCCACTGGCTCACGCTCGAGTACGACGTGATCTCAGCGAGGTCGGGGATCTCCACGTCGACCACCGTCGCACCCGCCGCGCGCATCCGGTCGATCGCGCGATCGAGCAGGTCGAGCACGTCCTCGTCGTTGCCGAACAAGTCCTGCACGACGCCGATGCGCGCGCCGCGCAGACCCCGGGAGTCGAGCGCCGTCGAGTACCGGTGCCGCGCGATGCCGACGACTCGGTCGTACGCTGCCGCCGTCGGGATCACGCGGCCCGTGTCGTCACGCTGCTGCGGCTCGGTCCACTGGCCGCTGCCGGGCACGGGGTCGGCGCCGACCATGACCTCGAGGAGCAGAGCGCAGTCCTCCACGCGCCGGCACATAGGCCCGACGGTGTCTTGGAAGTGCGCGAGCGGCAGTACGCCGCGCTGGCTGAGCAGCCGCATGCTCGGGCGGATGCCGACGAGGCCGTGGACGGATGACGGCACGCGGATCGACCCGCCGGTGTCCGAGCCGAGGCCGGCGAGGGCGAGGCTCGCCGCAACCGCAGCCCCCGTGCCGCTGCTCGACCCGCCAGGTCCCCGGGTGACGTCGTACGGGTTGCGCACCTGGCCGCCGAGGCTGCTGCTGCCGGAGAAGCCGAACGCGAACTCGTCCATGTTCGCCTTTGCGACGATGACCGCACCGGCGGCGCGGAGTCGGCTCACCACGAACGCGTCGGCCGGGGGGCGCACCGAGCGGAGACCGGTCGCGCCGGCGGTCGTCGCGAGACCGCGCACGTCGATGTTGTCCTTGATGGCCAGGGGTACGCAGTGCAGCCGACCGCGACGGCTGCGGGGGACCCGATCGAGGGCCGCCGCATCGGAGAGAGCGGTCGGGGACACCGCGATGACGCTCTGCAGCTGCGGGCCCGAGCGGTCGTAGGCGTTGATGCGGGCGAGGTAGCCGGCGACCACGTCCCGGCAGGTCGTGCGCCCGGTGCGAATCGAGTCCTGAGTCTGGGCGATCGTCGCCTCCACCCATTGCACGCGGCGGGGCGGGGCGGCGATGGCCGGCAGCCCCAGCACGCAGCTGGCCGCGACGGCCAGCGCGGCCGTGGTGCGGACGGGTACCGCGCGGCGCCTCGGCATAGTTCCTCCTCGGTCAGGGGTTTCTCGGTCGGCGCCGCCGGACCTGCCGACGTGCTGTGTGTCGGACCAACACGACGCCGTCGCTAGGCTGCTTGCTCATGAGCGCAGGAGCCGATCGGCACGGACGGACGCACCGGCTGGAGCTCGCTGACGCGACGCTCCGGGAGTGGGACGCATCCGTCCTGCATGTGGAGGACGGCGGCGTCGTGCTCGATCGCAGCGCCTTCTACCCGGGTGGCGGCGGCCAGCCCCCCGATCACGGCGTGCTGCTCTGGGGCGGCGTGCAGAGCCGGGTGGTGGGGGTGGGCAAAGGCGACGACCTGCTGCTGCGCCTGGCCGAAGGCGACCCGGTGCCGGCAGTCGGCACGACGGTGCGCGGCGCAGTCGAGGACGAGCGGCGTACCGCGCTGATGCGCACGCACTCCGCGCTGCACCTGCTCGCCGGCGTCGTCTTCCGGGAGTTCGGCGCACTAGTGACCGGCGGCAACATGGAGCCGCTGTCGGGTCGACTCGACTTCGACCTGCCGGAGATCCCCGAGGGCTTCAAGGAGCGCATCGCCTCCCAGTGCGCGATCGAGGTCGCCAACGACCGCCGCATCGACGTCCGCGTCCTGCCCCGCGACGAGGCCTTCCAGATCCCCGACATCATCAGGACCGCGACGAACCTGCTGCCACCCGAGCTCACCGAAGTGCGCATCGTGGACATCGTCGGGCTCGACGCGCAGGCCGACGGCGGCACCCACGTCGCCTCGACGAGGCAGATCGGCGAGCTCGAGGTGGTCAAGGTCGAGAGCAAGGGCAAGGCCAACCGCCGGATGCGCATCGCCCTGCGCTGACCCGACGCCTCGGCGAGCTTCCGCCAGCGCGCCCACTGTCAGCGACGCGCTCCCTGCCTCCGCACGAGGCGGGCCGTCAGCTCGTCGTAGAGCGGTGTGTCCTGGACATCGCTCACGAGAATCGCCGCCAGGATCTGCAGGCAACGAAGATCACGGCAATCCTCCAGCAGCTCGCGATCGATCGTGCCGGGGTAGGCATCGACGAACTCCGAGTCGATGGTCCGCGACGCGAGGTCCCACTCGACGGGCCCGACGCAGACGTCTTCGAAGTCGGTCCACAAAAAGCCGAAAGGGGTACTCAGCAGGTTGCCGGTGTGTGCGTCGCCGTGCAGTGGGCGCCGAGGCCACGTCATCGCAAGAGGGAGAAGGCGAGCGGCCGCGGAGTGGAGCACGGGATCGTCAGTCGCTCCGATCGCACACTCGATGTCGGTCAGCGGACCGGCGAGCAACGGCAGGTCTACCTTGATGCCCTCGAGAGCGTCATGCAGAGATCTCAGCAGGCGGCCATAGACGTGCGGTGTCACCGGCTTCGAGTCTGTTTCGAACCACTGCCACAACGTGACGTCCAGGCCCAGCCCCCGGTGTGGACCGGGGTCAGACCACGGTCGCGCAACGGGCGCACCGGACGCTGCTAGGAACGTGCTGGTGGCGAGCTCCCGGAGCATCCACGGCGCCGGTTCGCCGCGTAGCCTTCGCCCCGCTGTCACCACGCGCGTGAGGACCTCGGCCGGGGCCAGCCGCACTCGGACGCTGTACCCCTCGGCAACGACGACCGGGCGGTCGCTGGGCAGCCCCAGCGCAGTGGCAACCGCTACCGAAGCGGCGACGGCGTCGGCTGTCGACGGGAGCATGGCTCGATTCTGCTGGTGAGTCAGTCCTTCTCGGTCACCCAGATCGTCGTGCCCGGGATCAGCTGGCCGCGGGTCGCGCTCCACTGCGGGTACGACGACTCGTGGCCGGCCGGCCACTCCGGCTCGATCAGGTCGATGACGCGCAGACCGGCACCGACGACCTGGCTGACCCGGTCGCCCAGCGTCGCGTGGTGCTCGACGTACGTCGCCCGCCCGGTCCCGTCCGTCTCGACGTACGGACGGCGGTCGAAGTACGACGCGACGACGGTGAGGCCGCGCTGACCGGGGTCGTCCGGAAAGCACCAGCGCACCGGGTGGCCCACGGAGAACACCCACCGCCCCCCGGATCGGAGGACCCGCGCGACCTCGCTCATCAGTGCGCCGCCGTCGACGACGAACGGCAGCGCGCCGTACGCCGAGAACACGACGTCGAACACGGCGTCGGCGAACGGCAGCGCGAGCGCGTCGGCCTGCGCCACCGGCACCACGGCGCCGGTCTCGGCGTCGTACCGGGCGGACTGGGCGAGCTGGCGTTCGGACAGGTCGATCCCGACGACCCGCGCGCCGCGTCCCAGCAGCCACCGCGCGCACTGGGCGGCGCCGCAGCCGACCTCCAGGACCCGTCGCCCCATCACCTCGCCGAGGAGGCGCGCGTCGGCCTCGAGCACCCCTTCGGGACACCACAGGAAGGTCGCGGCGCCGAGGTCGGTCGCGTGCGCTGCCTGGTAGTCGAGCGCGTTCCGGTCCCACCACGACCGCTGGGCAGTGCGCGTCTCGGCCTGGTCGACCGCTCGTCGGGCGATGCCGGCGGGCGAGTCGTCGCCGTGCGCCATCGACCTGCCCCCTCGATTGACCCGTCCTCGCGGCGCCACGTATCCTTGCGGACGCGCGACGGGCCTGCGCATCGCCTCACCGGAGCAGGCTCGCTCTCGTCGTCCATGGTGTATCGGCTACTACGAGCTAAGTCCCTACGACTCCCTCGTCCACCGACTACGGCACATTCGACGAACAGGCCCGCAGCGCACCGTCGACCCGTAGCCGGAGCCATTACCTCGTGACGACCACCACCGACGCCCCCGCCGCCGCTTCCCCCGACGACGCGCCGCGGCACACCACGCCGCAGGTCGCGATCAACGACGTCGGCGACATGCAGGCGTTCATCGACGCCATCGACGAGACGATCAAGTACTTCAACGACGGCGACATCGTCGAAGGAGTCATCGTCAAGGTCGACCGCGACGAGGTGCTCCTCGACATCGGCTACAAGACCGAGGGCGTCATCCCCTCGCGTGAGCTGTCCATCAAGCACGACGTGGACCCGTTCGAGGTCGTCAGCGTCGGCGACGAGATCGAGGCCCTCGTCCTCCAGAAGGAGGACAAGGAGGGCCGCCTGATCCTGTCCAAGAAGCGCGCCCAGTACGAGCGGGCGTGGGGCACGATCGAGAAGATCAAGGACGAGGACGGCATCGTCACCGGCACCGTCATCGAGGTCGTCAAGGGCGGCCTGATCCTCGACATCGGGCTGCGCGGCTTCCTCCCCGCCTCGCTGGTCGAGATGCGCCGGGTCCGCGACCTGCAGCCGTACGTCGGCAAGCAGCTCGAGGCCAAGATCATCGAGCTCGACAAGAACCGCAACAACGTGGTGCTGTCCCGCCGCTCCTGGCTCGAGCAGACGCAGAGCGAGGTCCGCCAGACGTTCCTCACGACCTTGCAGAAGGGCCAGGTCCGCCCCGGCGTCGTCTCCTCCATCGTCAACTTCGGCGCCTTCGTGGACCTCGGCGGCGTCGACGGACTGGTGCACGTCTCGGAGCTCTCCTGGAAGCACATCGACCACCCGAGCGAGGTCGTCGAGGTGGGCCAGGAGGTCACCGTCGAGGTGCTCGACGTCGACCTCGACCGCGAGCGGGTGTCTCTGTCGCTGAAGGCGACACAGGAGGACCCGTGGCGGCAGTTCGCGCGGACCCACCAGATCGGCCAGGTCGTGCCCGGCAAGGTCACGAAGCTGGTGCCGTTCGGCGCCTTCGTGCGGGTCGACGAGGGCATCGAGGGCCTCGTCCACATCTCCGAGCTCGCCGAGCGCCACGTCGAGATCCCGGAGCAGGTCGTCAACGTCGGCGACGACATCTCCGTGAAGGTCATCGACATCGACCTGGAGCGCCGCCGCATCAGCCTTTCGCTGAAGCAGGCCAGCGAGGGCACGATCGGCGAAGCCGTCGGGTTCGACCCGGCCGCCTACGGCATGGACGTCCAGTACGACGCCGAGGGCAACTACGTCTACCCGGAGGGCTTCGACCCGGAGACCGGGGAGTGGCGCGAGGGGTTCGAGGAGGCGCGGGCGACCTGGGAGTCGGCGTACGCCGAGGCCCACGCCCGGTACGACGCCCACCAGGCGGAGCTCGCCGCAGCCGCCGCCGCGCAGGCGGCCGCCGACGCCGAGGCCGGGTCGTCGACGTCGTACTCCTCGGAGACGGAGGACACCGAGCAGCCGGGCGGCGCGCTGGCCGACGACGACACGTTGACGGCCCTGCGCGCCCAGCTCGAGGGCGGCGGCGAGGCGGCGGCGACCCCCGGGTCCGCCGACCCGCCGGCCGACGAGGTGGCGGACCAGCCGGCCGGCGAGGTGGCGGACCAGCCCGCCGGCGAGGTGGCGGACCAGCCCACCGACCAGCCGACGGACAGCGCGCCCGACGGCGACCAGCCGGCCGAGTAGCCCGCCCACCCCCAAGCGGTGCCCGCCAGTCCGGTCAGGACCGGACTGAGCGGCACCGCTCGTACAGCTCACGCTCGAGCGCCCGCAGGTACGGCGCACGGCCGGCGTGGAATGCTCCAGGCATGCGGGTGGGGCTGACCGGCGGGATCGGCTCGGGCAAGTCCGAGGTCGCGCGCCGGCTGACCGCGCTGGGCGCGCTGGTGATCGACTACGACCAGCTCGCGCACGAGGTGGTCGCGGCGGGCACACCCGGGCTGGCGGCGGTCGTCCACGCGTTCGGCCCGACGGTGCTCGGCCCGGACGGCGCGCTCGACCGGGCCGCCCTGGCGGCCACGGTCTTCGCCGACGACGGGCGCCGGCAGACCCTCAACGAGATCGTGCACCCGCTGGTGCGCGAGCGCGCCGCAGCGCTGGCGGCGGCGGCGCCGGCCGACGCGGTCGTCGTCCACGACATCCCGCTGCTGGTCGAGAACGGGCTCGCCCCGGCGTTCGACGCGGTGGTGGTCGTGCTGAGCGGCACCGAGGTCCGCGTCCGGCGCCTGGTCGAGCAGCGGGGGATGAGCGAGCCGGCCGCCCGAGCCCGGATGGCCGCCCAGGCGAGCGACGCCGACCGCCTGACCGCGGCGACCCACGTGCTCATGAATGACGGGCCGCTGGCCGACCTCGACTCGGCGGTCGATGCGCTGTGGGCGGATTTGCGGCAGTACGTCGCCGGCCGGTGACAGTGCCCTGACTGGGCCCGGAACCGCTGAGGTATTCGGCTCGTTCTGTCGAACGTAGACCTAAGGTAGCCAAGCGGCGTTCGAGTCGTCCTACCCCCGTCTCTGCCGGCTAAACCCCAGCGAAGGGCCTTTTTCTTCATGCGCCGTAGTTCCGAGGCCCCGGTCATCACCCACCCGCACTCCGAGTGGACCCCGCTCCTGCGGCTCCAGGCCCTCCTCGTCGCCGCGTTGATCCTCACCGGGCTCGGGGTGGCCGGCTCCGCCGAGCGCGGGGACGGGCGCGCGACGCTGACGTCGATCCGGGCCGAGCGCGAGCTCGCCCCAGCCGTCCCGACGAAGGCGCGCCCCTCGCGGTTGCCCCAGCCCGCCGTCCGCGCCGCCCGGGGGGCCGCCGGCACCGCCCAGGCGGCGGAGGCCGTCGTACCCGGCCGCAAGTGGCTGCCGACCGGCACCGGGATGTGGACCCACATGTGGGACAAGACCGAGGGCGGCGATGCGCGCAAGGTCGTGCGCCGCGCCCAGGAAGCCGGCCTGTCCCACCTCTTCGTGCGCACCGGCACCAAGAAGGGCGGGTTCGACGGCGCGCCGATCCTCTCCCGTCTGCTGCCGGCGACCCGCGGCACCGACGTCAAGATCATCGCCTGGGACTTCCCGTATCTGGTCAACCCGAAGGCGGACGCCCTGCGCCTCGCGAAGGCCGCGCTCTACGTGCCGCCGGGCCGCGGCACGCCGCGCGTCGCGGCGGTCGCCCCGGACATCGAGACGGGCAGCGAGGGCACCCGGCTGACCGGGACCGCGGTCCGGATCTACTACCGCGAGCTGCGCCGGCTGCTGCCCAGCCACATCGCGATTCTCGCGACCGTCCCGTGGCCGTCCGAGCTGCGCGTCGGGCGCTACCCGTACGCCGAGAGCGCGCTGTACGCCGACGCGTTCATCCCGATGGCGTACTGGATGAACCGCGACCCCTCGACAGTGGCGAAGCAGAGCATGCGGTACCTGCAGCGGTTCGGGAAGCCGATTATGCCGGCCGGGCAGGCCTACGACCCGAAGATCGACCGCCCGGACCTGACCCACCTGCGCAGCCCGTCGCGGAAGGCGATCACCCACTTCGTCGCCGCGTCGCGCGAGATGGGTGCGCCGTCGGTCAGCTTCTGGGTGTGGCAGACCGCGGACCGCAACCACTGGACCGCGATCGGCCGCGCTCGGCACCTCTTCACGCCTCGGCCGGCCGGTGCGCCGGCGACCGTGACGCGACCCACGCCGCGGCCGGCACCAGGACCGCGCCCGGCCGTCGACGTCGCCGAGCCGGACAAGGACAAGGCCGGCGACTCGCGCAGCCGCCGCTGAGCGGTCGGCGCCCCAGCCATCCGCCGGCCCCGGCCATCCGCCGGCCCCAGCCAACCCGCCGGCTCCGGCCACCCGCCGGCGCTGTCACACCGGGTGCCTAGACTCGATCCGTGAGACCTGTCACCGACCTCGTCCGCCGTACCGCGCCGTTCCGGGTCGAGAGCGACTTCCAGCCGGCCGGTGACCAGCCGGCCGCCATCGACGAGCTCGAGCGGCGGATCCGCGCCGGGGAGCCTGATGTTGTCCTCCTCGGGGCCACGGGCACGGGCAAGAGCGCGACCACCGCGTGGCTGGTCGAGCGGCTGCAGCGGCCGACGCTCGTCCTGGCGCCGAACAAGACCCTCGCCGCGCAGCTCGCGAACGAGTTCAAGGAGCTGCTGCCGCGCAACGCCGTCGAGTACTTCGTCTCCTACTACGACTACTACCAGCCCGAGGCGTACGTCCCGCAGACCGACACCTACATCGAGAAGGACTCCTCGGTGAACGAGGAGGTGGAGCGCCTGCGCCACTCGGCGACGATGAGCCTGCTCACCCGCCGCGACGTCATCGTGGTCGCGTCCGTGTCGTGCATCTACGGACTCGGCACCCCGCAGGAGTACGTCGACCGCATGGTCCGGCTGCGCGTCGGCGAGGAGATCGAGCGCGACAAGCTGCTGCGCCGCTTCGTCGACGTGCAGTACTCCCGCAACGACCTCGCGTTCACCCGCGGGACGTTCCGCGTGCGGGGGGACACCGTCGAGATCTTCCCGGTCTACGAGGAGCACGCTGTCCGGATCGAGATGTTCGGCGATGAGATCGAGAAGCTCACCACGCTGCACCCGCTCACCGGTGAGGTGATCGGCGAGCACGACGACCTCTTCGTGTTCCCGGCGACGCACTACGTCGCGGGGCCCGAGCGCATGGAGCGCGCCATCGCCGGCATCGAGCTCGAGCTCGCCGACCGGCTCGCCGAGATGGAGCGACAGGGCAAGCTCCTGGAGGCGCAGCGGCTGCGCATGCGGACGACGTACGACGTCGAGATGATGCGCCAGGTCGGCTTCTGCTCGGGGATCGAGAACTACTCGCGGCACATCGACGGACGGGCGCCCGGCACCGCGCCGCACACCCTGCTCGACTACTTCCCGGAGGACTTCCTGCTCGTCATCGACGAGTCGCACGTCACCGTGCCGCAGGTCGGCGGCATGTACGAGGGGGACATGAGCCGCAAGCGGACGCTCGTCGACCACGGCTTCCGGCTGCCGAGTGCGATGGACAACCGGCCGCTGAAGTTCGAGGAGTTCCTGGAGCGGATCGGGCAGACCGTCTACCTGTCGGCGACGCCGGGGCCCTACGAACGGCAGCGCTCCGCGAAGTACGGCCCGCCGGTCGAGCAGATCATCCGGCCGACCGGCCTCGTCGACCCCGAGGTGATCGTCCGTCCCACCCAGGGTCAGATCGACGATCTCATCCACGACATCCGCGGCCGCGCCGAGCGCGACGAGCGCGTGCTCGTCACCACGCTCACCAAGAAGATGGCCGAGGACCTGACCGACTACCTCCTCGAGCTCGGCATCCGGGTGCGCTATCTGCACAGCGAGGTCGACACCCTGCGCCGGATCGAGCTGCTGCGCGAGCTGCGGCTCGGCGACTTCGACGTCCTGGTCGGGATCAACCTGCTGCGTGAGGGCCTCGACCTGCCCGAGGTGTCGCTGGTCGCGATCCTCGACGCGGACAAGGAGGGGTTCCTGCGCTCGGGCACCTCCCTCATCCAGACGATCGGCCGAGCCGCCCGCAACGTGTCCGGTCAGGTCGTCATGTACGCCGACACGGTGACGGACTCGATGCGCAAGGCGATCGACGAGACCAACCGCCGGCGGGAGAAGCAGGTCGCGTACAACGTCGAGCGGGGGCTCGACCCCCAGCCGCTCCGCAAGCGGATCGCCGACATCATGGACGAGATGAGGCTCGACGACGGCAGCGACCGGGTAGTCGCGCCCGGCGGGCGGGGCCGCGGGCAGAGCCGCGGCAAGAGCCCGGTGCCCGGGCTGTCGCTCGGCGCCGGGAAGCACGCGAAGGACCTGGCGGGCATGCCTCGCCACGAGCTGGCCCTGCTGATCCAGCAGCTGTCCGACCAGATGCACGACGCGGCGCGGGACCTGCAGTTCGAGCTCGCGGCGCGGCTGCGCGACGAGATCGGCGAGCTCAAGAAGGAGCTCCGCGCGATGCAGGCCGCGGGCGTCTAGCCTCGGTACAGTCACGGCGTGCGCCGTACCCGACTCATCGCGCTGCTGTGCGCGGGCTCACTCGCCGTTGTCGTCGTGCCGGCGGCGGCGCGCCCCGCCCCTCGGTGGGTCACCGGACCGCTGCCCGTTCCGTACGCCAAGTCGCTCAACCACTCCGCGGAGCCGGCGATCGCCGCCTCACCCGACGGGTCGCTCTGGGCCGCCTCGAACTTCTTCAACCCGCCGTGCGCCAACCTCGTCTCCGGTTGCGGGACCGACGTGTGGCGCTCCGTCGACGGCGGGAAGTCGTGGCGGTGGTTGGGAAACCCGTTCCAGACGCTCCCCACGGACCCCGACGAGGGGTTCGGCGGGTACGACGTCGACATCGCTGTCGCGCCCGATCGCAACCAGCACGGCCGCTACAACGTCTACCTGACGTCGCTGTGGACGGGGAGCAACTCCCTCGCGGTGAGCCAGGACGACGGGCGGACGTGGAGCGTGCTGCCGGTGGCTACCACTGTTGGGCTCGTCGACCGACCGTGGCTGCAGGCCGACGGCGCGTGCACGGCGTACCTCGCATCGAAGGACCTCCTGTCCGACGTGACGGTGTTCGAGACGTTCGACGGGTGCGAGTCGGTGCTCCGGCTGGACCGAGCCGCCTCCGCCTTCCCGGCCGGGACCCGCGTCCGGACCGGGCGGTTCGCCGTCGACACGAGCGCCCGGTCGCGGCACCGCCACACGATCTACTACCCCGGCATCGCCGAGGGGTCGCGACGCGTCGTCGTGTCGGTCAGCACCGACGGCGGCGCGTCGTGGACGACGCGCGACGTCGCTCCGTTCGACGATTCCGCCTTCGTGCCGATCTGGCCGGTCACGATCGCGACCGATGCCCTCGGCGTGGTCTACGTCTCGTGGCACGACGGCACCACGTCCTACGTCGCGTCGTCCCGGGACGGCGGCCGCACCTGGTCGCCCGAGCGCGCCCTGCACGGACCTCGGCACACCGCGGTGTACCCGACCGTCGCGGCGACCGGAAACGGGGTGGTCGCGATCGCGTGGTACGGCACCGACCGCGAAGGGCCGGCTGACAACGTGGCGGGGATGGGGCAGCCGGGCGACGACGACGCCGCGGTATGGCGCGTCGTGGTCAGGCGATCCAGGGACGGCGGACGCAGCTTCGGCCGCGCCGAGGCCGTCAGCGGACCGGTCCACCGCGGTCGGGTGTGCGTGTCCGGCACCGGTTGCGCGGCCGACGGCAGCCGCTCGCTGCTCGACTGCTTCGGACTCGCGTACGACACGCGCGGACGCCTGGCGGGGGTCTTCACCAGCGGTCTGCCGCGCGTGGGCCGGGACCGCGCCGGCAGCAACAGCCGATACGTCGCCGAGGCGCGCTGACGCAGATGTACGCCGAGAGTGGTGACCTCTTGCTCCGCGGGCGACGACGGGGTTGACTCGGCGCATCGTCTATCAGGGGGAGTCCGCATGAGCTTCATCCAGATCATCGAGTACCGCACGTCGCGGCTGGACGAGATCCGCGAGCTCAGCGAGAAGTTCCAGGGCACCCTCGAGGAGAGCGGACTCAGCGGCGGTCCGGTGCGCATCACGATCACCCAGGACCGCGACAAGCCCGGCACCTACCGGACGATCGTCGAGTTCGAGTCGTACGAGGTCGCGATGGAGAACTCGGCCCGGCCGCAGACCTCCGCGTGGGCCGAGGCGTTCGGGCAGCTCGTCGACGGCCCGCCCACGTTCTACAACCTCGACGTCGTCGAGAGCATCACGCCCTAGCCGCCGCTCCGGCGCGCCCCCCCCGTCCACCCCATCTCGACTTCACCCACCTGACCCACCTGAAATCGCTCTCAGGACCGCGTTTTCGGGTGGGTTGCGTGGGTGAAGTCGCGATGGGTGGAGGCGCAATGCCTCGTACGCTCTCGCCATGAGCGAGTCGTCGAACGTCGCCGTCGTCCGGATGTACTGGGAGCAGTGCTGGAACGCCAGGCTCCCCGATCGGCTGGGCGAGGTGTTCCACGCCGAGTACACCCACGGACGTACGCCGTACTCGCCCACGCTGCTCGCCGAGATCATCCGGGACACCGTCCGGTCCTTCCCTGACGTGCAGGTGCGCATCGACGAGCTGGCGGACCTCGGGGACACCGTCATCACCCGGACGCGCTTCATCGGCACGCATGGCGGCGAGTACGTCGGGCTGTCGGCGACCGGTCGTCCGATCGAGGCACCGTCCCTCGACGTGTTCTTCTTCCGCGACGGGCTCGTCGAGCGCATGTGGCACCTGTTCGACCACCTGCCCCT
>DATLNF010000129.1:0-4259 GCA_035536955.1 Mycobacteriales bacterium | reverse complement strand
CGACGCCGAGCTGATCAGCGAGGAGCACACGGGCGAAGGCACGCGGCTGAAGGCCCGCGTCGCGCCGGCCCTCGCGGCGGAACTCTCCCAATATGCAGTCGCCGCGACCGGCTGAAAGCCCGGCAACTCGGTGACGCATGACGAAGCGAACGGCGTTTCTCGCGCAGCTTCTCCGAGCTCTCGGCCTTGCTGCGCGAGAAACGCCCTTCGCTTCCTGCCGGGGCGGTTTGTGACTGGCAGCGAGCCGGAAGCCGAACAGAAGCCTGGGAATGGGCCGATTGCCGGTGTCGGCGTACCGCCACCCGTGCCGATAACGGTCCGATGACGCGTCTGCCGGCCCCCCACGCGCGGTATTCCCGCGACCTCGTGCTGGCCGGGCTCGTGGTCACTGGCGCGGCCGTCGCCGCCGAGCTCTCCGCCGAGCCGGCGCCGACCCACCTCGCGCTCGCCGCCGTCGGGCTGGTGGCCGCACTCGCTGCCCTGACCGTCGTACGCCGCCCCGACGCGGAGCGCCGGGTGCCGTGGGCGCTGCTGGCCGTCTCGGGCATCGCCTGGACCGCCGGCGAGCTGGCCTACGGCGTGCAGCTGCTGGCCGACGCGCCGGCGCGGACCCCGTCGGTCGCCGACGCCGGTCACCTCGCCGCGGCAGCGCTGCTCGTCGCCGCCCTGCTCGGCATGGCCGGCGCGCGCCGCGGGCTGACCGCGGTGCTCGGCGCCGTCCTGGACGGGCTGCTGATCGCCGGCTCGCTGATGGTCGTGGCGTGGGTCACCGTGGTCGGCCCGGCGTACCGCGCCGACGACGCGGAGGGCATCTCGGAGCTGGCGATCGTCGTCTACCCGGTCGCCGCGCTGCTCACCGGCACCGTCGCGATGTACGCCGTGCTCGCCGGTCGTCGCGGGCGTCGGGTGTCGCTGCCGGCGCTGGTGCTCGTCAGCGGGGGTGCGCTGCTGCTCGCGATCTCGGACAGCTCCTGGGCATCGCTGCTGGCCGTCGACATCACCGAGCCGACGGGGATCGTGACGGCGGGGTGGTACGCCGGCTGGCTCGTTCTCTACGCAGCCGCGCGGCACCCGAGCGCCGACGCCGGCACCGCCCCAGCGGCCGGCGGCGACGCCCGGCCACTGACCGTCGGGACGATGCTGCCGTTCCTCGCACTGCTCGTCGCCGCTGGAGTCGGCGTCGTCGACGCCGTGCTCCGGGGTGAGCCGTCGGCGGTCGTGGCCGCGATCGGCGCCGGGCTGCTCGTGGTCTGCACGGCGCGCCTCGCTGTGTTCGTCGTCGAGACGGCGCGCTTCGCGCACGACCTCGAGTCCCGGGTGGTCGCCCGTACGGCCGAGATCCAGGTTCGCGAGGAGCGGTTCCGCGCGCTCGTCGCGCGGTCGTCGGACGTCGTCACCGTCCTCCGCCCCGACGGGGTGATCGCCTACCAGAGCTCGTCGGTCACCCGCGTCCTCGGTCGCGGCCCGGAGGAGCTGGTCGGGCACACGGTCGCCTCGCTCCTGCACGAGCAGGACCAGAGCCGGTTCCACGCCCTCGTCGACCGGGTGCGCGGTGAGCCCGACAGCGAGGTGGTCGCCGAGCTGCGGATGACGCACCGCGACGGCGGCTACCGCATCACCGAGACGACCATCGCGAACCTGCTGCGCGAGCGCAGCGTGCGCGGCATCGTGCTCAACTCGCGGGACATCACTGACCGCCGCCAGCTGGAGCGCGCGCTTGAGCACCAGACACTCCATGACCCGCTCACCGGGCTGGCCAACCGATCGCTCTTCCGGGACTCCGTCTCGCACGCGCTGAGCGGTTTGGGCCGACGTCCGCGGGTCCTCGCCGTGGTGCATGTGGACCTCGACGGGTTCGGCCACATCAACGAGGAGCAGGGCAACGAGCACGGCGACGACGTGCTGCGCGGGATCGCGCGGATGCTGCGAGTCGGGCTGCGCGACCACGACGTGGTCGCCCGCGTGGGGGGCGACGAGTTCGGCCTCCTGCTCGACGACGTGGTGTCCCGCGATGCCCTCGCGGTCACGGTCGACCGAATGGTCGCCGCACTTGCCGACGGCGTCGAGATCGCCGGCAGCCGCGTGCCGGTCCGTGCCACCGCCGGGGTCGCGATCGCCGACACGGCTGACACCGCCGACGCGCTGCTGCGCAACGCCGAGCTCGCCCTCCACCGGGCGAAGGCCGACGGCAGGGGGTTCTCGTTCTACGACACCGTCATGCATGCGACGGTCGACGTACGCCGCTCCATCGAGGAGGACCTGCGCGCGGCCGTCTCGAGGTCGGAGCTCGTTCTGCACTACCAGCCGACCGTAGAGCTCGCGACCGGCCGGATCGTGGGTGTCGAGGCGCTCGTGCAGTGGGCGCACCCGACGCGTGGCCTGCTGGCGCCGATGACGTTCATCCCGCTCGCCGAGGAGACCGGCGTCATCCTGGAGATCGGCGGCTGGGTCCTGGAGGAGGCGTGCCGGCAGGCCGCCGACTGGCAGCGCCGGTTCGACGCGCCGGGGGACCTGCCGCTGCAGATGTACGTCAACGTGTCAGGTCGCCAGCTGCAGGAGCCTGAGTTCGCCCGAATGGTGGCGTGGCAGGTCAACTCCTCCGAGATCCACCCCCACAGCCTTGTCCTCGAGATGAGCGAGGGCATCCTGGTCGAGGGCGCCGACGTGACGCGCCACATGCTCCTGGCGCTCAAGGCCATGGGGGTCCGTCTCGCCATCGAGGACTTCGGCACCGGCTACACGTCGCTGTCGTACCTCGAGCGGCTGCCGGTCGACGTGCTCAAGATCGATCGCTCCTTCGTCGAGCTCCTGACCGGCACTGAGATGAACGAGGAGGTCGAGCGCGCGCACACCGTCGTCCAGGTCGGGCACACGCTCGGCCTGCAGATGGTCGCCGAGGGCGTGGAGACGCGCGAGCAGCTCCGCGCGCTGCTCGCGGGCGGCTGCGAGCACGGTCAGGGCTTCCTGTTCCACCGGCCGGTGCCGGCGGGCGACCTCGAGCGGGCGCTGGCGACGCAGTTCGCCCTGGGCGCCGCCGGCGAGCCCGTCTTCAGCTGACCCGGGCGCGCTCGTCCCCCCGCCCCCCAGCGTCGCGATCTTGCTGCCGTGGACCACAGGCTTGTGGAATCCACGAAGCGCGGGGTGCGGGCTTGCGCGCGTCGGCGTTGTCGACGTACGTCGGTGGCGCTGACACTGGGGGAGTGAGAACGCTCGCCGCCGCTGTCCTCGTCGCGGTAACCGCTGTGCTCGTGCCGACTCCGGCGTACGCCGAGGGCACCGTCGGCACGACGTTCCCGGCCGACTTCTCCGTGCCGACCGACGCGTCGCTCGGCGTGCCGGTCATCGGCTTCGGCGGCGCTGACGGCGAGGTACGCCGTACGCCGGTGATCTTCCTGCATGGCAACAACGACACGCCGTACCCGACGACGTGCAACGGCGCGTACGGCGCGCCGCTCGCGTTCGCGCAGCACTTCGCCGACGCCGGCTACACACTCCGCGAGCTGTGGGGGCTGGGCTACCAGGGCGACCAGTGCGACCTGCTCACCGACCAGACGCGACGCGCCGCCGAGGCGCACACGACGGTCGCCAACGTGCCCGACCTGCGCGCCTTCGTGCGAGCGGTGCTCGACTACACCGGCGCCGAGCAGGTCGACCTCGTCGGGCACAGCCTCGGCGCGTCGCTGTCGCGCGAGTGGATGCGCCAGGACGACGCCTACCCCGTCGTACGCCGGCTCGTCTCGATCGACGGGCCGCACCACGGGATCATCAACTGCTCACCATCGCCGCAGAACTACTACGCGCCGACCCTCGGCTTCACCCCGGACAGCCCGGTGTGCGTGGAGTACGGCGCGGCGGACAGCGAGTTCCTCACGCGGCTCAACGCCGGGGACGAGACGCCCGGGCCGACCGAGTACCTCGCGATCGTCAACACCGATGCGAGCTTCGTCTACCTGGACCGCCAGGACGGCGTGCTGCCGCCGGTCCCGGCGCAGGACAGCGCCGGGCGGCCGCACGACTTCTCCGACAGCGCGCGGCTGGCCGGCGCCGAGACCGTCGAGCTCACCGGGCAGGGCCGGTACGACGGGACGCTGCTCGCCGCGCACACCGGCATCGTCAACTCGCCGGACGTCTGGGCGCGGACCCTCGACTTCCTCTCCGCCCCCCCGGCCGTCGTGGATCCGGCTCCGCGGCCCGCGCCCGCGCCGACCCCGCGGCCGGCGCCGCTCCCGCCGGCGGTGCCGCTCCCCGCGACCGGTGGC
>DATLNF010000128.1:0-13715 GCA_035536955.1 Mycobacteriales bacterium | reverse complement strand
TCGGTCGTCGAGCCGCCCGACGACGACCCGGTGCCCGCGACCGAGGAGACCGCGGCGCAGGCGAGCGCGACCAGCGACCCCGTCCGGCTCTACCTCAAGGAGATCGGCAAGGTCCCGCTGCTGACCGCCGAGGAGGAGGTCGACCTCGCCAAGCGCATCGAGGCCGGGCTGGTCGCGTCGGAGAAGCTCGCGACCACCCGCAAGGTCGGCGAGAAGACCCGGCGCGACCTCGAGGCGATCGAGCGCGACGGGCAGCTGGCCAAGAAGAAGCTGGTCGAGGCCAACCTGCGACTGGTCGTCTCCATCGCCAAGCGGTACGTCGGCCGCGGCATGCTCTTCCTCGACCTGATCCAGGAAGGCAACCTCGGGCTGATCCGCGCGGTCGAGAAGTTCGACTACACCAAGGGCTACAAGTTCTCGACGTACGCGACCTGGTGGATCCGCCAGGCGATCACCCGCGCCATCGCCGACCAGGCCCGCACCATCCGCATCCCGGTGCACATGGTCGAGACGATCAACAAGCTCATCCGCATCCAGCGCCAGCTGCTGCAGGACCTCGGCCGCGAGCCCTCTCCGGAGGAGATCGCCAAGGAGATGGACCTCACGCCCGAGAAGGTGCGCGAGATCCTCAAGGTCTCCCAGGAGCCGGTCTCGCTCGAGACGCCGATCGGCGAGGAGGAGGACTCCCACCTCGGGGACTTCATCGAGGACTCCGACGCCGTCGTACCGGTCGACGCGGCATCGTTCATCCTGCTGCAGGAGCAGCTCGACTCCGTCCTGCACACCCTCTCCGACCGGGAGAAGAAGGTCATCCAGCTGCGCTTCGGGCTGACCGACGGCCACCCGCGCACCCTCGAGGAGGTGGGCCGAGAGTTCGGCGTCACCCGCGAGCGGATCCGCCAGATCGAGTCGAAGACCCTCTCCAAGCTCCGCCACCCGAGCCGCAGCCAGAAGCTCCGCGACTACCTCGAATAACCCGGCTCGCACCTCTCCCCAAGCCGGTGATCTTGCTGCCGCGGTCCACAGGTCACCCCGTCATCGTGCGCGCGATTGTGGATGACCACAGCAAGATCACGGGTTGGGAGGGGCGTGGGGGCAACGGCGTGGCTCACGTGCCGGGGCGGGTAGTCGTCGTACCGTCCGGGGCGTGGGCGCCTGGCTGGTCTCGCTGGAGACGATGCATACCGACGACGCAACGCGCGTCGACCTGTCGAGCGCGCTCGCGCCCGTGGGCGGTGAGATCTTCGGTGAGGAGTCCGGCGGCCGGTGCACGGTCCGCCTCCTGGTGCCGGGTGGTACGGCGAACGACGCGCTGAGCGTCGCGATGGATGTGTGGCGCAGCGCGGTCGACGGCGCCGGGCGGCCCGGGTGGCCGGTCTTCGCGGCTGACGTGGTCGAGCGCGTCGACGCGCCCCGCAAGGCGCCGACGAAGAAGAAGCCCGCCCGCAAGACCGCCTGAGCGCCCCCACGCGGTGATCTTGCTGCCGTGATCCACGCCGTCGGCGTCTCGGCTGTGGGTGGCAACAGCAAGATCACGAGTTGGGGGCGGGGCGCCGGGGGTGGGGCGCTGGGGGCGGGGCGCCGGGGGAACGGGCGTTGGGGGCGGGGCGCGGGGCGCGGGTTCGGGGGCGTCGGAAACCGGTGGCGGGGGAGCGCCGGCGCTGGGAGAGTCAGCACACGTGACTGACGCACTGCGGGCCGTGGGGCTCGTCAAGGACTACCGGCGCGGACGCGCGGTCGACGGGGTCGACATCGTCGTGCGCCCGGGCGAGCGGGTGGCGCTGCTCGGGCCCAACGGCGCCGGCAAGACGACGACACTGATGATGCTGCTCGGCGTGGTCACGCCCGACGAGGGCACCGTCGACATCCTCGGCCACCGGCTGCCGGCGGGCCGCTCGGCGGCCATGGGCGAGGTCGGCTTCGCCGCCGGCTACCTGCCGCTGCCGGAGAAGCTGCGGGTCCGCGAGTACCTCCGCATGTACGCCGAGCTCTACGGCCTGGCCGACCCGGAGGGCCAGGCGCAGCGCACCCTCGCGCGATTCGGCATCGCGCACCTTTCCGCCGCGATGGGCACCGAGCTGTCGAGCGGCCAGAAGACGCTGGTCGGCATCGTCAAGGCGTCCCTCCACGAGCCCCGGCTGCTCGTGCTCGACGAGCCCACCGCCTCGCTCGACCCTGACGTCGCGCTGCGCGTGCGCACCGGGCTGCTGAGCCTGTGCGCCGACGAGGGGACCGCGCTGCTGGTGACGAGCCACAACATGCTCGAGGTCGAGCGGCTCTGCGACCGCGTCGTCTTCCTGTCGGAGGGCCGGGTGGTCGCCGACGGCACGCCCGACGAGGTGGCCGCGCTCTACGGCCGGGGCGACCTCGAGGGCGTCTTCCTGCACTTCTCCACGGAGGTGACCGGATGACCGCGACGACGGTGCACCGGGTCGCGCGGGTCACGCCGGCGCGCGCGAGCTGGCTGCGGATCAAGGCGGTCGCCCGGCGCCAGGCGTTCGTGCTCCGCCGCAGCCCGCACCGGCTCTTCGACGTCACCGTGTGGCCGCTCGTCGACACGCTGCTGTTCGGATCCCTCGCGGTCTACTTCGCGCGCGAGGGCGACGGCGTCTCAGGTGTCGAGGCGGGCGCCGGCTACCTGCTGGTCGGCATCGTGCTCTGGCATGTGGTCTACCAGGCGCAGATCGCGGTGGCGACCGGCTTCCTCGAGGAGACCTGGTCGCGCAACCTGCTCAGCCTCATGGTCACCCCGATCAAGGAGATGGAGTACGTCGCCGGCGTCGCGCTCTTCGGGCTGGTGAAGCTCAGCCTCGGCGTCGGCGCGGTCGCCGTGGCCGCCTTCGGCTTCTACGCGTTCGACGTCACCGACCTGGGGCTCGCGCTGCTGCCGGTGATCGCGGTGCTGCTCGTCGCGGGCTGGTCGGTCGCGATGTTCGTCATCGGGCTGGTGCTGCGGTTCGGCACCGGGGCCGAGGCGCTCGCCTGGGGCATCCTGTTCGTCGTCATGCCGCTGTCCGGCACGTTCTACCCGGTCAGCGCTCTCCCCGGGTTCCTGCAGCCGGTCAGCCGGCTGCTGCCCACGACGCACGCCTTCGCCGCGGGCCGGGCGCTCATCGACGGCGAGGCCACCCCGTGGCACGAGCTGACGCTCGCCGCGTTGACGACGTTCCTGCTGACGGCCGCGGCTCTGGTGTTCGTCGCGGCGATGCTGCGGGTCTTCAGGCGGCGGGGCTACATCACTCGCTACAGCTAGCGCTGCCGGACGTAGTAGATGTCCGGGCTCGGCAGGTCGCTGTCGTCGTTCATCGTCGACGTGTAGGCGATGTTGAGCTTGCGGTCAGGTCCGAAAGCCACCTGGAAGAAGTCGCCGTGCGGGGCGGCCGAGTCAGGCCCCGCGACCTCCGCGATCTGGGCCGTCACGAGCTTCTTGCCCGGCCGCGCCGTGCCGCCGTACAGCACCCACGGGGTGCGTGCCTCGGGTCGGAAGTAGTAGGCGACGCCGATCGTCCCGTCGCTTGCGACGTCGAGCCAGGAGTAGTGGTGGTTGCCCACGCGCGGGGTGATGTCGGTACGGCGCCACTTCGTGCCGCCGTCGCGCGAGGAGAAGTGGACCAGCCGGGTGCCGTCGAGCTCCGACTCGTCGCCCGGGGCGAGGTTGAACAGCGCGTGCACCGTGCCGTCACGGCCGACCGAGACCGACGGCCAGGTGTTCGTGCCGGGTCCGCGGCTGTAGCTGCCGATCGTCCTCCGCTTGAAGCTGCGGCCGTCGTCGTCGCTGACGTAGGCGTAGAGCTTGTCGCCGTCGTTGGTGCACATCACGTAGAGCCGCTTCGACTTCGGCCTCGGGTCAGCGGCGCCGTGGCACCAGCCGGAGTCCGGCAGGTTGACCCCGGCGGGGTTGAAGGTGAGGCCGCCGTCGTAGGACATGTAGACCGTGTAGCGGCCGGAGGCCGGCGACGAGCCGACCCGCGTGCCGGCGTTGCCGAGGTACATGACGACCCCGTTGCCGTGCGCGGCCAGCCACGGCCGGTCGTCGACGGAGCCGGTGCCCTGGAACGGCCGGCTGAAGTCGGCGGTCACCTCGCCCGGTCCGCCCATGGTCCAGCGGGTCAGCGAGTTGTCCCCGAGGTAGGTGTCGACGAAGTAGAGGCGGTCCGAGCCGTCCAGCGCGAAGTCGCCCTCCGCGGCCGGCCACAGGCTGTTCTCGCGAGCCGCGGTCAGCCCGGGCAGCGGGCCGAAGGTCTTGCCCGCGTCGGCCGAGTGCCAGAGGAACGACGCGCCGCGCACCGGCACCGGCCCGTGCGGGTCCTTGCCGAGCAGGATCGTGTGGTTGGCCTTGTGCGCGGTGATCACGATGTTGTTGTGCCGGTCGACCTTGATGCTCGGCTCGTACCCGCCGAAGTTGGGCTCGGTCAGCCGCATCGGCTTGGTGAAGGCGGGGCCGGCGGCTGAGCCGGGCGTGCCGGCCGCGAGCAGTCCGGTGGCGGCGAGGACGAACGCGGCGAGGACAGGCTTGCGCACGAGATCTCCGGAGGACGGGGGCTAGGTGCTGACTTCTTCGCCGTACCGCGGTGCGCTCCCTGCCGGGCCGAGGTCAGGCGGCGGGGCGGCGGTAGCGCCGCTTGGGGTCGGCCGAGAACGCGAGGCCGGCAGCGGCGAGGGCGGCGAGGGCGGCGGCGGCTCCGGCCGGCAGGGCGCGGGACGGCGCCGGGGCCGCCGAGATCGCCACCGGACGGTCGTCCCGGGGGGGCGCCGAGGGCGAGGCCGACCCGGTGGGGAACGGCTCGGGGCTGGGGCTCGGGGTCGGCGCGCCCAGCGTCGCCGCGGCAGCCGGCTTGGCGATCGGGGCGGGCACGGCCGGTCGGGACGCGGTGGGGGGCGCGACCGGCGCCGGCTGCCGTGTCGCCGGCGGCCGGGCCGGTGAGGGGGCGGTGCTCGGTCGGGGGCGCGCGCTGGTCGGCCGCGGACTCGGCTTGCTCGCCGCCGGCGCCCGGACGCGCAGCGCGGCGGTCATGTCGATCAGGCCGTCCCCGGCGTCGCCCACGGGGCGCGCGGTACGGCGCATCGTGGCGATCACGTCGGCCCGACCGCGCGACGGCGCCTGGGCGATGAGCAGGGCGGCGAGCGCGGAGACGTGCGGGGCAGCCATCGACGTGCCGGCCATGGCGGCGTACTCGCCGTTGGGCCACAGCGAGGCGACGCAGGAGGCCGCGGTGCACGTGCCGGAAGGCGCGTCGCCCCCGGGAGCGGCGAGGTCGACACCGGCGCCGCGCTGGCTGTACGACGGCAGCCGGCCGGCGTTGTCGGTCGCGGCGACGATGAGCGCGTTGGCGCCGTACTGGTCGGTCACCGGGTAGGACTTGTTGCCCGCCGCGAACACCACGACGACGCCGGCGTTCGCCGCCTCGGCGACGGCCGAGATCATGTCCGGGTCCTGCTGGACGAGGGGCACGGATCCGCCCAGCGAGAGGTTGATCACCTTCGCGCCGGCGCGGACCGCGAACCTGATCGCGTCGGCCGCGTCGTCGGAGGAGCCGGTGCACAGCTGCTCGGCCGCGTCCCAGGCGAGGACCCGCAGCGGGAGGATCCGCGCTGCCGGGGCGACGCCGTAGTCCGCCGCGGCGACCGTGCCCGCGACGTGCGTCCCGTGCTCGCACCGGTCCGGGGCGGCGGCGCCGGCCTTGCAGCCGCCGACGCAGTCGGCGCCGGCGAGGACGCGCCCGCCGAAGGCGGGGTGCCGAGGGTCGACCCAGGTGTCGATGACGGCCACGACGACCCCGGACCCGTTGCGCCCGGCCCCCTGGGCGCCGGGGACTCGTGCCTGGTCGGCGTGCCAGGTCTGCGGCTGGGTGGCCGCCGAGCCGGGCAGCGCGAGCGCCAGGGAGCCCGCCACGGTGACGGCGGCGAGCAGGGCACGGCGGAGCTGGGAGGCGCGCATAGTCGCTCAACGATGCACTACGCCCTGAGGATTCGCCCCCGGATTCGCCAAATTCGGGCGGCGTGGTGACGAATCAGTGGCGCGGCGGCTCGGCGGCGCTGATCCCGGTCTCCCCGCGCCGGTCGTCGAACGCGGACAGGACCTCGTCCTCCTCCAGGGTGGCGGACGGCCCGAAATGCAGCGCGACGGTGCCCTTGGCCTGGCAGGACGGGCAGACCAGCGCGGCGACCGCCGTCATGTCGTCGGGGTCCGACGCGCCCTCGGTCCGGATGAGGCCCTCGAGCACGACCGCGCCGGCCGGCGACTCGGTGCGACAGGAGAAGCACATGACCTGCGCGCCGTCCCGAGCGGCGAACTGGCCGGTGAAGCCCTCAGCCTCGAAGCGCTGGAGCGCCTCGGCGAGCGTCGTGGCGTCCGTGGCGTTGCGCGGTGTGCTGGGCATCGTGGCTCCTTCTGCTGGCGGCCCGGCCACGGGAACCGTGCCCGGCTGACCGCTCGGCTAACCGGCGCGGCGCAGCGGCGCCGGGGCGGCCGCCGTACCCGGTGCGCCGTCGAGCAGGTCGAGTACTGCGGCCTCGACCGGGCCCTGGGTGCTGAGCGAGCCGAACGGCGTGTCCGCACCGAGACGGTCTAACGCGCCCTTGACCGTGACGCCGGCCAGGTACCGGTCGACGACCCGGGGGTCGATGTACGACGTGCGGCAGACCGTGGGCGTGTTGCCGAGGTAGTGGGCGACCTCGCAGACCGCCCGGGTCACGGCGCGGCGCCTGGCGACCGGGGCGGTGACCTCCTCCGACACGGCGAGCGCGACCGCGGCCAGCACGGTGGCGCTCCACGTCCGGAAGTCCTTGGCGGTGTACTGACCGCCCGTGACGTCCTTGAGGTAGCCGTTGATGTCGGCGGAGCGCACGTCGACCCAGGTGCTGCCCCGCCGGTAGGCGAGCAGCTCGGGGCCACCACCGCGCCGGCGCTTGAGCGCCGTCAGCACCGCGATGACGTCCGGGTCGGCCAGCGACTGGACCCGGCGCTTCCCGCTCTTCGCGACGTAGTCGAACCGGACCACTTCACCGGAGAGCGTCACGTGGGACTTGCGCATCGTCGCCAGGCCGAACGTCTGGTTGGCGCTCGCGTAGCCCTCGCCGCCGATGCGGAAGAAGCCGAGGTCCAGCAGGCGTGCGGCGCAGGCCAGCACCCGCTCCTGGTCGAGATCGGCGCGGCCGAGGTGCTCCGAGACCTGCGCGCGCAGGTCGGGCAGCGCGCGGGCGAAGCCGACCACCCGGTCGAACTTGGCGAGGTCGCGGCGGGCGCGCCACACGTCGTGGTAGCGGTACTGCCGCCGGCCGGCCGCGTCCGTGCCGACCGCCTGGATGTGCCCGTTCGGGTCGGCGCAGATCCAGACGTCGGTCCATGCCGGCGGGAGCACCAGGGCGCGGATGCGGTCGAGGACGTCCGCGTCGGTGACGCGGCGACCGTCGGCGTCGACGTACCCGAATCCCCGGCCGACGCGCCGACGTGCGATCCCCGGGGCCGACGGGTCGGCGCGCTTCAGCCGACCTTGCCGACCAGGTTCGCGCGTCGGCACGTGGTCAGGCCTTGTCCGCTGTGACGTGCGCAAGGGCGCCGGCGCGGAGGAACCACGCCGGGGGCTCATGCGCCTTCCGCTTGCTCTAGTTGTTGGCCGGCGCGGAGCTGATGTCGGCGAGGGCGTCGCCGGCATCGCGCTCGACCGAGACGTCGCCGAGGCTCACGATGCCGACCGGCTGGTCGCCCTCGACGACCGGCAGCCGCCGGACGTCCTCGCGGCGCATGAGCTGCAGGGCCTCGTCGATCGACGCGTCGGGCGTGATCGTCGACGGGTTCCGCGAGCAGATCGAGGCGAGGTTGACCGCAGAGAGGTCGTCACCCTCGGCGACCGCGCGGATCGTGATGTCGCGGTCGGTGACGATGCCGCACGTCGTACCGCCGTCGAGCACGATGACCGCGCCGATGTCGGAGTCGCGCATCGCCCGGGCTGCCTCGACCGCCGTGGCGCTGCTGTCGAGCGTGACCGGGTCAGGCGTCATGACATCGCGGACGTGGGTGCTCATGGAGCTCTCCTTCTAGTGGGGCTGGTCGGTGGCGGCAGGGTCGGTGACGTAGCCGTCGGGATCGTCGGTGAGTCCCGCGTCGTCCTCGTCCACGACGTGCATCGCGAGCTCCTCGTTGCTGAACGCCGAGTCGTCGAGGCCGGCATCACGGCCGATCACGTCGGCCTCGTCGTCGGTGCGGGCGCCCTCGTCGGGCTCCACGAGCCGGCCGGCCGTCGGGCTGCCGGCCCCGAGCAGGTCCTCGGTGTCGGGGGCTCCCGTCTCGAGCGCCTCGATCAGCTCCAGTGTCGCGTCGGGCACCTCGCGCTTCAGGCGGCCGTCGAGCGGCTCGCCGTCGATCTGCTCCTGCACCGTGGTCCCGAAGTCGAACGCGGCGACCGGTCGGTCGGCGGGCGTGGTCACGCCCTCCTGCGCCTCGGCGGTGAGCCCGGTCGTCGGCTCGCGCATGGTGCGCTCGGTCATCGTGTCGTCGTCGTTCACGAGGGATACGGGTCGATCCGGCCGGTGCTGCCGGAGACCGTCGCGTACGCCGCACCGGGTACGTCGGTCTTGCCGTCGTGGTGGCCGACCTTGTCGGTGACGACCTTCTTCGCCGTGCCCAGCGCCGAGCCGGCCTGGTGCTTCAGCGTGCTCGTCGCGTCCTGCACGGCGGGCTTGCCGAGGAAGCTGCGGGTCTGCCGCATGATCTGCTCGTAGCGCTGCCGCCCGGCCTTGGCACCCAGCACGTAGCCGGTGCCGAACCCGATCATGAACGTCGCCTTCGTGCGCATGGAATCCTCCGCGGTGGTCCCCGCTCCGTCCCGGAGCCGGCAGGGGCCAGATACCCCACTGCCTGCCCGGCAACCGTCTGTGGACGGCGCCGCGCCGTCTGTCGGACCCGATGCAGAACCTGGACGGATGGATCTCCGCACCCGTGCTCGCGCCCTCCGCAGTGACGGTCTGACGATCAAGGACGTCGCCTCGGCGGTGGGCGTGCCGGCCGGCACCGTCTACGGCTGGGTGCGCGACATCCCGGGCCCGCCGCGCGAGCTCTGGCGACCACCGGTCCGCCGTACCAAAGGTGCGCTGCACGAGCGGAAGCTCGCCGAGATCGCCGAGTGCGATGCCTGGGCCCGGGAGCGGGTGGCGTCGCTGTCGGCCGACGCCTTCTTCGCCGCCGGGATTGCGCTGTACGTCGGCGAGGGGTCAAAGCGGGACGGAACCGTGGCATTCGCGAATACCAACGCCGAGACTGTTCGGTTCTTCTGCAACTGGTTGCGGCGGCACTTCGTCGTCGACGAATCGCGGATGCGGGTGCGGGTCTATCTACACGCCGATCTAGATCTTGAAGCGGCGCACGAGTTCTGGTCCTCCGTGACGGCAGTACCGGTGACTCAGTTCCGCAGCAGCTATCGGGCGGTCGTCGATCCCACACTCCGACACAACCGCCATGAGCGAGGCTGCGTGTACGTCAGATACAGCTGTGCGCGCACGCATCGACAGATCATGGGGCTCTGTCGCGCTCTGCTAGCATCGGCTCCCGCTGATCCCGCGTAGCTCAATTCGGCAGAGCATTCGACTGTTAATCGAAGGGTTACTGGTTCGAGTCCAGTCGCGGGAGCCATTTCCCATCAGTTCGGCGGGATTCGCGAGTGCACGAGGGTGGCCAGCTGGCCGACCGTCCGGAGGTCCTTGAGGTCGGCCTGGCCGAGGACCACGTCGTAGACCTCCTGCAGCTCGATGGCCATCTCGACGAGCCGGAAGCTGTCGCTGACGAGGTCGGTCAGCACGACGTCGTCGGTGACGCGCGACGTCGGGACGTCGAGCACCTCCGCCATCAGCGCGCGGATCTCCTCCAGGGTCGCGGCCACTACGCCTCGCTCTCTCGCGGCAGGGACAGGAACGACAGTCGGGACTCGAACTCGGCGAGCGTCTGGGCGTAGACCTCGCGATCGGCGGCGCGGTTGCGGGCGAGCGTCGCGTCGATCTGCTCCTTGCCGTACTTCGGCTCGAGGTCGGCGAGTGCCTCACGGACCCACTTCAGGTGCCACCGCTCGTCCTCCATGATCCGCGCGATCGTCCCGCGGACCTCCGGATGCACCTGCGGGAGCTCCGCGTGCTGGCGGTACTGGCCGATCACCCGACCCTCGAACACGAGGGTGATCGCCAGGACCTCCATGAGGTTCATCGGCAGGCCGGCGGCCTCGAGGTACTGGTCCTGGTAGGCCTCCGACAGCTTCATCGGCCGGGCGCCGACGCGGTCGATGCACTCGGTCCAGTACCACGCGTGCGCCGCCTCGTCGGCGAAGTGCTTCGACAGGTCGTGCTGGATCGGGCTCGGCCGCAGGACGCGGGCCAGCCGACCGAAGAACAGCGACCCGTTGATCTCCGACGTGCGGTAGAAGCTCAGCAGGAACAGCTCGTCCTCAGAGACCTCCATCGCCCCTCCTCTCGCAGACCGCGACCGCGAGGTGGCCGACCCCGACGTCGGCGCACCCGTACCGCAGCGTGGCACCGGTCGCCACCGTCACCTGGCCGGAGTCCGCGCCGGGATCGTCGATCTCGTAGTCCGTCAGCACCCGGTCGTGGTTGGCCGGGGTCGCCTTGAACAGCGCCTCCTTGATCGTCCACCGCCGGAGCAGGTCCCGCGGGCCGGCCACCGACCCGAGCTCGGCCGGGCGCAGGAAGAACCTCGCGACCCGCATGTCCACCGGCCGCCACGGCTCGTAGTCGACACCGACCCCGGCGCAGCCCTCTGCGCGAACGGCGTACGCGACCCCGCCGGCGTGCGTCAGCGACAGCGCGACGTGGGGGAAGGACAGCGACGCGAGACGTTCACCCCGCTCGAGCAGAGGCGCGAGCGCGGCCGAGCGGTCCGAGCCACGCGAGACGCGCAGCGGTACGTCGAGACGCCGGGACAGCATGACCTCAGGCACTGGCCCGCCGGCCCCAACGGGTCTCCACCAGCGCATTCGCGGCCGCGGCGACGACGTCGCGGACGTCGGCGCGGGGTGGCGGGAACACAGCGCTCAGCCGCGACGTGTCGACCGCCTTGTCGACGTAGAGCTGGTGGGCGAACGGCGACACGTTGCTCAGCGCCTGCGTGACGAGGCTGCCGGCCATCGGCGACACGCCTTCGACCAGCAGGTCGAACGACGCCTCGTCCGCGAGCAGCGGGCGCAGGATCCGCTTGCGCCGGAAGTCCTCGGCCAGCTCGAACCGGTCGAAGACGATGTCGAGGACCTCTTCGAGGGTGGCTGCCGCCGTCCGGTCGTGGCTCACGTGGAAGATGCCTTCGGCCGCGGACGTGTTCACGATGGCGATGAGCGCGTCGGTCGCGAAGTCACCGGTCACGAGGTAGAGCGGTGTCGTCGCGCGACCCGGTAGCAGCGACAGCAGTCCGTAGAAGCACAGCTTGAGCGTCTCGTGGAACGCGTTGTACTGGGTGATCCCCCCGGAGTCGCCGTCGGCGATCACGGTGGCCACCCGCAGGATCCGCCATGGCAGGTCGCCCGCGTCGGCGACCACGTGCTCTGCGCACCACTTCGACCACTCGTAGTGGTTCGCAAAGCCGGCATCGTCGTACAGCTGCTCGTCCAGTCGACCTGAGCGCAACCCGGTCGAGTAGAGCGTGCTGGCGTAGCCGAACGACTCGAGCCGCGGGCATCGGCGGGCGAGCGCGACAACCTGCTCGGTGCCCTCGACGTTGACGCGTCGCGCGACGTCACGCTCCACGTTGAATCGCGTGACGGCAGCGGCGTGCAGGACGTGCGTGACGCGGGCGAGTACGTCGTCGCCCACCCGCGCCGCGGCCTCCGGTGCCGCGAGGTCGAGCTCGAGGAAGTCGACGCGGGACGCCGGCGCGCCGAGCGCTTGGGTCAGCTGCGCGCGCGCATCGGCCGAGCGCACGGCCAGCAGCAGCGTGGCGTCGCTCGTCGCGAGCAGCTGCGCGGCCACCCGCCCGCCGAGGTAGCCGGTCGCCCCGGTGATCAGCACGCATGGCGCGCTCATGGCGCGACCACGGGCCAGCCGCCGGGGTCGGGGCCGTGCTGTTGCACGATCGCGGCGACCCAGCGCTCGACGCCGAACGCGAGGCACGCAGTGTGGGCGGGTGTCTCGCTGCTGTCGGATGAGGTCGTGGCGATGTCGAAGATCCGGCCGAAGTGGTCGTGGTGCAGGTTCGCGGAGGCGATGGCGAGGCGGCCGTCGTACACCACCTCGTGCTTGGTGGGGTCGATCTGCTGCATCAGGTACTGCGGGTTGCGCGACGGCCGGAAGAACGGGTCGGACGCCAGCTGCCACTCGACCGGGATCCGGAGTGCCGCCGTCAGCTCGTCGACCGCCATCCGCGCCTCCGCGAGGAAGTCGGCGACGTCCTGTGCACTGCCGATGCAGACGACCTCGCGCATCGTGAACGACGCCTGACGCTCCCAGTCGACGTACTCCGCCTCCCGGCGGAAGCAGGTGGCCGCCATCGTGTGGTGCTCGCGGCCGCTGATCCGCGCACCGGCGCGGTGGTCGTAGAGCGGGTAGCACGCGGCCGGGGAGAGGACACGCGTCACCGGCGCGAGCGCGCCGAGCCGAAGGACGCCGTCCACGACCGGCTCGCCCGCGACGAAGGACTCGAGCGTGGCGTCGTCGTCGGCCAGCGAGACCGCGGCGGTGAACAGGTGCGGGAAGGACCGGAAGTAGTCCATCCGGTCGAGGAACGCGGCGGAGACCGTCGGCTCGAACCGCACGTGGGTCGGACGCCACCTGTCGGCGAGCGCGGTGAAGCGCCGGTCGAGGTCGTCCACGAGCGTCAGCAGGGGACCGGACAGCGCGGTCACGCGTCGCCTGCGAAGAACGTGGCGTAGATCGTGTCGATGTCGCGGAACACGCCCGGCCGCAACGCCGCTGGATCGATCGGCGCGTTGCGCAGCTCCTCGATGAGCAGCAGCAGGTCGGTCACCTGCAGCGACGTGATGATCCGGCTGCTGATCAGCGGAGTGTCGTCGGTGACCTCGGTCACCGCGTCCGGTGAGCGGTCGCGCACCCAGCCCCGCAGGGCGGCACGGACCTCGCTCTCGGTCATACCCCGACCGCCGCGTCGAGGATCCCGGCGTCGACGAACGGCTCCAGCACCGGTGCCGTGAGCCGGGCTCGGTGCGCCAGCGCCACAGGGTCGGCCCACGCCCCCCGGGCGAGCGCCCACGGCTCGGGCAGCCCGGCGTCGAGGTACGCCGTCGGGTTGTAGTACTCACGCCACATCACCGACAAGTACTCGGTCAGGTGTCGGCGGACATCGGCGATCGTCTCGTCGGGCCACGTCGGGTGCTGCTCCTGCCACAGATGCGCGACGAGGCGTCGGCCAAACACGAGGTGCCGGGTCTCGTCCGCGTGGTGGTCGGCATTGATCTGCCGAGCCAGCGGGTGCAGCAGCTCGTCGTCGCCCATGGTGACGTTGTAGCGGTCGACCAGCTCCTCGAACATGAGGACGCGCGCGAAGAACAGGAAGTCGTCTACGTCGGACCGCTCGCCGCCGGGAAACGACACGGACCGCTCCGGGTAGATCTTGCCGGCGTACCGCAGGCAGAACGTGCCGAACCACACGCTGTGCACGTTCTCCTCGGCCAGGAAGTGGTGGAGGTACTCGCTCACGTCGACGAGCCCCGGCCGGTAGAGGCGCTGGGCGAGACCGGCCATGAGCAGACGCTCGCCGTGGATGTTCA
>DATLNF010000127.1:0-3040 GCA_035536955.1 Mycobacteriales bacterium | reverse complement strand
GTCGCCGCCCTGCCCGCCGGCGCGGACCGCGACCGTGAGCGCCGCGGCACACGCGCCGAACGAGCGCGCGGCGACCCGACGCGGGCGGCGTCGGGCCGGCACCGGACGACCGGCGCGCGCCCGCCAGGGCCGGCTGCCGGCGGGGCGGCGGCGACCGAGGGAGGACCGGCGTACGACGTCGCTCGACGGGTCGGCCGATGCCGGACCCGCCGGGATCGCGAGCAGCCGGGCGGTCAGCGCGGCCGGGAGCGGCGCAGCTGGCTCGGCCGGCGTGAGCAGCGCCTTCGCGCGGCGCTGCGTGTCGACGTCGGCGCGGCACGCGTCGCACCCGGCCAGGTGCGCGAGCGCGCGGTCGCGCTCGTCGGGGCCGAGCTCGGCATCGACCAGCGCGGCGGCCCAGTCGTCGAGGTGGCTCATCGGTCGTCCTCTGTGGGGTCGATAGGCGCGGGCGGGAGGTCGGGTGACTGCCGGGGGCGCGGTGCGCGGTGCGCGAGCGCCTCCCGGAGCTGGCTGCGGCCGCGGTGGATGCGGCTGCGGACGGTGCCGAGCTTGATGCCGAGCGTGGCGGCGATCTCCTCGTAGGAGAGGCCCTCGACGTCGCAGAGCACGACGGCGAGCCGGAAGTCGGCCGGCAGCGCGTCGAGGGCAGCCTGGACGTCCGCGTCGTACGTGACGTCGTCGAGCTGCTGCTCGGGGCTGCGCTCCCGGCCGGCGACCCGCTCGGCGTCGTCGGGCAGCGCCTCGAAGCGGATCCGGGCCTTCCGGCGGACGTGGTCGAGGAAGAGGTTGGTCGTGATCCGGTGCAGCCAGCCCTCGAACGTGCCCGGCGTGTAGTCGGCCAGCGAGCGGAAGACCCGGACGAAGACCTCCTGCGTCAGGTCCTCGGCGTCATGCTTGTTGCCGGTGAGGCGGTAGGCGAGCCGGTAGACGCGGGCGCTGTGGGTCCGGACCACCTCGTCCCAGGTGGGCGCGACCCAGTCGGGTGCGTCGGTGCCGCGGGCAGCGTCGTCCCGACCCGACGTCACAACCCCACCTCCTCGCGGCAGAACCGCCACGTCCATCATCGTGGTCCGGTCCTCCCCCGTCTTCTCAGGTGCCGCGGTCGGTGGCCGTGCGGGCGTCGTGCGGTGGTCTGCACAGCTGGGGTCGGGCGCAGCCCGCCGGTCCGGAGCGGGTCGGGGTCGCTCCGGACCCGGCGAGCTGCTGCCGGGCGTCCCAGCCCCGGCACCTGACCCAACGAGAGGGCGGTGTCGAGGGTTCCCGTCCCGTAGGCTGCGGCCCATGACGAGCCACCGGGGCACGCGTGAGTACGCCGAGCGCTTCGTCGAGGAGGACGCCCCGCTGCAGGCCGCCCGGCAGCGGGCGGCCGAGGTCGGCTGCTCCCCGATCGGCTCGGGCGGCGGCGCCGCGCTGCGGCTGATCGCCGCGGCGGTGCAGGCCAAGAACGTGGTCGAGCTCGGCACCGGGACCGGCGTGTCCGGGCTGTGGCTGCTCCGTGGCATGCAGCCCGACGGCGTCCTCACCTCCGTCGACACCGAGCCGGAGCACCAGCGGCTCGCGCGGCTGACCTTCGAGGAGGCCGGGTTCGCGTCGACCCGGTTCCGGCTGATCGCCGGCCGGGCCCTCGAGGTCCTGCCACGGCTGACCGACTCGGCGTACGACGTCGTGTTCGTCGACGCGGTGAAGAGCGAGTACCCCGAGTACCTCGAGGCGGGCCTTCGGCTCCTGCGGCCCGGCGGGATCATCGCCTTCGACAACGCGCTCTGGCACGACCGGGTGGCCGATCCCGCCGTCGGCGACGCCGAGACCGAGTCGGTCCGCTCGCTCGGCCGCCTCGTGCTCGAGCGGGGTGACGTCGTACCCGCCCTCCTGCCAGTCGGTGATGGCCTCCTGGTCGCGGTGAAAACCGCCGCCGCATGGGCAGGATGACTGCCGTGACCTCACGACTCGCGGTGATCCCGCTTGCCCTGACCGCGGTCCTCGTGACGAGTGCGTGCACCGACCGCGACGACGCGACCGGCAGCGGTGGCCGCTCGGCCAGCCCCACGGTGTCAGTGCGTCCGACGATCGCGGCGCCGGTCGCCGACGGCATCGTGGCGGCCACGTTCGACGTGACGAGCGATGTCAAGGTCGACGACCTGATCGCCCGGCTCAACAGGGTGCCCGGCGTCCTCGGCGCCGGCTTCTTCGCGAACGAGTCGCGGATCGTGATCCGGCTCAAGCCGGACGCGACGAAGGAGCAGATCGCGGCCGCGGTCGCCGCAGTGCGCAAGGAGACGTCACTGACCGACGTGGTGTTCGAGGCGCCGGAACCCAGCCCCAAGGCGAGCCCGCAGCCCAGCCCGACGCCGAGCGCCCCGTCGAAGCCGGCCGCGAAGCCGTCGTCGACCGCGTCGGCGTACTAGCCCCCGGAGGATCCGTGACCCTGCGCCATCGCGCCGTCGTGGCCGTCCTGTGCGCCGCGCTGGCCGTCGCGTGCAACGGCGGCGACACCGAGCCCGCCCCGACCGGGCCGCCCGCCGACGCGATCGTGCTGTTCAAGCCGGCCGCGACGGACCTCAACGCGCTCGACCTGCGCGACAAGCTGCTGCAGCTCGCCGGCGTGGAGGGGGTCGTCTACGACCAGGCGGACAAGCGCCTGCGGGTCGACTTCGCCGCGGACGCGACCGCGGGGCAGAAGGACGCCGTGATCGACGCTGCCCTGGCCGACGCGTCCGTCGCCAAGGCGGGCGACGAGAACGCGGTCAGCGAGGGCCCGGCCCAGCAGCCGGCCCCCGGCGCCTCAGCCAGCGGCTCCCCCAGTTAGCCCCCCCCCTGGGACTTCACCGACCCAATCCACCTGAAATCCCCGATTCAGGCCCAAATGCGGTGGACTGGGTCGGTGAAGTCGCGGGGGGGGGGGGGGTGGGAGCGGGGTCAGACGGTGAAGAAGCGGGCCTTGGCGGCGAACTCCGCGCTGAAGGCCATGATCACCGCGAGGTAGAGCATCCCGGTGGCCGCGCGGATGGACCCCTCGGCCACCAGCTTGTGCACGAAGAAC
>DATLNF010000126.1:0-13500 GCA_035536955.1 Mycobacteriales bacterium | reverse complement strand
CAGCAGCGGGATCACCGGTTCGGCCGCCTGCGCCATCGAGACGCGCACGCCGGCGGCGCTGGGTGCCGTCTCGATCCCGTGCAGGTCGAGGACGGTCTTCACCTCGGCGGCCTGCGCGGCGGTGAGGTCGTAGGCGCACGGCGCCGGCGCCTCGATCGTCTCCGGCGCGGTGCCGGTGATGGTCGTGTCCTCGTCCTGGCCCTGGAAGTAGACCGGCGCGCTCTGTGCGCGCCCCTCGGCGATCTTGCGTGCGACGGAGCCCTGCTGCGCACCGGCGACGCGGTCGGCATTGGCGCGCATGAAGCTCAGCGTGCAGGTGATCGTGGAGACCTGGCTGGCGACGCGCCGCTTCTGGTTCTCCGCCGGGATCGCCTCCGGGGGGACGTTCGTCGGGTTGGGCGTCACGGCGCTCTCGATGAGGATGCCGATCGAGTGACGCAGCCCCATGAGGTTGCGGTTGATCCCCTCGTCCCCGTCGCCGGCCGTCTGCCGCACGTCGATCGTCGCGACCGCGTCGAGCCCGTACTCGTCGGAGGTGTACCCCGCCTCGGCGAGGCACGGGTTGAGGTGCTCCCTCGAGAACTCGACCCCGATCTCCCGGATCTCGGCGTCGACGTTGAGGTTGCGCGGCCACAGGTAGAGCACCTCGTCGTCGTAGACGACGGGCGTACCCGGGCCGTACTCGTGGTGGTCGACGGAGATGTCCGGCTCGTAGTCGCGGACGACCTGTGCCATCGCCCGCGCCTCGGGCGAGACGAGGTTGAGGTGGTCGCGGTTGATGTCGACGCTCTCGGTGTTGGTCCGCGTGTTGTTCTGCCGGCCGTCCGGGTTCGCGGTCGGCACGAACATGATCGTGGTGTCGGTCATCTGCTGGATCAGCTCGGCGTCGGTCGTGAAGGCGAGGTCCCGCAGCGAGATCAGGCAGGCGTCGCGCCCCGCCGGCTCGTTGCCGTGCTGGGAGCACACGTGCAGCTCGACCGGCTCGGCCGACAGTGCCGAGACCGGTCGTGGCGTCGGGTGGCCCAGGCGCACCAGATGGAGCGGACGACCCTCCGCGGTCCGGCCGATGACGTCGATCTGGACCCGGTCGCTGCCGTCGTCGACGGCCTTGAGGAAGGCGAGCTCCTCCTCGTGCGTCGTCCAGGCGGTACCGCCGTTCTGCTCGAACCCGGTCTGCGGCGGGTCGGCCGCGACCCCGTGGGGCGCCGGCGCGAGGGCGAGGAGCAACGCTCCGGCGAGCGCCGTGAGCACTCGGCGACCAGGACGAACCACGAATCCTCCAGAGCTCGACGGCGGTACGACGCAGCCTTCGCGTCCGACTCCGCCAATCCTGCCCGCTCGTCGGTGCGCGCTGGGGGACTCGAACCCCCACGCCCGAGGGCACCGGCACCTAAAGCCGGCGTGGCTGCCAATTACACCAAGCGCGCGATCACTCGATGCTAGTGGGGGGCACGCGCCTCGAGCGCGGCAACACCGCCCCGTTGCTGGTGGAGTAGGCGGGGCAATAACCCGCTAGCGCCACCAGCAATGAGGGGTTGGGACCGTGAGGCGAGCGCCGGCGTCAGGCGTCGAGGCGCAGGATGAACAGCCCGGCGATCCGGTCCTCCGCGTCGAAGGTGATCCGCACCTTCATCGTGCCCTCGGCGAACTCGCAGACCACGTCGACGACCTGGTGCTCGCCAGCCAGCCGGTTGAGCACGCCGTCGGCCCGCTCGAAGGCGCCGTACTGCGCGAGCATCTGCTCCCACCCGAGCCGGAGCTTGCTCTCCGACAGACCGGACCGCATCGTCGCGTCGAAGTCCCGGCGGACACCGGCGTAGTCGTTGCCCGCGAGCTGGCGGACGACCTCGTTCGCCCGGCGCACCAAGGGGTCGTCGGCGAAGGCGCGCTGGTCGCGCGCTGTCAGCAGCATCCCGGTGACGTCGCCGCCCGGGGTGAACACGACGCGGAGCACGGCGGTCAGCCCGCCGGAGCGCACCTCGACGGCGGCGACGTCGTCGTCCTGGGTCTTGGACCGCCGCCCGTGTCCCGTCGTGATGTCAGCGGTGCTCGGGAAAGCACCGCGCCACACGCCGCGGAGCACTCGCACCGTGAGCGCCTTGCGCGCCGCGGGCGTCATGTCCCGCCGGACGCTCTCGAAGTCCCCGGCCGCGAACTGCTCGGCGTAGCGCTGGGTCCGGGTGAGCAGCGCGTCGCCGCGCTCGCCCTCGTTCGCCGGGATCTGCAACGTGGCGCGGTCGCGGCGGAGCGCGTCGGTCGCCGCGAGCCCCCCGCCGAGCAGCACGAGCACCGCCACCGAGCCGAGCGCACCGGTCGCCAGCCGACGGCGCCGCACGGCGGCAGCCCGTCCAGGGACGCCGGCCGCGAGGGTCGGCGGCACGTCGACGTCGTCCAGGCGGGCGTGGAGCCGCGCGCGGAGCGCGTCCTCGAGCTCGGTCATGGCTGCTGCCACCTCTCCGGAGCGGTCGTCGACACGCCGTCGTCGCGTTGGGTGATGCCGAGTCCCGGGACGAGCCGCAGGTGCGCGATCGCGCGCGCGGCCTGGCTGCGCACCGTCGCCGTACTGCAGCCGAGCAGCCGGGCGATGTCGGCGTCGTCGCGGTCCTCGAAGTAGCGCAGGACCAGGACGGCGCGCTGCTTGCGGCCGAGACCGGCCAGCGCGGCCCAGACCTCGTCCCGCTGGTCGACCCCGGCGTACGCGTCGGCGCCGGCGACGTCGGGCAGCGCCGCCCCGACGTGCTCCACCACGCGGCGGCGCCGCCACTGGCTGATGTGCGTCGTGACCAGCACCCGCCGCACGTAGGCCTCCGCCGCGCCGGGCTCGCGGATGCGCTGCCACCGCAGGTAGGTCTTGGCCAGCGCCTCCTGGAGCAGGTCCTCCGCCAGGCCGCGGTCGCCGGTCAGCCCGTAGGCCAGTCGCAGCAGCCGGCCGCCCGAGGCCGCGACGAAGGCGTCGAACGCGTCCTGCGCCGTTCGCTCCACGAGCCGCCCCTCCCTCGCTAGCGCTCTCCTGAAGAAAGGACGCGGACGCGCGACGGATCTGCTGCACGCCGGCAGCGAGAAGTCACGACGGCGGCCGCAGCAGCTCCGCCAGCACCGGCGCCAGTGCGCGGAACGCCTGGCCGCGGTGGCTGATCGCGTCCTTCTCGGCGGGCGGCATCTCTGCCGTCGTCCGCGACTCCCCCGTCGGGACGAACACCGGGTCGTAGCCGAACCCGCCCGTGCCGCGCGGCGCCCGCACGAGCGAGCCGCGCATGCTCGCCTCGACAACCTGCTCGGCCCCGTCGGGGAGGACCGCGGCGGCGGCGCACGTGAAGTGGGCGGTACGCCGGTCGTCGGGCACCTCGGCGACCTGGCGCAGCACCAGATCGAGGTTGGCCACGTCGTCGGAGGGCTCGCCCGCCCACCGCGCGCTGCGCACGCCCGGGTCGCCGTCGAGGGCGTCGACGCACAGGCCCGAGTCGTCGGCGACCGCGGCCAGGCCGGTGTGCTCGGCGATCGCGCGCGCCTTGAGCAGCGCGTTCTCGGCGAACGTCGTACCGGTCTCCTCAACATCGGGCGCGTCAGGGAACTCCTCGAGGCCGACCAGCTCGACGTCGACGCCGGCCAGCGCCGGCTCCTCGGCGAGGATGCGGCGGAGCTCGACGACCTTCCCCGGGTTGCGGGTCGCCAGAACCACCCTGGCCGCGCTCATCCGCGGAAGGTCGTCCCGGGTGCGGCGGCGGCCGGCAGCGGAGTCTCCAGCGCGATCTGCTGGAGGAGCGCGAGCTCCGCGCACCCCGCGGTGGCGAGGTCGAGCAGGCGGTCGAGCAGGGGGCGGTCGAACGTCGCCCCCTCGGCCGTGCCCTGCACCTCGACGATCCCGCCCGCTCCGGTCATCACGACGTTCATGTCCACGTCTGCGGAGACGTCCTCGGTGTAGTCGAGGTCGAGCACGGGCTGGCCGCCGACGATCCCGACACTGATGGCCTGGACGGAGCCGACGATCGCCTGCCCGGCGAGCCGGCCGCGCGTGCCGAGCAGGGTGACCGCGTCCTGGAGCGCGACGTACGCGCCGGTGATCGCCGCGGTGCGGGTGCCGCCGTCGGCCTGCAGGACGTCGCAGTCGAGCTGGATCGTGTTCTCGCCGAGCGCCTTCAGGTCGATGCATGCCCGCAGCGACCGGCCGATCAGCCGGGAAATCTCGTGCGTGCGCCCGCCGATGCGGCCCTTGACCGACTCGCGGGCGCTGCGGGTGTGCGTCGCGCGCGGCAGCATCGCGTACTCGCTGGTGACCCAGCCGAGGCCGCTCCCCTTCCGCCAGCGCGGGACGCCCTCTTCGACCGAGGCCGCGCAGAGCACGCGGGTGCCGCCGAACTCGACCAGCACCGAGCCCTCGGCGTGGCTGAGCCAGCCGCGGGTCAGGGTCACCGGGCGGAGCTCGTCCGGTGCTCGTCCGTCGGGTCGCGCCACGGGTGCTGCTCCTCGCGCTCGGCTGGTCGGTCAGCCGGGCGAGCCTACGCGGGGACGGGGCAGACGTACGACGACGGGCGCGTGGTCGCTCCCTCGAACCGGACGCGCGGCCCGGCCGGACGCTTCGGTGCTGCGCCGGCGCCGGTGCCGGCGACGGTCACGACCCGGGACGACGGCTTGCCGGAGAAGCGCAGGATGTCGATCCCGCGCTGGTAGTCGACGGCGTACACGATCTCGTCGGTGACCCAGTACGCCGCGGAGGTCGACCCGCCGACGGGGGCGAACCAGCCCAGCTCGGTGATCGTGCCGTCCTTGCGCGCGACGTCGAAGAACCTCGTCCCGTGCTCGTACCACCCCATCGCGAGCAGCCCGCCGTCGCGCCACCTCGGGTGCGCGCTGAACCAGTGCGCGCAGTACTGGTCGTACGGGGAGTTGCCATCGGTCGGCAGGCCAGTCCCGAGCCGGAAGTCGTCGACGAGGCGGAACTTCCTGGTCCTCTCCCAGCCGCGGGTGTCGAAGGTCATGAGCCCGCCGGCATCCGGGGTGCAGTTGCCGCGCGACTCGCTGCCGGCGATCAGCCACCGGTCCTTGCCCCCGCGCGGCCACAGGTTGCCGTGCATGTAGCGGTCGTCCGGCAGCGCGCCGGTGGCGATGACGGCCGGGCGGAGCGGGTTCTTGCGGGCGTCGAGGTAGAGCACCGGGTTGCTGGAGGTCACCACGAGCCCCGGCGCGACCTCGGTGACGTCGTGACCGCCCTCCGGGGCCCGGGTGCCCTTGGCCCAGTCGCCCTTCACCTCCGGGCCCTCGGGGTCGGTCAGGTCGACGATCAGGCCCGAGTTGCCGTAGGCGTACTGGCAGTCGAGGACGCAGCTGATGGTGTGGTCGTCCGCGCCGGCGAGCTGGAAGGTCACCTTGGGCGCCTTCGGGTTGCGGACGTCGATCACGTTGAGCGTGCCGTAGCCGCCGATCAGGAGGACCTTGCCGTTGGTGTCGACGTCCTCCTCCGTGTAGTACGGCTTCTGCGGCACCGGCAGGAACGACAGCAGGCTCGGCAGCTCGGGATCGCTGATGTCGTAGATCGTCAGGCCGCGGTCCTCGGTGATGTAGAGGTGCTTGCCGACGATCCGAGCGCCCGCGCTGTCGGTGTTGATCGCGATGTTGCCCAGCCAGCTCACGTTGTCGGTCGCGACGTAGCCAGGCCCGGGCGCGGGCGGACCCGGTACGGCGGCCCGTGGCGCGCCCACGGCGGGCGAGCCCACTGCCGCCAGGGCCAGCGCAGCGAGGAGCAGGGGCAGTCGGCGCATGGCCATCTGTTCGGCACCGCCACCGTCGTACCTGCCCCGCACGCCGCCACCCGGCACAGCGCTCGGCGGCGACACTCGGGAACCTCCGGGCGCGGATCGGGAAGGAACGGCCGCCCTGAGCGTTGAATGTCTGCAATATCCGATTTCCCTCCCCCTGGGGTGCCCCGCTATGCGTCTGTCGCTTCGTTCCCGCGCCGCCCTGCTCGCCCTGCCAGCCATGCTCGCGGTGGCCGTCGCCACGCCCGGGCGCGGTCCGGCCCCGGCCGTCGAGGGAGTGACGTCGGCGGGGGCCTCGGTCCTCCAGCCGGCCATGCCCACCGACGGCGAGCTGGGCGTCAACTCCCTCGCCGACGACATGAGCCCCATGGACGCCGTGCGCGGCACGGTGCCGGCCGGGGCCTACCAGCGGGCGATCCAGGCGGCCAACGCCCTCCGCGCCCAGACCGCCCAGGCGGCGCCCGACGTGGCCGCGGCCACGTGGGAGATGGTCGGCCCGACCAACATCGGCGGCCGGATCCTCGACGTCGCCGTCGACCCGGTCCTCAAGGACACGGTCTACGCGCTGCCGGCCAGCGGCGGCGTGTGGGTGAGCAAGGACGCGGGACGCCGGTTCGAGCCGATCTGGCCCGCCAGCAACCTGCAGACCATGGGCGCCATGACCATGTCCCCGACCGGCGTCCTCTACGTCGGGACCGGCGAGGCCGGCCCGGGCGGTGGGTCGACGACGTACGGCGGCAACGGCGTCTACCGGAGCAAGGACCGCGGCAAGACCTGGGAGCACCTCGGGCTCGAGGGCACCAACCGCGTCGGGCGCATCGTCGTCGACCCGAAGGCGCCCAACCGCGTGTTCGTCGCGGCGGTCGGGCACCTCTACCAGGAGGGCGGCGAGCGGGGCGTCTACCGGTCCGAGAACGGCGGCGACACCTGGGAGCTCGTCCTCGAGGGCGACAACGCGCGCACCGGCGCCGTCGACGTCGCGATCGACCCGAACGACTCGCAGAACATGCTCGCCACGATGTGGGAGAACTACCGCGAGCCCGACCGGCGCTACTACACCGGCGTCGGCACCGGGATCTACCGCTCGACCGACGGCGGCGCCACCTGGGCCCGCAGCGGCGGTCCGGCGTTCGCGTCCAACCCGAGCGAGGGGCGCATCGGCATCGCCTACGCACCCACGCAGCCGGGCCGCGTCTACGCCTACAAGTCGACCGAGGTCGGCGCCTTCGCCGGGTTCTACACGAGCAACGACGGCGGGGCGCTGTTCACCGGCGTCGGCGCCGGCGTCGAGCTGGTCACCGGCTCGTTCGTCTACGGCTGGTGGTTCGGCCGCCTCTACGTCGACCCGGAGGACGCGAACCACGTGTTCGCGACCGGCGTGAACATGTCCGAGACGACGGACGGCGGCCTCACGTGGGGCAACGCCCCGGCCGGCCACGCCGACCACCACGGCCTCGCCTACGACCCGAAGGTGCCGGGCCGGCTCTACGTCGGCAACGACGGCGGCGTCTACCGCTCCGACGACAACGGCGCGAACTTCGAGAAGGCGGTCTACGAGCCGTACAGCCAGCTCTACTCGATCGACGTCGACGAGTCCGACGAGACCAACCTCGTTGCCGGCCTGCAGGACAACGGCGTCAACAAGTCGTTCGGCGCCGCCAGCGAGAAGGGCAGCCCGGACGAGTGGGTCAGCTACCACGGCGGCGACGGCCTCGCCGCGGTGATCAACCCGCAGGACGGCTCGATCTACTACGGCTGCTCGCAGTACGGCGCCTGCTCTGTCTACTTCGACGGCCAGGGCGAGGCGTTCAACGGCCCCAACGTGTGCGCGCTGGTCTGCGCCAACCGCAGCAACTGGTTCACGCCGGTCGAGCTCGACCCGGTCAACCCGGAGATCGTCTACACCGGTGGCACGCAGCTCTACCGGTCGGAGAACAACGGCCGCGACTTCGAGCTCGTGTCCGGCTCCCCGCTCGACTTCTCCAACGGCGCGGGCGCCGAGCCCAACCCGCTGTTCCGCAACTACGGCACGATCAGCGCGCTCGACGTCACCGACGTCGACACCGGGCTCATCATGGTCGGCACCGACGACGGCAACGTGTGGCGCTCGACGGACGCCGGTGCGTCGTTCACCAAGCTGTCCAGCGACCTGTTCGTCCCACGCGGGTACGTCTCCCGGCTGACGATCGACCTCCAGGACCCGCAGAAGATCTACCTGACCTTCTCCGGCTACCGATCCGCGGACAGCAAGCCGCACGTCCTCGCGTCCTACGACCAGGGTGACACCTGGGCGGACATCTCGGGGAACCTGCCGGACGCGCCGGTGAGCGACATCATCGTCAAGGGCAACGACCTCATCGTGGGCACCGACGTCGGTGTGTTCATCAGCCGCGACAAGGGCGCGACCTGGCTGAGCGTCGGCGGCAACCTGCCGCAGGTGCCGGTGACCGACATCCGCTACCACGCGAAGTCGAACAAGATCTTCGCGGCCACCTTCGGCCGCAGCGCGTGGGCGACGGTCTACCCCGGTGCGGCGCTCGCCGCGCCGCGACCGGTCGGCAACGCGCCGGTGCCCCCGGCGAAGCCTGCTCCGCAGAAGCCGCGCCCGCTCCCCGCGACCGGTGCGCCTGCTGCACTCGCGATCATCGCGCTGGGTGCCACGGCGCTCGCTGTGGTCCTGCGCCGCCGCAACGCCGCCTGACGCTGAGCCATCCAGTGCTGGTGGACCTAGCGGGGTAATAGCCCGCTAGGTTCACCAGCACCGCGTTCTCCACAGTCCTGCGGCGCCGTCACCCCCATGCGTGTCCCGCTGCGACCGTTGGTTCATGCCCTCTCCCGCGCAGATCCGCGCACTCAATCGGTGGCTGCGCGAGCACCACGCCGTCGTGAGCGCCGAGCGCCTCCGAGCCCTCGGCTTCTCGCGGGACTACGCGCGGACGCAGCTCGACGCACGCCGATGGCAACGGGTGCACCACGGCGTCTACTGCGCCTACACCGGACCGCTGTCGTTCGAGACTCGATGCGCGGCGGCGCTCGCGGCGTGCGGGGACGCGGCTGTCGTGGCTGCCGCGACCGCGATGGTGATCTTCGGGATGACCGGTTTCGAAGACAAGCTCATCAACGTGCTCATTCCGCACGGCGTCGCGGCGCCGCGGCTCGTCGGGGTGCGCGTGACGCGGTCGGCGACGCTGACTGCTCGATCCCACCTGATGCGACGCAATCTTCCGGTGATCCGGATCGAGCGTGCTGTCGTCGGGTTCGCACTGATGCGGCCGGGGCGGGCACGTGCTGCGCTGACCGCTGCCGTTCAGCGCGGCTTGACGACTCCCACACGGTTGCGAGCTGCGATATTCGCGATGGGTCGGGTCAACGGCCGGCGGCGGCTGGTGGAGATCACGTGCGACATCGAGGGCGGGGACCGTTCAGCGCTGGAGCGCCTCTTCCTCCGGCTGCTTCGTCGCGCGGGCCTGCCCGCCCCCGCTCAGAACTACCCGCTTCGCCTCGACGGGCGGCAGCTGTGGATCGACGTCTGCTACCCCGCGCTGCGCATCGCGATCGAGATCGACGGCAAGGCGTACCACCTGCTGAGCGAGGACTGGGAGGACGACCTCGACCGCCAGAACCTGGTCGTACTCGACGGGTGGCTCGTCCTGCGGTTCACGGGGCGGGCGATCCGGCGCCACCCCGACCGGGTCGCGGCTCAGGTCGCAGAGGCGATCCGGACGCGGACGTCATTGCTGGTGGCGTTGGCGGGGTAATGACCCGCCGGCTCTACCAGCAACGAAGGTCAGTTGGGGTCAGACCGGGTATGAGGCGCCGGCTACGGCGAGCCCGAGCGGGCCGGCGAACGCTTCGCTGGCCTCGGCGAGGGCGCGCTCGTCATCCTGGTAGCTGATCGTGTGGATCAGCAGCAGGCGACCGACGTCGGCCTGCGTGGCGTGCTCGCCGGCCTCTCGGGCGCGCATATGCACGTCCGGCGGGATCGGCGTGCCGTCGAGCCACGTCGACTCGCACAGGAAGAGGTCGGAGCCCCGGGCGAGCTCGACCAGGTCCCGGGACGGCGCGGAGTCGGCCGAGTAGGTCACGGACTTGCCGTCCGCGGTCACCCGGATCGCGTTGCACTCGATCGGGTGGTTGGTCTGCGCGAGGTCCAGCGTGAACGGCCCGAGCTCGAGCCGCCCCGGCTTCACCGTGTGGAAGTCGTAGACCTCCGCGAGCCCGTCGCGGGGCGGCGTGTCGAAGATCTGGCAGATGCGGTCCTGCGTGCCCTTGGGGCCGTAGACCGGGAGGTTCGCCGGCTTCGCGGGGTGGAAGCGCCGCGCATAGCTGTACGCCGCGAGGTCGACGCAGTGGTCGGCATGCAGGTGGCTCAGCACGACCGCGTCGACGTCGAGCAGGTCTACGACCTTCTGCAGCGCGCCGATCGAGCCGTTGCCGGCGTCGAGCATGAGCGTGTAGCCGTCGTGCCGGATGAGGTACGACGAGCAGGGCGAGTCCGCGCTCGGGAAGGTGCCGGCGCAGCCGAGGACGCTGAGCTCCATCTAGCGGTGCCCTCCGACTCCCGACAACGCGGCGCCTTCGACCGCGGTGATCTCCGGTCCCAGGAAACGACGGCCGAGATGCTCGAACGGACCCGGGTCCCCCGTCGCGAGGAACCGGTGCGGCGGTTCGGGCAGCGACTGGTCCCGGAAGGCGTCGCGCCCCGCCAGTGCGCGGTAGACGTCCTTCGCGGTCTCCTCCGCGCTGGACACCAGCGTGACGTTGTCGCCCATGACCCACGAGATCACGCCGGTGAGCATCGGGTAGTGCGTGCAGCCGAGCACGAGCGTGTCGACGCCGGCGGTGATCAGCGGCTCGAGGTAGCGCTCCGCGACGGCGACCAGCTCCGGGCTGTAGGTCTCACCGCGCTCCACGTAGGCGACGAACTCCGGGCACGCGGCGGTGGTGAGCTCGACACCAGGCGCCGCGGCGAAGGCGTCGTCGTACGCCTGGCTGGCGATCGTCGCCTGCGTGCCGATCACGCCGACGCGGTGGTTGCGGGTCGCGGCGACGGCGCGCCGCACCGCGGGCAGCACGACCTCGACCACGGGTACGTCGTAGCGCTCCCGGGCGTCGCGCAGGCAGGCCGCCGAGGCGGAGTTGCAGGCGATCACGAGGAGCTTCACGCCTTCGTCGACGAGGTGGTCCATCACGGCGAGGGCGTGCCGGCGGACCTCGGCGAGGGGCAGCGGGCCGTACGGGCCGTGCGCGGTGTCACCGACGTACACGATCGGCTCGTGCGGCAGCTGGTCGAGCACCGCGCGCGCGACGGTGAGGCCGCCGACGCCGGAGTCGAAGATGCCGATGGGCGCGTTTTCCACCAAGGCAGTATGTCCAACCTGATTCGCGGGGGTGTCCGCAATCTGACACAACCGGCGTGGCCTCGCACGCCGAACCGCCGTGCCGGTCAGGCCCAGAGGTGGCCCTCGAGCGCGGCCTCCGCCTCGTCGAGGCGGCCGGTGTAGGCGCCGGTCGAGAGGTACTTCCACCCGCCGTCGCAGACGATGAGCGCGATGTCCGCGGGCACGCCCGCCTTGACGCACTTCGCGGCCTCGCCGAGCGCCGCATGAAGGATCGCGCCGGTGGAGATCCCGGCGAAGATCCCCTCGAGCTCGACCAGCTCACGGGTACGACGCAGCGCGTCGTGGCTGTCCACCGAGAACCGCGTGTCGAGCACGGACGCGTCGTAGAGCTCCGGCACGAAGCCCTCGTCGATGTTGCGCAGGCCGTAGACGAGGTCGCCGTACCGCGGTTCGGCGGCGACGACGCGGATCCCCGGCACCTTCTCCTTGAGGAAACGGCCGGTCCCCATCAGCGTCCCCGTCGTGCCCAGGCCGGCGACGAAGTGGGTGATCGTCGGCAGGTCCTCGAGGATCTCGGGGCCGGTCGTGTCGTAGTGCGCCTGGGCGTTGTGCGGGTTGCCGTACTGGTAGAGGAAGACGTACGCCGGGTTCTCGGCGGCCAGCTCCTTCGCCCGCGCGACAGCGGCGTTGGACCCGCCCGCGGCCGGCGTGGTGATGATCGACGCGCCGTACATCTCGAGCAGCTGCCGGCGCTCGATCGAGGTGTTCTCGGGCATGACGCAGATCACCGAGTAGCCCCGCAGCTTGGCGACCATCGCCAGCGAGATGCCGGTGTTCCCCGATGTCGGCTCGAGGATGGTGGAGCCGGCGCGGAGCCGCCCGTCCGCCTCCGCGGCGCGGATCATCGCGAAGGCGGCGCGGTCCTTGATGGAGCCGGTCGGGTTGTTCTGCTCGAGCTTGGCCCAGAGCCGCACCTCCGGGGACGGGGACAGCCGAGGCAGCCCGACCAGGGGCGTGCGCCCGAGCGAGTCGAGCAGCGAGTCGTAGCGGGCCACGGGCGTACCTCGGACCGGGGTCAGCCGCCCGCGACTGCGGGCAGGATGGTCACGACGTCGCCGTCGGACAGCGGGGTCGACACCGAGCCGAGGAAGCGCACGTCCTCGTCGTTGACGTAGACGTTGACGAAGCGGTGCAGCTCGCCGCCCTCGGTCAGCAGGCCGCCGCGCAGCCCGGGATGCCGCGCGTCGAGGTCGGCGAAGAGCTCGGCGAGCGTCTCGCCGCTGCCTTCCACCGTCTTCGCGCCGCCGGTGTGCTTCCGCAGGATCGTCGGGACGCGCACCTGCACGGGCATGGTCGGGTCACTCCTGATGTCGATGGCAGCTGTCATATGACACAAGACCGTAGCCAGCGGCCCGCATTCCCTCTCATCCGACCTCGACGGGCTCCTCGGTGACCTCGCCGTCGACGATCCGGTACGAGCGGAGCTCCTCGGTGTCCGGCTCCCGGGTCGACACCAGCACGTAGTGGGCGTCCGGGTAGCCGGCGATCGACACGTCGGTGCGGCTCGGGTAGGCCTCCGTGGCGGTGTGCGAGTGGTAGATGACAAGCAGCTCCTCACCGCCGTCCTCCATCTCGTTGAACGCGCGCAGCTGCTCGAGCGGGTCCATCTCGTAGAACGTCGGCGACCGCGCGATGTTGGTCATCCGGATCACCCGCGTCGGGCGCCCGTCGACCCCCGCGACGAGGCCGCACGCCTCGTCGGGATGGTCGGCGCGGGCGTGCGCGACGATCTCGTCGCGCACCGCGCGGGGAATGCGCAGCACACCCGCGACACTACCGGCGGACCGCGCCGACGCTGCCTCTAGGCTGTCCCGATGCTGCTGACCGCGCTACGACGGGGCGCCTCCGCCGTACGTCGCGCGGGTTTGCCGACCGCTCTGCTCGCGCTCGCCGCCGCCCTGCCCGACCTGCTGCCGACGGCCGGCGTCTCCGACGGCGCGCAGGTGGCGCTGTTCCCCGTCGTGGGGCTGCTCCGCACGATCCTCGTGCTGGCGATCATCCGGCTGCTCGCCGCACACCGCGCGGAGCCGGTGCCCCCGCCACCGGCGGTGGACGCGAGCGGCGTGCGGGTCGTCCACGCGTCGGTCGTGCCTCCCGTCGGACCGGCGGACCGCGCGGCCGGCGCCGCGCTGCGAAACGCGGCGCGACTCGGGCGGGCCGCGCTGCGGCTGTTCGGCCTCTCCCTGCTCGCGACCGTCACGGCGGCCGCGCTCACGTTCGGACTCCTGTCGGCGCGTGGCACCGAGGTCGCCGAGCTCGGGTCGCGCGACCCGCTCGCGATCGTCCCGCACGCGCTCATCAGCGCGCTGCTGGTCGCGTTCATCGCGCTCGCGGACCAGCGCGTC
>DATLNF010000125.1:0-23867 GCA_035536955.1 Mycobacteriales bacterium | reverse complement strand
AGGCGAGCACCGGGAGGAGCTCCCACTGCATCTCCGCGGCGAGCTGCAGCTCGCGGCGACGCCGGATCCGCTCGAACCGGTCGGTGTAGCGGCGGGCGGCCGCGATGACGTAGGCGAGGACCCGAGCGGCCTCCTCGAGGTGTCCCTGCGCCGCTGCGGACTCCGCCGGGATGTCCACCTCGAGGACCCCGATCCGCTCCTGCCGCTGCGTGATCGGCAGGTAGAGCACGCTGCCGTCGTGACTCGGCACGGCGAACACCCGCTGCTCGCGGTACGCCGCACCCGCCGCGGAGCCGTCGACCAGCTGGCTGCTCAGGGTTGACGCGAGCCCGGCCGCGGGTACCGGCTCCAGGGTCTGCTCGGAGTAGTCGGCGAGCAGGATCGTGCACGAGCGTGCGCGGACGCTGTCGCGCAGGTGCTGATGCAGCACCTCGGCGAGCTCGTACGGTGGCGCCTCGTCGAGCGCACGGACCAGCGACCCGACGAGCGTCGGCGCGGCGCGGCCGTCGGCATCCGTGGGGGTCACCATCGGACGTGACCGCTGCCGGTCACGACGTACTTGGTCGTCGTCAGCTCCGGCAGGCCCATCGGCCCGCGCGCGTGGAGCTTCTGCGTCGAGATGCCGATCTCGGCGCCGTACCCGAACTCCGCGCCGTCGGTGAACCTGGTCGATGCGTTGACCATGACGGCGGCGGAGTCGACGGCAGCGACGAACCGCCGGGCGGCATCCTGCGACCGGGTAACGATCGCCTCGGTGTGCTGCGACCCGTACCTGCGGATGTGCTCGACCGCGGCGTCCAGCGAGGGCACGACGGCTGCGCTGATCTGCAGGCCGAGGTATTCCGCGGCGTGGTCCGCGTCGGTCGCCGGCACGACGTCGGACGCGAGCCGGGCGATCTCCGCGTCGCCGTGGACGACGACCCCGGCTGTCTGCAGCGCGGCGACGATGTGCGGGACGAACGCGGGCGCGACGTCGGCGTGGACCAGCAGCGACTCCGCCGCGTTGCACACGGCCGGTCGGGAGGTCTTGGCGTTGAGGACGATGTCGAGGGCGACCTCGAGGTCGGCGTCGGCGTCGACGTACACGTGGCAGTTGCCCACCCCGGTCTCGATGACCGGGACAGTCGACTCCTCGACGACGCTGCGGATCAGTCCGGCACCGCCGCGCGGGATCAGCACGTCGATCAGCCCGCGGAGCCGCATCATCTGCTTCACGGAGTCGTGGTCGCCGGCCGGCACCAGCTGCACCGTGTCGGCCGGCAGCCCGACGCCCGAGCCCGCGCGCGACAGCACCTCGACGAGTGCGGCGTTGGAGCGGTATGCCGAGGACGAGCCGCGCAGCAGCACCGCGTTGCCGGACTTCACGCACAGCCCGGCAGCGTCCACGGTCACGTTGGGCCGCGCCTCGTAGATGATGCCGATCACCCCGAGCGGCACCCGCACCTGTCGCAGCTCCAGCCCGTTGGGCAGCGTCCCGCCCCGGACCACCTCCCCGACCGGGTCGGGCAGCCGCGCCACGTCACGGAGGCCGTCGGCCATGGCCCGCACCCGTTCCTCGGTCAGCGTCAGCCGGTCCAGGACCGCTGCGGACGTTCCGTCGCCGCGCGCCCGGTCGACGTCTTCGGCGTTGGCGGCGAGCACGTCGGCGGTCGCCGCGTCGAGTGCGTCGGCCATGGCGAGCAGCGCAGCGTCCTTCTGCGTCCGGTTCAGCAGCGCGGTGGCCGCCGCGGCCGTCCGCGCGCGCGTCGCCACCTGCACGATCTCGCTCATGCGGGCGAGGTTACGCCGGACGGGCCGCCGGCGTTCCGCCCGCCTGGACTATCGCCGCTCCCGGCGCAGGCGATGCAGGTGCGCGCCGACGGGCGGGCGACGAGCCGCTCCTCGCCGATCGAGGCGCCGCACCGCTCGCAACGCCCGTAGCCGCCCGCGGCGAGGTCGGCGATCGCGCGGTCGACCTCGGCCACGTGCGCGCGGGTCGACTCGATGAGCGCGGCGAGCTGCTGGCGCTCGAACGCGATCGTCGCGCCCTCGGGGTCGTGCTCGTCGTCCGCGTTGGAGTCGGCGGACGCCTGGACCACCTCGGCGAAGTCGCGTTCCATCGTCGTGATCTGCGCCGCCAGCTCGAGCCGCCGCTCGGCCAGCCGGCGCGCCGCGTCGCTCACAGCACGACGAGGTCGTCACGATGCACGACCTCGCGCTCGTACTCCGCGCCGAGCTCGGCGGCGAGCTCGCGGGTCGAGCGCCCGATCACGGCCGGCAGCTCGCCCGACGCATACGTCACGAGGCCGCGCGCGACCGCCCGCCCGGCGCCGTCGACGAGCTCGACCGGGTCGCCCGGGACGAACTCGCCCTGCGCCGCGACGATCCCCGCGGGGAGCAGGGACATCCGGCGGGACACGACGGCATCCACAGCGCCGTCATCGAGCACCAGGCGGCCGAGGGGGGTCGACGCGTGCGCGAGCCAGAGCAGCCGCGACCGCGTCCGCTGGCCGGTCGGCAGGAAGTGCGTGCCGACGCGGTCACCCGCCAGGATCGCCGCGGCCTCGGCCGCGGCGCCGACCACGACGTGCACCCCGCTCCCGGTGGCGATCCGGGCCGCGTCGACCTTCGTCGCCATCCCGCCGGTCGACACCGTCGAGCCCCGGCCCCCGAGCGCGACGGCGTCGATGGTGGCCGCATCGCGCACCTCGTCGAGCCGGCGAGACCCGCCGTGCCGCGGGTCGGCGTCGTACACGCCGTCGACGTCGGAGAGCAGGACCAGCAGGTCGGCCTCGACGAGCATTGCCACCAGCGCGGCCAGCCGGTCGTTGTCGCCGAAGCGGATCTCCTGGGTCGCCACCGCGTCGTTCTCGTTCACGATCGGCACGACGCCGAGCGCGAGCAGTCGACCCAGCGCGCGCCGCGCGTTGAGGTAGTGCGCGCGGCGTACGACGTCGTCGGCGGTGAGCAGGACCTGACCGGCGATCAGCTCGTGGCGGCGGAACGACTCGGTGTAGCGATGCATGAGCAGCCCCTGGCCGACGGATGCGGCCGCCTGCAGGGTGGCGAGGTCGCGCGGCCGCCCGGCCATGCCGAGCGGGCCGATCGCGGCGGCGATCGCCCCGGACGTCACGAGGACCACCACCCGCCCGGCGGTGCGCTCCGCGGCGAGGACGTCGACCACTCCGTCGACCCGGGCGTCGTCCAGCCGGCCGTCAGCCGTCGTCAGCGACGACGACCCGACCTTGACGACCACCCGGCGGGACGTGGCGACGTCCGCGCGCGGACCGGTCACTGGCCCGGGTCCAGCCGCCGGTCGGTGCCGCGCGGCCCTGGCAGGTAACCCGGCTCGGTCGCCGGCTCCCAGTCGAAGGTCCAGTCGCCGATCGTGACGGCGGCGCCGGCCTCCGCGCCGAGCCGCTGCAGCTCGGCCTCGACGCCGATCCGCGCCAGCCGGTCGGCGAGGTAGCCGACGGCCTCGTCGTTGTCGAAGTTGGTCTGGCGCACCCAGCGCTCGGGCTTCTCACCCCGGACGACGAAGCCGTCCTCGGTCGCCGTGACCGTGAACCCGGCGTCGTCGACGGCCCTGGGGCGCAGCACGACGCGGGTCGGCGCCGCCTCGGGCGCGGCGGCGCGTGCGGCGGCGACCGCCTCGGCCATGGCGTAGGCGAGCTGCTGGATCCCCTCGTGGGTCGGCACCGACGTCACGAAGACCGCGAGACCGCGCTCCTCGATCGCCGGGCGCACCATCTCGGCGAGCTCGCGGGCGGCCGGGACGTCGACCTTGTTCAGGACGACCAGGCGCGGGCGGCCCTCGAGTCCGCCGTACTGCGCGAGCTCGTCCTCGATCGCGTCGATGTCGCTGAGCGGGTCACGCCCGGGCTCCTCAGTCGCCGCGTCGACGACGTGGATGAGGACGCTGCAGCGCTCGACGTGGCGGAGGAACTCGAGGCCGAGGCCGCGGCCCTGCGCCGCACCCGGGATCAGCCCGGGCACGTCGGCGACGGTGAACACCGTCTCGCCCGCCGTGACCACGCCGAGGTTGGGCACGAGCGTCGTGAAGGGGTAGTCGGCGATCTTCGGCCGCGCCGCGGAGAGCACCGAGATGAGGGAGGACTTGCCCGCGCTCGGGAAGCCGACGAGCGCGACGTCGGCGACCGACTTCAGCTCGAGGACGACGTCGGCGGCGCTGCCCGGCTCGCCCAGCTCGGCGAACCCAGGAGCCTTGCGCCGGGTCGAGGCGAGCGCGGCGTTCCCGCGGCCGCCCCGGCCGCCCTGCGCCACGACGTACCGGGAGCCGGGCCCGACGAGGTCGGCGAGCAGGTCGCCGTCGGCGCTCTTGACGACCGTGCCGTCCGGCACCGGCAGGACGAGCGACTGGCCGTCGGCACCGTGCCGGTGCGAGCCCTGGCCCGGCTTGCCGGAGGTGGCCTTCTGGTGCGGCCGGTGGTGGTAGGCGATGAGCGTCGTGACGTTCGGGTCGACGACGAGGACGACGTCGCCGCCGCTGCCCCCGTTCCCCCCGTCGGGGCCGCCGAGCGGCTTGAACTTCTCCCGGTGGATCGAGGCGCACCCGGGGCCGCCGTCACCGGCGCTCGCGTAGAGCGTGACGCGGTCGACGAACTCGACAGCCATCTCGGGTCACCTCCTCAAGGTGGAAAGGCGAGAGGGCGGGCCCGGAAGTCCCGGCCCGCCCTCTCGAACGCTGACGTCGTACGGCGGGCTACTCCGCCGGGACGATGCTGACGGTCTTGCGACCGCGCTTGAGGCCGAACGTGACCTGGCCCGCGGCGAGCGCGAACAGGGTGTCGTCGCCGCCACGGCCGACCAGGTCGCCAGGGTGGAACTTGGTGCCGCGCTGGCGGACCAGGATCTCGCCGGCGTTGACCGCCTGACCGCCGTACCGCTTCACGCCGAGGAACTGCGGGTTGGAGTCACGGCCGTTGCGCGAGGAGGACGCGCCCTTCTTGTGAGCCATCGCTACTTCCCGCTCTCGATGCCGGTCACCTTGATCTGGGTGTACTTCTGCCGGTGACCCTGGCGCTTGTGGTAGCCGGTCTTGTTCTTGAACTTGTGGATGCGGATCTTCGGGCCCTTGGTCGCCCCGACGACGTCAGCGGTGACCGACACGCCCTTGAGCGCACCGGCTTCGCTCGTGACGTCCGCGCCGTCCACGAGCAGCAGCGCGGGGAGCGTGACCGAGCCGCCCTGCTCGACGTCGAGCTTCTCGACCTCGAGGACGTCGCCGACAGCGACCTTGTACTGCTTGCCGCCGGTCTTGACGATGGCGTACACGGTGGAGCTCCTGACGCGGTGTGGTGGGCATGCGAGCGCGCACGCCCGCGGCGCGCACGAAAGGTCAGGGTACGGAACGGCCCCAGGTCGGGTCAACCTGGGGCCGGTGCGACGAGCGGGTCTCAGACGGTGCGCAGCTGGACGGTGAACCCGTTCTCGGCGGCGGCGGCGATCAGCCCGGCGACCGTCGGGCCCTCCTCGGAGCAGACGCCGAAGCAGAGTCGGCTGACGATGCCCAGCGCCTTGCCGGACTTCGCGTGCACCAGCGGGCCGCCGGAGTCGCCGAAGTGGATCGGACCCGCGACGTCGTGGATCGCGGCGTCGTCGTAGCCCATGACGGCGATGCGCTTCTCCTGCGTCAGAGCGGTGGCGCCGTAGCCCACGCCGTACCCGGACAGCTGGATGGTGTCGCCGAGAGCGGTGTCCTGCGGGCTCGTCATCCCCTTCGGGTACGACGGATACCCCTTGACGGCGGCGCGGACCCGGCTGAGCAGCTCGCTGCGCACCTCGACGAAGGCGTAGTCCAGCGCGGTGGAGTTCTCGTCACCGAGGTGGGCCACGGTGCCGACGAGCTCCCCGCTGCCCAGCGTCACCTGGTCGCCGACTTCCGCGACGCAGTGTGCGGCGGTGCCGATGTAGGTCTTGCCGGCCTGCGCGCCAACGCCGTCGTAGACGAAGTTGAAGGTGCAGCCGCCCACCGAGCTCTCCGAGTACACGCCCGGCTGGATGAGCTCGCCGGCGGCCTGCGCCTGCGTGGAAGCGGCCGCGCCGAGCGCGAGCGTGGCGGCGGTGAGGGCGTAGATGGCCTTGCGCATGCAGGGTCTCCCAGCGAGTCGGAGGGGGTGTACTCCGTATCAACAACCGCATCGTCGTCTCGATGCCGACGCGGTAGCTACAAAGGACTAACGCAGTACTACCCGCCCAGGTACGGCGAAAGCGGACGGCATTTTCGCCTTCTCGCGAGGCCCGCCGGCGACGATTCCCACAAGCTCTGCGCCACCGCGTTTTCTGTCGGCGGCGGCCGGTAACGTAGAGGTCGAACAGACGTTCGATCCAGCGGTGCGGGGAGGTGGCGGTGAGCGGTCTCGGGTCGGCGCTGGACGAGCTCGCCGCGACCGATCTGACCGACCTGCCGCTGGCCGCCGCACGGGACCTGCTGGTCGACCTGGTGGGGCAGCAGGCCCGCCTCGACGCGCAGGTGACCCGGCTGGTGGGGCATCTGGACCGGCACGGGCTGGCGCAGGCCGAGGCGGCGACGTCGACCGGGGCGTGGCTGGTCGGGGTGGCGCGGATGGGCCACGGCGACGCGCACGGCCGCGTCCACGCCGCCCGGGCGCTGCACGCCGGCGAGCTGCCCGGTACGGCGGCGGCGTTCCTCGACGGGCGGATCGGCTTCGGGCACGTGCGGGCGATGCTCGCCGCGACCGACGGCCTGGACCCAGCGCTGGTGGCGGAGGCGGAGCCGGTGCTGCTCGACGCGGCGGAGCGGCTCGACCCGGGCCGGCTGCGGCTGGTCACCGAGCGGTTCCGCGCCACCGTCGACGCCCGCCGGCATGCGCGGGAGCGGGCTGACCGGGACGAGGCCCGCACCCTGTTCGCCTCCCGCACCCTCGGTGGGATGGTCGCGGTGAGAGGCCTGCTGACGCCGCTGGTCGGCGAGGCGCTGCTCGTCGCGTTGGACGCGGTGAGCGCCCCGGCCGGCCCCGAAGACGTGCGCACCGCGGCGCAGCGCCGCCACGACGGGCTCTACGACCTCCTCCGTGCCGCATTGGACGCCTCGGCGCTGCCCGACAGCGGTGGGTCGAAGCCGCAGATCGTGGTGCACGTCAACGTCGACACCTTCGCCGCGGCCCGCCGCTTCGGCCGCGGCAGCCTGGCCGCCGACGCCGTGGCAGCGGCACCGCTGCCCGGGCTGGAGCCGGCGACGTTCGAGCACACCGGCGAGATCGTCGACCTGACCACCCTCGCCCGGCTCGCCCACGACGCGGCCATCGCCCGGCTGCTCTACCGCGGCCAGACGCTGCCGCTTGACCTCGGCCGCACCGTCCGCACGGCAACGCCGGCGCAGAAGCGGGCGCTCGCCGCCCGGGACCGAGGCTGCGTGATCTGCGGCCGGCCACCGCGGTGGTGCGACGCGCATCACCTCGTGGCCTGGGAAGACGGCGGGCTCACCGACCTCGACAACCTCGTCCTGCTCTGCCGGTATCACCACCACCTGCTCGACAGAGGCTGGACCCTCACCGGAACACCCGGCAGCGCCTGGACCCTGTGGAACCCAGCCGGCACCCCTGTCCGCGCCCCGCCGGTCGCCATGCTCAGCTGAGTCACCAAGCCCGGCCGAATTACTCAGGCGACGCCTCGAGACCCACGCCGGCAAAGAGGAAGCCGACCGCCGTTAGCGCTGCGATGAGCGAAAGGGCGCACACGGCGTACACGTGGCGGACCGGCCAGCCCGTTGCGCGCGCGGTCGCGCGGATCCGCGACGGCCGGTACGCGTCGTGCAGCGCCCACTCGACGCGTGCGGGGGTGCGCCGTGCTGCCCACGGAAAGAACATCAGCAGCCAGATCCGCTCGCCATACGCTCGAGCCCACGGACGCAGCATCGCCGTGTCGAAAAGCACGCCCGAGATGAGCCCTCCCAGCACCGCTATGGGAGCTACCGGCCACGGATCTCGGAGCATCGCGGCTGCAGCAACTGCGCCGAAGAGCTGGAAAGCGACGAATGCGACGACGATCTGACGAGCAGTTCGCTGATCCGGCTCCGGCGTCGTGCCTGATGGCCGGTCATCAAGGGTGTGCCGACCGACGTACCACTGCGGCGTCATCCGGTGACTGTCGCGACCAGGGAGTCGGCGGCGGTGTAGGGGTCGGTCGTGCCCGCGACGACAGCAGCCGCGAGGTCGTCGAGCGCGGAGCCGCCGTGCAGGTCGCCGAGGCGCTCGCGAAGTGAGGTGATCGCGATCGCCTCGATCTCGGCGGCGGCGCGGACCTGCCGCCGGCGGCCGAGCTCACCGCTCGACTCGAGCCAGGCGTGGTGGTCGTCGAGGGCGCTCAGCACCTCGGCGACGCCGGTGCCGTTCGCCGCGACGGTCTTGAGGATCGGCGGCCGCCAGCCGGCGTGCGGCCCGTCCCCCTGCGACATCGCGTTGCGAAGGTCGCGAACCGTGTTGTCCGCACCCTCGCGGTCGGCCTTGTTGACGACGTAGAGGTCGGCGATCTCGAGGATGCCCGCCTTCATCGCCTGCATCGCGTCCCCCATCCCGGGGGCGAGCAGGACGACCGTGCTGTCGGCGTGCGAGGCGACCTCGACCTCCGCCTGGCCGACGCCGACCGTCTCGACGAGCACGACGTCGCAGCCGGCCGCGTCGAGGACGCGCAGCGCCTGCGGCGTCGCCCACGCCAGCCCGCCGAGGTGACCACGCGACGCCATCGAGCGGATGAACACCCCCGAGTCGGTGGCGTGGTCCTGCATCCGCACCCGGTCGCCGAGCAGCGCCCCACCGGAGAACGGCGACGACGGGTCGACGGCCAGGACGCCGACCCGCTTGCCCAGCGCGCGGTACGCCGTGACGAGCGCCGCGGTGGTCGTCGACTTGCCGACGCCGGGCGAGCCGGTGAGCCCGACCACCCGGGCGTGGCCGGTCCGCGGCGCGAGAGCGGCCATCACCTCGCGCAGCTGCGGGGAGGCATCCTCGACGAGGGAGATCAGCCGACCGACGGCACGGGCCTCGCCGGCGCACGCCCGCTCGACCAGGACCACGACGTCATGACGAGCGGGACGAACGGGCGACGGTACGGCGGTCGGCCCGCTCACCCGGTGACGCGCAGGACGAGGGCGTCGCCCTGCCCGCCGCCACCGCAGAGGGCCGCCGCGCCGACGCCACCGCCGCGGCGGCGCAGCTCGAACGCGAGGTGCAGGGCGATCCGCGCGCCGGACATCCCGATCGGGTGCCCGAGCGAGATCGCCCCGCCGTCGACGTTGACCCGCTCGGCGTCGAGCCCGAGCTCCTTCATCGACTGGATCCCGACGGAGGCAAAAGCCTCGTTGATCTCGACGAGGTCGAGCTGGTCGGGGGTGAGACCCTCGCGCGCGAGCGCGGCCTTGATCGCGTTCGACGGCTGCGACTGCAGCGACGCGTCGGGCCCGGCGACCACGCCGTGGGCGCCGATCTCCGCGATGACGGTGGCGCCGAGCTCCTCGGCCTTGGCGCGCGACATCACGACGACGGCGCACGCGCCGTCGGAGATCTGCGACGCCGAGCCCGCGGTGATCGTCCCGTCGGCGGCAAACGCCGGGCGGAGCTTCGCGAGCGACTCCGCTGTCGTCCCCGGCCGGACACCCTCGTCCTCGGTGACGAGGAGCGGGTCGCCCTTGCGCTGGGGCACCGGGACGGGCGTGATCTCCTCGTCGAACCGCCCGTCCTTCATCGCCGCTGCCGCGCGCTCGTGCGAGCGGGCCGAGAACTCGTCCTGCTCCACACGCGAGATGCCGAGCTTCTTGTTGTAGGTCTCCGTCGACTCGCCCATGGCGACCTGGTCGAACGCGCAGAACAGCCCATCGTGAGCCATCGAGTCGAGCAGCGTCGTGCTGCCGAACTTGAAGCCCTGCCGCGCGCCCGGCAGCAGGTGCGGCGCATTGGTCATCGACTCCATGCCGCCCGCCACGACGACGTCGTACTCGCCGGCCCGGATGAGCTGGTCGGCCAGCGCGATCGCGTCGAGACCGGACAAGCACACCTTGTTGATCGTGATCGACGGGACGGTCATCGGGATCCCGGCCTTCACCGCGGCCTGTCGCGAGGGGATCTGGCCGGCCCCCGCCTGCAGGACCTGCCCCATGATCACGTAGTCGACCTGCTCGCCGGTGATGCCGGCGCGCTCGAGCGCGGCCTTGATCGCCACGCCGCCGAGGTCGACCGCCGCGAACGGCGCCAGCGCGCCCTGCAGCTTCCCGATCGGCGTGCGCGCGCCGGAGACGATCACGGAACCGGCCACGGCCGACCTCCCTCGTGCGTCAGGTGCCATCCACCCGACAGGATACGAGTCTCCTGTCGCCGACACCCAGCGAGGCCCTCGTGCTCACCCGCATCGACCACGTCGGGATCGCCTGCCACGACCTCGAGGAGAAGGTCTCGTTCTACGAGACCACCTTCGGGCTGACCGTCGCCCACCGCGAGACGAACGAGGAGCAAGGTGTCCACGAGGCGATGCTCCTCGTGGCGCCTGGGTCGTACGTGCAGCTGCTCCAGCCGACGCGGCCGGACTCTCCGGTCGGCAAGTTCCTCGCCCGCAACGGGGAGGGCGTGCACCACATCGGGTACGGCGTCGACGACGTCGCCTCGTCGCTCGAGGAGCTCGGCCTGCTGGGTGTCCCGCTGGTCGACCAGCGGCCGCGGCACGGCTCGATGGGCGCCTCGATCGCCTTCCTGCATCCCAAGGGGGTGGGTGGGGTGCTCACCGAGCTGGTGCAGGCCCGCTGAGGTGACAGCGGCCTGCTGCGCGCAGCTCGCCTTCGGCAGAGGCTGAAACTCCACTCATCGCGCGATCTTGCTGTATTCGTCCACAGCGCACGGGCGTCACTGTGGAGGTCGGCAGCAAGATCACCGCTTGGGGGCGGGGCTAGCTAGCCGACGACGACGGCGACCGTGGTGCCGGTGGACCGGACGAAGGAGACCGGGGTGATGGCGACCTCGGCCGACATGTACGCGCCGACCCGCGAGTCGGGCTCGGCGGACAGCACGACCACGCCCTGAGCCGGCGTCCCGCACGCGGTCGTGCACGTCGTGCCCGCGCGGACGGTGCCGAGGAAGCCGTCGTACCAGATGACCGTCGGGGTGCCGGTCGACGCGCCGGCCGACTCCTGCACCGAGCCCTCGAAGGAGTAGACGACGTCGCCGAGCGACACCGAGGCCCGGACCTGGGCGGCCAGTCCGGCGGAGGTGCTGGTGTACGGCGCCGACAGCTGGTGCATCGGCAGACCCACCCGCTCCAGCTTCTTCGCGAGCCACGGCGCGTCCGTGACCTGCCACAGCAGGTAGGAGTGCACCCCGGCGCTGCGGTCCGGTGCGGTGATGGCGACCGACGCCTCGTGCAGGACCGTGGTCACGCCGCCCTCGCCCTGGAAGGTGCGGGCGGTGATGAACACGGTCGCCTTGCCGCCGCTGAGCGCGACCTGGTAGCGGTTGGGCACCCAGTCGGCGACGAGCTCCGCCGACACCGCGACCCGCAGCTCGGTGCGAGCGGTCTCGACCTCGTTCCACTCCTCGCGCGGCGGCGGGGGCGGGGTGTACTGACCGCCCTTGCCGCCCTTGCCGCCCTTGGCGTCCTTACCGCTGCGGCCGCGCTCGCGCACCTCGCGCTCACGCTCGCGCTTACGCTCCTCGCGCGCCTTCTCGCAGGCCTCGCGCTCCTTCTTGTCCTGGCTCTTCTCGTTGCCGCAGTCGTGGTGGGCCCACGCGGGCGCGACGAGGAGCGTGGTCAGGGTGGCGAGCACTGGCAGGACGGCACGTGCGCGCATGAGAAGCCTCCGAGAGCTAGATGCTGAACTACTACGCCGTGCGTCGACCGACTCCTGCGCCGAACGGCGCACATTGCACCCGGGTTCGTCCCCCGTCGTACCGGTCGGTAACATCCGCGTCCCACGGAACTTCTGGGAGGCCACGTGAAGGACATCCTCGCCGCGGTGCTCGCCGGCGACACCACGGCTGAGGGCTTCTCGGCGCTGCCGGTCCCGGAGTCCTACCGCGGCGTCGTGGTCCGCAAGGACGAGCAGGAGATGTTCGCCGGGCTGACCACGCGCGAGAAGGACCCGCGGAAAGCCCTCCACGTGGACGAGGTGGCGACGCCGGAGCTCGGCCCGGGCGAGGCGATCGTCGCCGTGATGGCCAGCGCGGTGAACTACAACACGGTCTGGACCTCGATCTTCGAACCGGTGTCCACCTTCCGGTTCCTCGAGAAGTACGGACGGCTGTCGCCGCTGACCAAGCGCCACGATCAGCCGTACCACGTCGTGGGCTCGGACCTCGCCGGCGTGGTGCTGCGCACCGGTCCCGGGGTGAACGCCTGGAAGCCTGGCGACGAGGTGGTCGCGCACTGCCTCTCCGTCGAGCTGGAGCACCCTGACGGCCACTCCGACACGATGCTCGACCCCGAGCAGCGGATCTGGGGCTTCGAGACCAACTTCGGCGGCCTCGCCGAGCTCGCGCTGGTGAAGGCCAACCAGCTGATGCCGAAGCCCGCACACCTGACGTGGGAGGAGGCCGCTTGCCCCGGCCTGGTCAACTCCACGGCGTATCGGCAGCTGGTGTCGAAGAACGGCGCCGACATGAAGCAGGGCGACGTCGTGCTGATCTGGGGCGCGAGCGGCGGCCTCGGCTCCTACGCCGTGCAGTTCGCGCTGAACGGCGGCGCGATCCCGGTCTGCGTCGTCTCATCGCCGGAGAAGGCCGAGCTGTGTCGCGCGATGGGCGCGGAGCACGTCATCGACCGCAACGCGGAGGGCTACACGTTCTGGAAGGACGAGCAGACGCAGGACCCCAAGGAGTGGCAGCGATTCGGCGCGAAGATCCGCGAGCTCACGGGTGGCGACGACCCCGACATCGTCTTCGAGCACCCCGGCCGAGAGACGTTCGGCGCCAGCGTGTACGTCGCGCGCAAGGGCGGCCTCATCGTCACCTGCGCGTCGACCAGCGGGTTCATGCACCAGTACGACAACCGCTACCTCTGGATGAACCTCAAGACCATCAAGAGCTCGCACTTCGCGAACTACCGCGAGGCCTGGGAGGCCAACCGGCTGATCGCGAAGGGCGCCATCCACCCGACGCTGTCGAAGGCCTACCCGATGGAGGAGACCGGGCAGGCCGCGCTCGACGTGCATCGCAACGTGCACCAGGGCAAGGTCGGCGTCCTGTGTCTCGCGCCGGAGGAAGGCCTCGGCGTCCGCGACACCGCGAAGCGAGAGCAGCACCTCACCGCCATCAACCGGTTCCGCGACGCCTGACCGCATCGCGGCGCGAATCCCGCTTGCGCCCACCCGTAACGTGCCGCCATGGAACTCGTCACCTACGACGACGTGACGGAGTACGCCGCGCGCGTGCTCCCCCTGCTGGACTCGGACGAGCCGAGATACAACCTCGCGCTCGCGGTGATCTCGTCGCTGATCAGCGGTCGCCTGGTGCCCGACCGCCCGCCGCTGCTCGCCGTGATCAGCGACGGCGAGTCGCAGGCCGCGGTGCTGCACACGCCGCCGCACGGGCTGCTGCTCACCGGTCTGCCGTCGGGCGCGGCGGGCCAGGTGGTCGACCGCGTCCTCGTCGAGGGCTACCGCCCGCCGCTCGTCGTCGGTCCGCCGGAGGCCGTGGACCCCGTCGTGGACGCATGGCGGGCCAGAACCGGCGACACCGTCGAGGCGGTGCGCCGGCAGGGCGTATACGCCCTGTCGCGGCTCATCGAGCCGAGCCCGCCGTCCGGCGCCGCCCGGGCCGCGGCAGACGCCGACTGTGACCTCGTCCACTCGTGGTTCACCGCGTTCGGCACGGAGCTGGATCTGCGCCCGCGGACGCGGGCCGACCAGGTGCGTGCCCGGGTCGTCGCCGGCGACATCACGCTGTGGACCGTCGCCGACGAGCCGGTGTCGATGGCCGGCGTCGGGGGACGCACGCCACGCGGCGTGCGGATCGGCCCGGTCTACACGCCGCCGGAGCAGCGCGGGCGCGGGTATGCCGCGGCGGTGACGGCCGCGGTCACCCGGGCCCAGCTCGCCGCGGGCGCCGAGCGGTGCTTCCTCTACACCGACCTCGACAACCCGACCTCGAACGGGATCTACCGCCGCCTCGGCTACGAGTGGGTCTGCGAGTCCCGTGAGGTCACCTTCGCACCGGCGACCGGCTGACCACTACGGTGGCGCCTCGGACGAGGCGAGGGAGCCGCGGTGGCGACGCGCAAGAAGCAGATCGAGCAGGCCGAGGACGAGGTCTCGCGCTCCGCGGACACGGCCAGCAAGGCCGCCGTGGAGGCGGGGGACGCCGAGGGGAACAAGCCCAAGCAGCGGGCGGCGAGCAAGCGCGCCTCCTCCGCCGCCCGCACCGCTCGCACGACGGCGAAGCGCACGCGAACGGTCGAGGCCGACGACGAGGCCCGACGGGCGACCGCGGCGGCGGACAAGGCGCAGGCCGAGGTCGACGACGACGACCCGCTGCTGGACACCGCGATCCGCCAGATCGAGGCGGGTGCCACCGACGACAAGCCGTTCGGGGAGCGCGGGCGCCCACTAGCGCCACGCTCCCCCTTCCGGGTCGGATTCGCCGCGGCACTGGGCGTCGCGCTCGCCTACACCCTGCTGAACGCACTCCTCGTGGCGCGGCAGATCGTCATCCTCATCGTCATCGCGCTGTTCCTCGCGATCGGCTTCAACCCCGTCGTCGAGTGGTTCCAGAACCGGGGGCTCCGCAGGCAGCGCGCTGTCATCGCCGTGTTCGCGTCGATCGTGCTGGTGTTCGTCGGCTTCGGCGCGGCGATCGTCCCGCCGATCGCCGACCAGGGCACCCAGCTCTTCGAGCAGGTCCCCGAGTACGCGACCGAGCTGCGCAAGAACAAGCAGTTCCGCGAGCTCGACGAGGAGTACGACATCGTCGCGAAGCTGCAGAAGCAGGTCGACGAGGCGCCGAAGAAGGGCGTCAACCTGGTCGGCGGCGCGTTCGGCGTCGTCAAGGGCATCTTCAACGCGATCTTCAGCGTCGTGACCGTGCTGATCCTCACGCTGTACTTCCTGAGCTCCTACCCGAACCTGAAGCGGTCGGCGTACCGCCTGGTCCCCCGTTCGAGACGACCGCGGGTCGGACTGCTGGCCGACGAGATCCTCGCCCGCGTCGGCGGCTACGTGCTGGGCAACATCGCGACCTCGCTGATCGCCGGCGTCGTGGCGTTCATCTTCCTGCTGATCGTCGGCGTCCCGTATCCGGTCGCGCTGTCGATGCTGGTCGCCCTGCTCGACCTCATCCCGCTGATCGGCGCGAGCCTGGCCGCGATGGTGTGCGTCGCCGTCGCCTTCTTCGTGTCGGTGCCGGTCGGCCTGATCACGGCGGCGTTCTTCCTCGTCTACCAGCAGGTGGAGAACTACGTCCTCGTCCCGCGGGTCATGAAGCGGACCGTCGACGTGTCTCCCGTCGCGACGATCATCGCGGTGCTGATCGGCGGCGCGCTGCTCGGCGTAGTGGGCGCCCTGCTGGCGATTCCGGTCGCTGCGGCGGTGCAGCTGATCGGCAACGAGGTCGTACTGCCGCGCCAAGACACCCTGTGACCGCAACCATGCGGGCGGTGCGCCTGCACGCGGTGGGGACCCGCCCCTCCCTGGACGAGATCCCCGTCCCCGAGCCAGGGCCCACCGAGATCCGGGTGGCCGTGCGCGCCTGCGGGCTCTGCGGGTCGGACGTCCATCTCGTCCACGGCTCCACCCCCACCGGGCCGCTGCCGCTCGTGCTCGGTCACGAGCCGGCGGGCGTGGTCGACGCCGTCGGGGAGCTGGTGACGACGCACGCTCCGGGCGACCGGGTGTGCATCGCCGCGGGGTACGGCTGCGGCGACTGCCCGGCGTGCGCGGCCGACCGGGAGAGCATCTGCCCGCGCCTGGAGATCCCCGGCATATCGCGGGACGGGTCGCAGGCCGAGTACGTCGTCGTCCCCGCCCGTACCGCGGTGCCCCTGCCGGCGACCGTCGACTTCGCGACCGGCGCGATCCTCACCGACGCCGTGTCGACGCCGTACCACGCCGTTCGCCGCTCCGGCGTGCAGCGCGGCGAGACGGCCGTCGTCTTCGGGCTCGGCGGACTCGGGTTGCACGCGATGACGATCCTCAAGCAGGTCGTGGGCGCGCACGTCATCGGCGTCGACGTCTACCCCGGCGCGCTCGAGCGAGCAGTCCGGTTCGGTGCCGACGACGTCGTCGACGCGTCAGGAGGGAAGCCCGCCGCGGCGGTGCGGATGATGACCGGTGGCGGCGCCCACCACACCTTCGAGTTCGTGGGCTCGGCCGCCGTCACCGACCAGGCCGTCAAGGCGCTTCGGCCCGGCGGCACATGCACCGTCGTCGGCGTCACGCCCGAGCCGCTGCGGCTCCTGCCGCAGGCACTGCTGGTCGACAAGGAGCTGCGCCTGCAGGGGTCGTTCGGGTGCGGCCGGGCCGAGCTGGTCGACCTCGTCGGCCTCGTCGCCGGCGGGACGCTCGACCTCACCGGGACGATCACCCACAGGTTCGGCCTCGCCGACTTCGACGACGCGCTGCGGGTCCTCGAGACGAAGGACGGCGACCCGATCCGTGTCGTGGTCGAGCAGCCGGGCTAGCCCGAACCTTGCGTCGGATCACGCGGTCGTGAGCGTGAGGTGCCGCAAGGTTCACTCGAGGTCAATCAGCCGTCGGCAGCCCTGCCAGGAACTCGCTCACCACGGCGTTGAACTCGGCCGGCGCCTCCACCGCGCTGAGGTGACCCGCCGCGGGGATGCGGGTGAGGGTCGCCCCCGGCACCGTCTTGGCGATGAGCTCCGCGTCATCGGGCGGGGAGATCGTGTCCTCCTCGCCGACCACCACGAGGGTCGGCACGCTCACCGCGGCGAGCGTCGCGGCGGAGTCGGGGCGCTCCGCCATCGCCCGCTGCGCCCAGGCCACGGCGTACGCCGGCGCTTTCTCGATGAGCGCCTTCACGCGGCCGACGACGAGAGCGCGTCGCTGCCGGCTCGTCTCGCCGAGCAGCGAGGGCAGGAGGGCGTCGACCAGCTGGGCCGAGCTCCCCGCGGCGATCACCTCGTCGGCGATGCGCCGTCGGTTCGCGGCCGCCTCGGGTGAGTCAGCGCCGATCTTGGTGTCGGCCAGGATGAGCGCCGAGACCCGCTCGGCATGACGCCGGAGGAATGCCATCGCGACGTACCCGCCCATCGACAGCCCACCGAGCACCACGCGGTCGAGCTTGCGGGCGTCGAGCATCGCCGCGACATCGTCGGCGACCTCGTCGAGCGAGGGCTGGTCGTGGCCGAGCTGCGTCCCGCCGAACCCTCGCTGGTCAGGAGTGATGACCCGGTGCGTCGTGCCGAGCGCCTCACGCTGCGCGAGCCACATCGAGGCATTGAGCGGGAACGCGTGCAGGAGGACGACGGGCTGTCCGGCGCCCGTCTCGATCACGTAGGGCTCGATCCGCATTCAACCTCCTCGGCGCCTGCGCGGCGACCGCGGTACGCCCGATCAGCAGGACCATAGACCGGGGTCAGCCTGCCGTCATACCGCCGTCGACGACGAGGGCCTGCCCGGTGACGTAGGACGCCGAGTCGCTCGCGAGGAACAGGGCCGGGCCGACCATCTCCTCCGGCGTGGCCCACCGCTGCATCGGCACCCGCTCGACGAACTTGGCGCCGACAACCTCGTCGGACCAGAAGACCTTGTTGAGGTCGGTCGCGGTCCACCCTGGGCAGAGCGCGTTGACCCGCACACCGGCGTGCGCCCACTCCATCGCGAGCGAACGGGTGAGGCTGATGACCGCCGCTTTCGACGCGCCGTACGGCGCGAGCGCCGGAGTGCCGCCGAGCCCGGCGATCGACGCGACGTTGATGACCGACCCGCGACGGCGCTCGAGCAGGTGGGGGCCGATCGCCTGGCAGACGTGGACCACTGACGACGTGTTCAGGTTCATGACCTTCTCCCAGCCGGCGAAGCGCAGGTCGGTGAAGGGGGCCGTGAACGACGTCCCTCCCGCGTTGTTCACGACGACGTCGACGTGGCCGAGGCCGGCAACCGCGCCGTCGACCATGGACCGCACCGCATCGCGGTCGGTGACGTCGGCCGCGACGACGACGGCGCGACGACCGAGCGCCTCGATGGCGGCGACGGTGTCGCCGAGCGCCTCCGCGGTCCGGGCGTTGACCGCGACGTCCGCGCCGGCCTCGGCGAAGCCGACCGCGATCGCGCGGCCGATCCCCCGGCTCGCACCGGTCACGAGCGCGGTCCGGCCGGCGAGGTCGATGCTCATGTGCTGGTTCCTTCCGTCGGCGGCCAGGACCGCGGCAGCGGGTGGTGATCGGGCGCGACGTGGCGGACCACCTCGTCGAGGACCTCGTCGGCGAAGCCGACGAACAGGTGCTTCGCGCCGGCCATGGGTACGACGAGCGCCTGCGGCACGGCCGCGAACCGCTGCGTCGCTTCAGCCGGCTGCAGGTAGTCGTCGTGCTCCGGCACGATCGCGACCAGCGGCTTGCCGGTGTCCGCCCAGCCCGCGAGGTCGTTCGCGCCGGCTCGGTGCAGGGGCGGAGCGAGCAGCACCGCCCCGACGACCGAGGGGTCGAGTGCGCCGTAACGGAGGGCGAGCTCGGACCCGAACGACCACCCGACCAGCCACGGCGCGGGAAGGCCTTCGGCTTCGACGAGGTCGAGGGCCGCCGCGACGTCCAGGCGCTCGCCGTCGCCCTCACCGAACACGCCGTCGCTGCCAGCGGTGCCGCGGGTGTTGAAGCGCAGGACTGCGGTCTCGGCCAGCGCCGGCAGTCGCCACGCCATCTTCCGCAGCAGGTGGCTGTCCATGCTGCCGCCGTGGGTCGGCAGCGGATGCAGGCATACGACCGTCGCGGCCGGTGCTGCGACGATCGGCACCGCGAGCTCGCCGACGAGGGACAGCTCGTCGGCGGTATGCAGCGTGACCGCCCGCCGGTCGGCGGGCAGCACCGTGTTCGCGCGGATCTCGGTCACGTCGGTGACCGCCTAGTGCCGCGGCGGGCGACCGCGCTGCGCTCGCGGCGCCCGCGCGTCGCGGCGGTCCCAGCAGGCCGTGTGCCAGTGCCGGCGGTGGTCGAGGTCGTCCGCGGGCCACGCCACGACGTGCGGGGTGGCCGGGCGGATCTCGTGGTCGCACCCCGGGCAGCGGTACGCCCGTGTCGCCGCGGAGCCGGTGACGCGCCGCATCACGTGATCTCGGCCACCCGGCCCGGGTACGACGTCGTCGGACGTCAAGGTCGGTGATCGGCGGGGCGCGTGCCGAGCACCTCACCCTCGACGACGTCGGACCGCTCACCGGCGCGGCCGGCGAGCCCGCCCAGCGCCAGACCCGCGAGCAGTCGGCGTGGGTGGAACCCGATCGACGCGACCTGTAGGAGGACCTCGAGGCCCCGATCGGTCCCGTGCCAGTGCTCCCGCAGGATGTTCTCACCGGCGCCGAGCAGCAGCCGCCGGATCGCCCAGCCCATGATCGCGATGTCGTCCAGCTGCCCGAGACCCGGGATGAAGTCGGGGATCAGGTCGATCGGCAGGACGAGGTAGCCGGCCGCCAGACCGACCTCGACCTTCACCCGTCGGGGCACCCGGTCATCCCGCGCGACGTCTCGGAAGAGGCGGGCGACGTCCGGGACGAAGGTCGCGGCCTCGCGGGCGAGCGCTCGCACGCGCTCCTTGTCCATCGCCACGTCTGCCTCCGCTACCGGGCCGAGTAGTCGCGGAACCCGCGACCGGTCTTCCGGCCCAGGTACCCGGCCGTGACGAGGTGCTCGAGGAGCGGAGCGGGCGCGAAGCCGGGCTCGCGGAACTCGAGGTAGAGCGTCTGCTCGATCGCCAGCGCGACGTCGAGGCCCACTACGTCGAGCAGCTCGAACGGGCCCATCGGGTGGCCACAGCCGAGCTTCATCGCGAAGTCGACGTCGTCGACGGTCGCGTAGTGCTCCTCGAGCATCTTCACCGCGTCGTTGAGGTAGGGGAACAGCAGCGCGTTGACGATGAAGCCGGCGCGGTCGCCGCAGATCACCGGGTGCTTGCCGGCCGTCGTGCACACCGACGCGATGGTCGCGATGACGTCGTCCGCCGTGCGCACGGTCGGCACGACCTCGACGAGGCGCATGACCGTCGCGGGGTTGAACCAATGCATCCCGATGACGTCGGCCGGCCGGCCGGTCGCCGCGGCGCACTCGATCACGGGCAGGCTGCTGGTCGTCGTCGCGAGGATCGCGCCGGGCTTCACGACCTCGTCGAGGGCGGCGAAGAGAGCCCGCTTCACCGACAGGTCCTCGACGACGGCTTCGACGACGAGGTCGCAGTCGGCAAGGTCGTCGAGATCCGTCGTCCCGACGAGGCGGCCGAGGGCGGCGTCGCGCTCGTCCTGCGCCAGCTTCCCGCGCTGGACGGCCTTGTCCAGGCTCTTCTCGATCGCGGCCCGCGCCCCGTTCATCTTGTCGGCGCTCCGGGCACGGAGCACCACGTCGTACCCGGCCTTCGCGCACACCTCCGCGATGCCCGTCGCCATCGTGCCCGTGCCGACCACGCCGATCCGCCGGACGCTCCGCGCGCTCTCCGTGGCATCCGGAGGACGGACCTGCGTGTCGACGACCTCCGGCGAGTCCGGCGCGGCGTAGGTGTAGAACCCGCGCCCGGTCTTGCGACCGAGGTACCCCGCGGTGACGAGCTGCTTGAGGATCGGCGCCGGGGCATGCAGGTGGTCCCGGCTCTGGTGGTACATCGTGTCGAGGATCTCGTACGCCGAGTCGAGCCCGATCAGGTCGAGCAGCGCGAGCGGGCCCATCGGGTGCCCGCAGCCGAAGCGCATGGCCGCGTCAATGTCCTCGCGCGTCGCGTACCTCGACTCGAGCATCCGCACCGCGTTGTTGAGGTAGCCGAACAGCAGCGCGTTGGCGATGAACCCCGCCTTGTCCCCGGCGGTGACGTCGGTCTTGCCGATCCGCGCGACCAGCGCCTCGATGTCGTCGACGACCTCCTGGTCGGTGACGACCGTGCGGATGATCTCGACAAGAGCCATGACCGGAGCGGGGTTGAACCAATGCATGCCGAGCACCCGGCTCGGTCGCTGCGTCGCGACGGCCAGCTCGGTCACCGACAGCGCCGACGTGTTCGTCGCGAGGATGGTCTCGGGCGGGCAGATGCGGTCGAGCCTGGCGAACAGGTCCGTCTTCAGCTCCAGCCGCTCCGGGATCGCCTCGATGACGAGGTCGACGTCGGAGAGCCGACCGAGGTCGGTCGTCATCTCGATGCGGGCGAAGAGCACCTGGCGCTCGTCCTCGGTCAGCTTCCCTCGGCGCACCGCGCGGTCGGTCGAGTGCTGGACGTGCCCGCGTCCGCGCTCGAGCGCCTCGTGGTCGACCTCGATGCCGACGACGTCGATGCCCGACCGGGCGAGCACCTCGGCGATCCCCGCGCCCATCGTCCCGAGCCCGACCACCCCGACCCTGCGGAACTCCCGTGCCACGAAACGCTCCTCGCCTCGGCGCCTGCGGCGCGCAGTGTCTCAGCCCGGCCGCGGCGGTCGCGAATCCACGCGGCGCAGGGCTTTGCCGTCGGGTCGGCCGACGGGGTAGAACAGCAGGACCGGTTCAGCCGACAGCCGGCTACGCAGCTGTCCCGTGGCGAGCCGCCCCGGTCCAACGCTCGGTGGAGGTGTGCGCAGTGGTCGCTTCGATGGCGGACGGCTTCGCCGTCTCCTTCGGGGATGACGGCGACGGCACCACCGTCCTGACCATCCGCGGCGACCTCGACATCGCTACCGCACCAGGCCTCGTCGCCACGTTCGACGAGCTCAGCGGCTCCGGCGCTCCCGCGATCGTCGTCGACATGCGGCAGGTCACCTTCATGGACTCCAGCGGCCTGTCGGCGCTGCTGGTCGCCGGGCGCCGCGTCCCGCCCGGCACCCGACTCGTGCTGCGCCGCCCCAGCGAGCAGGTCCTGCGGGTGCTGACGCTGACCGGGATGCTGGACAGCTTCGAGATCGAGGACGACGGGATCCAGCAGCGCTCCTAGCAGGCGAGCTCGGCCCAGATCGCCTTGCCGCTCCCGTCGGGCTCGACGCCCCACTCGTCGGCCACCGCGGCGACGATCAGCAGACCGCGGCCGCTCTCCTCGTCGGGCTCCGCCGGCCTCGGTGCCGGGACCGACGGCTCGCGGTCGCGAACCTCGACCCGCACCCGGGTCGGCCCGGCGTCCACGACGAGAACCGGTGCGCCTGACGCGTGGCGGACGGCGTTAGTCACGAGCTCGCTCACGACGAGCAGCACGCTGTCGAGCGGGATGTCGTGGCGAACCGGACGCAGGACGTCGCGGACGAACCGCCGGGCGCGCCGCGCGCTCTCGGCCTCTGGCACCAGAACGATCTCCGCACGACGCGACTGCACGCGACGGGCAGGGTCGACGCTCGCCAGCACGGGGGACTCTCCAGGAGGGCAGGAAACCGTGCCGGATCTACCCACCGCCCGCGGCCGCGAAACCTAGCCGCGAGGGCTCGCCGGCAGGTTGTTGGCGGCCCGGATGACATCGGTGATCTCGCGCATGATCGTCGTCATCGCGAAGTCCCTCGGCGTGAAGACGCGGGCCACCCCGGCCGCCTGGAGGGCGCGGGCGTCCGCGTCGGGGATGATGCCGCCCACGACGACCGGCACGTCCCCGAGGCCAGCGGTCCGCAGCCCGTCGAGGACCGCCGGGATCAGCTCCAGGTGGCTCCCCGAGAGGATCGAGAGCCCGACGCAGTCCACGTCCTCCTCGACAGCCGCCGCGACGATCTGCGCCGGCGTCAGCCGGATCCCCTGGTAGACGACCTCGAAGCCGACGTCGCGGGCGCGCACAGCGATCTGCTCGGCGCCGTTGGAGTGGCCGTCCAGCCCGGGCTTGCCCACGAGCAGCTTGAGACGGTGCCCGAGCTCCTCGCCGGTCGCCCGGACGAGCGCGCGCACCGCGGCGAGCGGCTCGTCCGCCGCACCGGTCAGGGGGGCGGCGCCGACCCCCGTGGGCGCGGTGTACTCGCCGAACACGTCGCGCAGCGCGCCGGCCCACTCCCCGGTCGTGACACCGGCCCGCGCGCACCGCAGCGTCGCCGGCACCAGGTTGGTTTCGGTCTTGGCGGCGTCGCGGAGCTCGCGGAGCGCCGAGTCGACCGACTCGGGGTCGCGTCCGGCCCGCCAGGCGCGGACCGCTTCGACGGCCCGCTCCTCGACCGCGTGGTCGACGCGCAGGATGGCCGCGTCGAGGTCGGCGAGCAGCGGGTTCGGCTCCGTCGTCGTGAAGCGGTTCACCCCCACAACGACCCGCTCGCCGGACTCCACCTGCGCGCGGTGCTCCGCGTGCGACCGGACGAGCCGGCCCTTCATGTAGCCGCTCTCGACGGCGGCGACCGCGCCGCCCATCTCCTGCACGCGGTCGATCTCCTCGCGCGCCCCGTCGAGCAGCTCCTGCACCTTCGCCTCGACGACCCGGCTGCCCACGAAGAGGTCGTCGTACTCGAGCAGGTCGGTCTCGTAGGCGAGCACCTGCTGCATCCGCAGCGACCACTGCTGGTCCCACGGCCGGGGCAGCCCGAGCGCCTCGTTCCACGCCGGCAGCTGGACCGCGCGTGCCCGCGCGTCGCGCGACAGGGTGACGGCGAGCATCTCGAGCACGATGCGCTGCACGTTGTTCTCCGGCTGCGCCTCCGTCAGGCCCAGGGAGTTGACCTGCACGCCGTAGCGGAATCGACGCTGCTGCGCGTCGGTCACGCCGTACCGGTTCGCGGTCAGCTCGTCCCACAGCTGCACGAACGCGCGCATCTTGCACATCTCCTCGACGAAGCGCACGCCGGCGTTGACGAAGAAGCTGA
>DATLNF010000124.1:0-3775 GCA_035536955.1 Mycobacteriales bacterium | reverse complement strand
GCCGCGCGCTCGTTCGGCGCGTTCGCCGCGGCGCTCACGGTGGCGGTCCTCGCCGGCGGGCAGGGCGGCGACGAGGTCGCGCCGCCGGTCGGCACCTTCGTCGTCGAGCACACGGCAACGACGACCCGGCTGCCGCTCAACGACCCGGTCGCCGGCGTCGTGATGATCTCGACACGATGACCGTGCGGGTGCCCCTGTGGCTCGCCGTGGGGGGGTGCAGCGCCGCGCTCGCCGGCTCGGCGCTCGCCGTGCACCCGGGCGGGCTCGGCGGCATCGGCGACGAGAGCGGCGCGGCGCTGCTCGAGCGGGCGGCGCAAGCCGCCGAGGAGCTCGACTACCACGGCACGCAGTTCGTGGCGTTCTGGTCCGAGTCCGGCTCGACGAGCGCCATCGTCGAGGTGTCGCACGTCGCCGGCGAGGGCTCGGTGATGCGGATGGAGCCAACACCGCAGAGCCCGGCCGGTGCCGTCTTCCGCTCCGGTGGCCCGGGTGCGCCGGAGGTCGCGGGCTTCGACCCGGCCACGATTGGTCTGCTGCACCGCAACTACGAGACCGCGAAGACCAGCTCAGACACGGTGGCCGGCCGTGCGGCCGACGTCGTGTCCGTGCGCCGACCCGGCGAGTCTCCGGTCGCTCGCTTCTGGCTCGACCGGGAGACCGGGCTGGTCCTGCGCCGTGAGGTCCTCGACGGGGAGGGCCGGACCCTGCGCGCCAGCGCGTTCATCCGGGTCACGCTCGGCACCCCGGGCGCGGTCCCCCACGGCGCCGCCGAGTCGAGCACCCCACGCGCGTCCGGCGACGAGCTGCGCGGCACGGCGGTCGACGACCTGCGGGACGACGGCTGGCAGGTGCCGGCCGCGCTCCCGGCCGGCCTGGAGCTCTTCGACGCGCGGATGACACCGAGTGACGACTCGAAGCTCCTCCACCTGACCTACTCCGACGGAGTCTCGACGGTGTCGCTGTTCCAGCAGCGTGGTCGGCTCGACACGGACAGCCTCGACGGCTTCCGGCGGATCAAGGTCGGCCGCACCAAGGTGTGGGCCTCGACGACGTTCCCGCGTCGAGTGGTCTGGACCGGCGACGGGAAGGTCTTCACCCTCGTCGCCGAGTGCCAGGAGGACACCCTCGAGCGGGTGGTCAGCGCGCTCCCGCACGGCGGCGACAGCCCCGGCCTGCGCGCGCGTCTGCGCAACGGGCTCAGCCGGGTCGGGTCGTGGCTCAACCCCTTCTGACCCCGCTCTTGCGCGCCTCTTACGAACGAGCCGGACGATGTCCGGCGTAGACATCCGCACGCCTGCCTGACCGACGACGAGGAACGGGAGACATGAGCGACGACCGCTGGCCGCGTCCGTGGGGCGAGACCGGAGACAGCGCGCCCGAAGGCGAGCCCGCCGATACCGACCTGAGTACGCCGGAGCCCAGCCCGGCGTACACCTCGACCGGGTGGCCGCCGAGCGACGCGACGCACGACACCGAGCGGCTCTGGACGTCCTACCTCGGCACGCAGGCGCCCGCACCGGCGCCTAGCCGGCTGCGCACCGCAGTGGCCGTCGCCGCCATCGCGGCGATCGTCGGCGGGCTGGCCGGTGCGGGCGGCACGCTCCTCGCGATGCGCGCCGACTCCGCGGCCGGCCTCCTCGACGCGAACGCGTCGCTCGGCTCCGGCACGATCCCCGCCCGCGTGCCCGGGCAGAACCCGGTCGCCGCGGTTGCCGAGAAGGTGCTGCCCAGCGTCGTCTCGATCCAGGTCAGCGGGCTCTCGGGATCCGGGTCCGGCTCCGGCGTCGTCATCCGCTCCGACGGCTACATCCTCACCAACAACCACGTCGTGGCCGGGTCCAGCCGGCTGCGCGTCCTGCTCGCCAACGGCCGCGAGATCGGCGCGCAGATCGTCGGTCGCGACCCGCTCACCGACCTCGCGGTCATCAAGGCCGACGCGACGGGGCTCCCGCCGGCGACGCTCGGCGACTCCCGGACGCTGAAGGTCGGCGACACGGTCGTGGCCATCGGCTCGCCGCTCGGCCTGAGCGGGACCGTCACGTCGGGCATCGTCAGCGCGCTGAGCCGTCAGGTCGGCGGCGGGCAGCCCGGCGATCCGGTGTTCAGCGCGATCCAGACCGACGCGGCCATCAACCCGGGCAACTCCGGCGGCGCACTCGTCGACCTCGGCGGTACCGTGATCGGCATCAACTCGGCCATCGCGACCGCCGGCGGTGGCGGCAGCATCGGACTCGGCTTCGCGATCCCGGTCAACGAGGCGCGCGACGTCGCCGAGCAGATCATCCGGCAGGGCCGGGCGAGCCATCCCTACCTCGGGGTGGCGAGCTTCGTCGCGGTCCGCGAGCTCGACGACGGGCAGGGCGACGGCGTCCTGATCCGCGAGGTGCCCGCCGGGAGCCCGGCGGCCCGCGCGGGGCTCCAGTCCGGCGACATCATCGTCAGGTTCGACGGCAAGGACATGCGCACGTCCGACGACCTCATCCTGGCGATCCGCGCCCGGGAGATCGGCGACACGGTGACCATCGAGTACGTGCGATCCGGCGAGCGGCGTACGACGAAGGCTGTATTGGTGGAGCGGCCCGTCGAGTGAGCGCGGCCTGCCGCCCCGTCGCCGTACGCTGGGCACAACCGACGGGAGCAGGCGGGCGCATGTTCAACAACCTGGGCTGGGGCGAGTCCGCTGTCCTGCTCATCCTCGCGCTGCTCGTGTTCGGCCCGGAGCGGCTGCCGCGGATGGCCGCGCAGGCCGGGCGGCTGGTCCGCCAGCTCAAGCAGATGGCCGCCGGGGTCACCGACGATCTCAAGCGCGAGATCGGCACGGAGGACTTCGACCTGGCCGGGGAGCTCCGGTCGCTCGACCCACGGCGCATGGTCGACCCGCGCCGGCTGCTGGACGACGACGAGGTCGCGCCGGTGCGGCCCCGGGGCGGCGCCCTCGCGGTCGGGGAGCCGGCGCCGTACGACCCGGACACCACCTAGCCGGCCTGCCCCAGCCGGGTGAACCTGCGGAGCGCGGCAGGTATCCACCCCGGGGAGGGCGAACCGAGAGCCGATACGCCTCCGGCACCTCGTCGACGTCTCCCCAGGGGGAAACCATGCGCCGCCCGATCATCGCCGCCCTGCTCAGCACCGCCGTGGCACTCGGACCGTGGGCGCATGCCGCCGACCCGCAGGTCATCGACGTGGCCGGCGACGGCAACCTCACCGGCCAGGCCCTCCCGGCCGGCAACCAGGCCTACGCCGACGTCGTCTCGACGAAGTGGGAGAGCGCGACCCTGAAGGGCAAGCCGGCCTTCAAGGTGACGCTCACTCTTACGGGCCCGCCGACGCCGCCCTCCGGCACCGCAGTTGTCTACCGCGCGCTGGGCGTACCGTCGAACTGCGGGTTCTTCGGCGTCGTCTACTACACCTCGAAGAGCAGCGACAAGACGATTCCCCAGTCCGCCGTCCGCGACAACTGTGTCGCCGAGACGACGCGACTCACCGAGATCCCGCTGCCCGAGATCAAGGAGTCCGTCATCACGTGGACGGTTCCCCTCTCGGTCATCCCGGCGGACGCCAAGATCGGTAAGGGCACCTCGCTGAACAACCTCTTCACCACCGTCAACGGGATCCAGGACTTCCGCGGCGTGTGTCTCCCGTCGCAGACGCCGGTCTACGGCGCTGCATGCGGCCTCGGTGCCGGCCTCATCGACGAGGCGAAGTCGGACAAGTCGTTCAAGCTCTGAGCCATCAGGCACGTCACGAAGGCCGCGACCCAGCCGGGGTCGCGGCC
>DATLNF010000123.1:0-9319 GCA_035536955.1 Mycobacteriales bacterium | reverse complement strand
GCTGTCTGCGTCCACAGACGGGAGGCAGCCGACCGGCATTCCTGTGGACCTCGACAGCAAGATCGCGTCTTTGGGGGGAGCGGTGCTCTCAGGCGCTGTCAGTCGCTGTCAGTCGCGGTCGGCCTGGGCGCTGACGAGCAGGTCGCGCAGCCCGGCGAACACATCGGGAGCAGCGCCCAGTGCCATCTCCGGCGAGGGCGGGCCGTCGCGGAGGTCACCGACGGTGGCGCCTGCCTCGGCGGCGATCAACGACCCCGCGGCGTAGTCCCACGGCTGCTGGCCCCGTTCGAAGACGGCGTCCACCCGGCCGCAGGCCACGCCGCACCAGTCGAGGGCCGCGGACCCGCTGCGCCGGATGTCGCGGACCTGCGGCAGCACCTCGACGAGCACCTCGGCCTGGTGCCGCCGTCGCGCGCTGTCGTAGGAGAAGCCCGTGGCGATGAGCGCGTGGGCGACGTCGGTCGCCGTGCTGCACCGGATGCGGCTTCCGTTGCGGGTGGCCCCGCCGCCGCGGGACGCCGCGAACAGCTCGTCACGCTGCGGGTCGAGCACCACGCCGACGAGCGGACCCTCGGCATCCTCGACGGCGACCGAGACGCTGAACGCCGCCGCCCGGTAGAGGTAGTTCGTCGTGCCGTCGATCGGGTCGACCACCCACCGCAGGCCGGTGGTCCCCGCGGTCTCGGTGCCCTCCTCGCCGAGCAGCCCGTCGTCCGGGCGGCGCCGGCGCAGCAGGCCGACGATCAGGTCCTCGGCCGCCCGGTCCACGTCGCTCACCAGGTCGGTCGGCGTGGTCTTGGAGGTCACCGTCCGCGGGCCGGCCAACCGGGTCATGAGCAGCGCGCCCGCCGACCTCGCGACCGTGGTCGCGACGTCGACGAGCTCGCGGTGGGCATTCGACGGGTTCCCGGCCATGCGGGCGATTCTGCCCGGGTGAGCAGGCGGGCGCCGTCCGACCGCCGGCAGGAGCGTCCGCGGCCGGGTCGAAAGCCTCCTGGACGCCCGTGCCGCTCGAGGGAGAACCATGCGCCGCCGTACCGCCGCAGCTGCCGGTCTCGTGGCACTCGCCGCCGTCGCCGCGCCGGCGGGGGCGGCTCGGGTGGCGCCGCACCGCGTCGCGCTGCCGGGCGTGGTCCCCGCTTGGGCGAGCCCGAACGCGCGCGTCGGCTCCGTGCCCGCCTCCGACGTCGTCGCCGTCCAGGTCGGACTCCCCTGGCGCGACCCGGCCGCCGTCCGCCGGCTGGTGGCCGCGGTCTCCGAGCCCACGAGTGCGAGCTACCTCGACTACATCTCCCCGGCGGAGTTCCGCGCACGCTTCGCACCCCGGCCGGCAGACGTCCAGCTGGTCCGCGACTGGCTCGAGTCCGCCGGCCTCGAGGTGGGCGTCGTGCCGACCAACCGCATGTACGTGCCGGCGAGAGGCACGGCCGCCCAGGTGGAGCGCGCCTTCCGCACCCGCCTCGGCCGTTACCGGCTGGCGGGGCGCACCCTCCGCGCGCCCGACGTCGCGCCCAGCCTTCCGGCCCCGATCGCGCGCGTGGCGGTCGGCGTCCGCGGTCTGGCCGACGAGCGGGTACTCATCGCCGGCGAGGAGGCGGGCAGCGACCCGTTCCCGGTGCCGCTGCCCGACCAGCCGGCGACTCCGCTCGACAGCGCGCCACCGGCCGCGATCGTCTACGCCGCGCCGTGCTCGAGGTACGACGGCGAGAAGGTCGAGCGGGCTCTGCCGCCCGCGCACGGCCGCAAGCAGCCTGCCGTCGTCTGCGAGACGACGATCGCTCAGCAGCGAGCGGCGTACGGCGCCGACCGCGCCATCGCGCAGCGAGTCGACGGCGCCGGTCAGACGATCGTCATCGTCGGGTCGCATGCGATCCAGACCCTGCCCGGCGACGTCCGCGAGTGGTCGAAGCGCCGCGGTCTCCCGCCGATGAAGCCCGGTCAGCTCACCCAGCTGTCCTACCCGGGGGCGTACCAGACGCCCAACGCCGAGCCGATCCTGCGCCCGGCGGTGTGGGCGCTGCAGGCGCACATGCTGGTCGAGAACATCCACGCCATGGCGCCGGGCGCGGACATCGTCTACCTGGGTACGACGTCGAGCCTCGACCTCGCCAACGGCACGACCCTCGCGGTCAACGCCGGACTCGGGGACATCATCATGAACGGCTGGTACCGCGCCGGCGAGAGCACGAACCAGGCGGACATCGCGCAGATCGCGCAGTCCGCGGAGCAGGCTGCGGCCACGGGCATCTCGCTGCTGTTCGCATCCGGCTCCATCGGCGACAACTCCACGCAGAGCGGCGAGTCGCGCCCGGCGTACCCGGCCAACGAGCCGATGGTCACCGCGGTCGGCGGCACGAGCCTCATCCACGGGCGCAACGGCAAGCTGCTGCGCGAGGTCGGCTGGGCGAAGAGCGTCGCCAACCTCGAGAACGGCGCGTGGGAGGACGACGTCGAGACGACGTTCCGCGGCAGCGGCGGGGGCACCAGCCAGGTGCATGCGCAGCCGGAGTACCAGCAGGGCGTGGTGCCGGACTCGCTCGCCGCGCGGGAGGACGGCGCCAAGGGCCGCACCGTCCCGGACGTCGCCGCCAACGCGGACGCGGAGACCGGCATCGTCCTCGGGCTCACCCAGCGGTTCCCGGACGGCAAGGACCGGTACGCCGAGCGCCGGCACGCCTCCGGCGAGTCCTCGACCGCGATCTTCGCCGCGCTCGTCGCACTCGCCAACCAGAAGGCCGGCCACAACCTCGGCTTCCTCAACCCGGCGATGTACGCGCTGCGGTCCAAGCAGCCGACGGCGTTCCGCGACATCGTGCCGAGCGGGATCCGCGGCCTCGCCGGGGTGCGAACGGACCACGTGAACGGCGCCAACCCGGCGGACGGCATGCGCAAGGTGCTCAAGACCTTCGAGGCCTACCAGATGAACGTCCCGCGGCGTGGCTACGACCTCAGCAGCGGACTCGGCGCCCCGTCGCCCCGCTGGTTCCTGCTGATGGCGAGCTAGCCGGTCGAGACGGTCCGCTCGGCCAGCTGGCGGAGCTCGGCCAGGTCGAGCGTCTCGTCGACGAGCAGCGACTCGGCGATCGCCTCGAGGAACGCGCGGTGCGTCGACAGCAGGGCCCGGGCGAGGTCGAGCGCCTCGGTGCACATCGTGTCGACGGTCGCGTGGACCGTGTCGGCCAGCGTGCCGGCGGCGAGCAGGTCGGGGGTCAGCCTCGTCACGCCGAGCGTGCTCATCCCGTACTCGGTCACCATCTGCCAGGCGAGCGAGGTCGCGGAGGCGAAGTCGCCGGCCGCGCCCTGGGTGTAGTCGCCCTCGAGCATCAGCTCCTCGGCGGCCCGTCCGCCCATCGCCACGACCAGTCGCGCCGACGCCTCCCGGCGGGTCAACAGGGCGTTGTCGTTGCCACTCATCCAGGTGACGCCGCCGGCGGGTCCCCGCGGCACGATCGTGACGATGACCGGGTCGTCGGCGTCGGGCAGCAGCAGTGCCGCGAGCGCGTGGCCGGCCTCGTGCCACGCGGTGATCCGCCGGTCGCGATCGGTCAGCGTCGCGCTGCGGCGCTCACGGCCGAGGACCCTCGTCGCGAGCGCGTCGTCGAGGTGCGACGCGGTGATCTCGGGTGCGCCGTCCCGCGCGGCGGTGAGCGCCGCGGCGTTGACGAGCTGCGCGAGGTCCGCGCCGGTCATGCCCGGCGTACGGCGGGCGAGGCCGACGAGGTCCACGTCCCCGCCGAGGGCGCGGGTACGGGCGTAGAGCTCCAGGATCTTCGTGCGGCCCTTCCGGTCGGGCGCCGGGACGTGCACCTTGCGGTCGAACCGGCCCGGCCGGGTCAGCGCGGGGTCGAGCACGTCGTCACGGTTGGTGGCGGCCAGCACGATGACGCCGGAGGACGTGAAGCCGTCCATCTCGACCAGCAGCTGGTTGAGCGTGTGCTCGCGCTCGTCGCTGCTGCCACTGCCGCCGGACGCGGTCCGCGCCTTGCCCACGGCGTCTATCTCGTCGATGAAGATGATCGCGCGACCGTGCTTCCGCGCCCGGTCGAAGATCGCGCGGACCCGGGACGCACCCACGCCGACGAAAGTCTCGACGAAGTCGCTGCCGGAGATCGAGAAGAACGGGACGCCGGCCTCCCCCGCGACGGCTCGAGCGAGCAGCGTCTTGCCGGTCCCGGGCGGGCCGACCAGCAGGACGCCGGTGGGCACGCGCGCGCCCGCGGCGGCGTACCTGCCCGGATCGTGCAGAACCTCCACGAGCTCGCGCAGCTCCTGCACGGCCTCGTCGACGCCGGCGATGTCGCTGAAGCGCGTGGCCGGGACCTCGACCAGCTCCCCCCGCCCCCGCGCGAAGGCGCCGACCCGCAGCCGGCCCCGGACGAGCGGGATGAGGATTGCGCCGAGGATGAGCAGCGCGAGCAGGGCCAGCCCCACTCGAGCGACGAGCGGCGTGGGCCGGGCACGGTCGGCCTCGATGCGGACGTCCCCGGCGAGCAGCTTCTCGGTCAGCTCGGGTCCGAAGCCGTCGGGGTAGTCCGCGCGACGGCGCTCGCCATCGGCGAGCGTGAGCTCGACCGTGCCCTCGCCGATCGTCGCCTCGCGTACCCGGCCCGCGTCGATCACCGCGACGGCCTCGCTGAAGTCGACCTCGCGGGCGTCGTCGCCGCGGCGGACGAGCACGGTCGCGACCCCGGCGAGCAGCACGGCCAGGACGGCGACGATCGCGATCAGTCCGCGGCGCGAGGGCAGGCTCGGCATTGCTCGGGCACGTCCGTTCGTCGTTCCGGCATGGCAGCGAGCGTACGGACGGCACCCGGACGACGTCCGCAGCTACGCCGGATTCCTCCCCGGTGACGCTGCGGCGCACACCTCTCGCCTCACGTGGCGGGGTCCAGCCGCAGGGCGGCCGAGTTGATGCAGTAGCGCAAGCCGGCCGGCCCCGGGCCGTCGGGGAACACATGGCCGAGGTGCCCGCCGCACCGGCGGCAGGTGACCTCGACGCGACGCATGCCGTGGCTGGTGTCGTCGTGCTCTTCGACCGCGGCATCGGCCGCCGGCGCGGTGAAGCTCGGCCAGCCGCAGCCGGAGTCGTACTTGGACTCCGACCGGAACAGCTCGGCATCGCACCCCGCGCAGCGGAACACCCCGTCGTCGTGCGAGTAGGTGTAGGCGCCGGTGTGAGGCGCGTCCGTGGCCTTCTGGCGAAGTACGGCGTACTGCTGCGGCGTGAGCTGTGCGCGCCACTCGTCGTCGGACTTCACGACCGGGCCGGGGTCCTGCGTCATCGACAGCTCCTCTGAGGACGGGACGCGCCCACACTAGGCTGCGCCATCTGCTGCCCGGCATTCGAGGAGACGGCGTCCATGGACTTCCGCGACTCACCCGACGAGGCGTCGTTCCGCGCCGAGCTCAGGGCCTGGCTCGCGGAGAACCTGCCGGTCGGGTGGGCCGACCGCGCGCCGGAGGCCGGCCGCGGCGACGAGGACCTGTCCCGGGAGTGGAGCCGGAAGCTGCACGCGGCCGGGTACGCCGGGCTGACCTGGCCGAAGGAGTACGGCGGCGGCGGTGCGCCGTACCCGCACCAGGCGATCTTCCTCGAGGAGACCGCGCGCGCCGATGCCCCGACGCACATCGGCGTCATCGGGCTGGGCATGGCGGGGCCGACGATCATCGTGCACGGCACGGACGCGCAGAAGGCCCAGCACCTCGAGCGGATCCTCAGCGGCGAGACCGTCTTCTGCCAGGGGTTCTCGGAGCCCGGCGCGGGCTCCGACCTCGCCTCCGTGCGCACCCGTGCCGACCTCGACGGCGACCACTTCGTCGTCAACGGGCAGAAGGTGTGGTCGTCGTACGCGCACATCGCCGACTGGTGCATCCTCGTCACGCGCTCCGAGCCCGGGTCAGAGAAGCACCGCGGGCTGACCTACCTGCTCGTCGACATGCACTCGCCGGGCGTCGAGGTGCGGCCGCTGCGCCAGATCACGGGCGACCCCGAGTTCAACGAGATCTTCTTCACCGACGTCCGAGTGCCGGTGGAGAACGTGCTCGGCGAGGTCGGCGGCGGTTGGGGCGTGGCGATGACGACGCTGCTGCATGAGCGCGGCACGCTCGGCTTCGCGCTCACCGCCCGGCTCGAGGTCCTGCTGACGAAGATCATCGCGCTGGCACGGACGCCGGACGAGGCGGGTCGGCGCCCCGGCGACGACCCGGTGCTCCGCGACCGGATCGCCCAGCACTGGGTCGAGCTGCAGGCGCTGCGGTTCACCAACTACCGCTCGCTCACGTCGCTCGTGAAGACCGGCGTACCCGGCCCGGAGGGGTCGGTCGCGAAGCTGCATTGGTCGGAGTCGAACCAGCGCCTCACCTCGCTCGCCCTCGAGCTGATCGGGCCGGCTGCCCAGCTCGACGGCGCCGAGGGCGTGTGGAGCGGCTTCTGGCAGTACCAGCAGCTGCGCAGCCGCGGGAACACGATCGAGGCGGGTACGTCGGAGATCCTGCGCAACATCATCGCCGAGCGCGTCGTCGGCCTGCCCAAGTCGCGCTGAGGAGGACCCATGGACTTCGCGTTCTCCGACGAGCAGCAGATGCTCCGCGCCGCCACGCGCGACTTCCTCGCCGCGCGGCTCCCGGTCGAGCGGGTGGCCGAGCTCGCGGACGCCGACCCCGGCTGGGACCCCGCGTCGTGGCGGCAGGTCGTCGACCTCGGCTGGGTGGGTCTGTCGATCGCGGAGGACCGCGGCGGTGCCGGGATGACCTTCGTCGACGAGGCGGTCGTCTTCGAGGAGGCCGGCCGCGGCCTCTACCCCGGACCGCTCTTCTCCACGGTCGCGCTGGCGCTCCCGCTGCTCGACGCGGCCGAGGACCGCGCACCGCTCGGCGCCGTCCTGGCCGGCGACCGCACCGCGACCGTCGGTCGCGGAGCGGGCGTCACGGTCGACGGCGGGCGGCTGACCGGCACCGCCCGGCTCGTCCCCGACGCCGCCATCGCCGACGACCTCCTCGTCGTCTCGGACGAGGGCACCGACAACCCCGCGGTCTGGCGGGTCGACCTGGCCGCCGACCGGTCCGTCGTGCGCCCGTGCTCCACGATGGACCGGACGCGCCGCTACGGCGACGTCGTGCTCGACGGCACACCGGCGACGTCGCTGCTCACCGCGGATCGCGCCGCCGACGCCCTCGCGGTGTCCCGGCTGCGCGGTCAGGCCGCTCTCGCCTGCGAGGCCGTCGGCGTCGCGCAGCGCTGCCTGGACATCGCCGCCGAGCACGCGACGCAGCGCCACCAGTTCGGGCGGCCGATCGGCAGCTACCAGGGCGTCTCGCACCGGGTCGCGAACATCTACGTCTCGCTGGAGCTGGCGCGGTCCCTCGCGTACTGGGCGGCCTGGTGCGTCAGCGTCGGAGACGAGCAGGCCGAGAGCGCCTGCGCCGCCGCGAAGTCGGCCGGCGCCGAGGCGGCCGTGTTCGCGGCGGAGAACGCGATCCAGGCGATGGGCGGCATCGGCTTCACCTGGGACCACCCGCTGCACCGCTTCTACAAGCGCGCGCAGTGGATCGCGTCGTACGACGGCTTCCCCCGCGAGCACCGCGCCCGCCTCGCCGCGGCCCTCCTCGACGCCTGACTCGGCCCCGCCCGCCCGGCCCGCCCGCCCGAATCTTGCGGCGATCTGCGCGCTGGTGAGCGTGTGCCGCCGCAACATTCACGCCGGCCGGGGGTCGCAGCACGTCCCCCACGTCGTGCCAGCGGTGACCCGGGGAGCGCCGTTCGCTACGGTCGGCAGCGCTGATCCGTCGTCGGGAGGGTGCGTGCCGCAGGTCGTCGCTCACCGCGGGTCGTCGCACGACGTCGCCGAGCACACCCTCGCGGCGTACGAGCGGGCGATCGCCGAGGGCGCGGACGCGCTGGAGTGCGACGTCCGGCTCACCCGCGACGGCGTGCTGGTCTGCGTGCACGACCGGCGCATCGACCGGACGTCCAACGGCCGCGGGGTGCTGAGCACGCTCGAGCTGGCGGACCTCGCCGACCTCGACTTCGACGTCCGCCGGCGCGAGCGCGACCCGCTGCTCACCGCGGAGTGGGAGGAGCCGGACCGCGACCGGTCCGGCGTGCTGACCCTGGAACGACTGCTGACACTCGTCACCGAGGCGGACCGCGCGGTCGAGCTGCACATCGAGACGAAGCACCCGACCCGGTACGCCGGCCGCGTCGAGCGCACCCTCGCCGACCTCCTCGCGACCTTCGACATCGCGACCGACTGCGCGACCGACGGGTGGTGCGCGGTGACGGTCATGAGCTTCGCGCCGATCGGCCTGCGCCGGATGCACGCGTACGCGCCGAGCGTGCCCACCGTCCTGCTGATGGAGCGGATCCCGCGCTGGCTGCGCGATGGCGTGCTGCCGTCTCGGGTGCGGATCGCCGGGCCGTCGCTGGAGGTCCTTCGCCGCGACCCGGCGTACGTCGCCCGGGTCCACGCGCGCGGGCACCGGGTGCACGTCTGGACGGTCGACGAGCCCGACGACATCGACTACGTGCTCAACCTCGGCGTCGACGCCGTCATCACGAACCGCCCCCGCGCGGTCCTGGCCAGGATGGGAAGCTCCGCATGACGGACGGCACGCCGCTGGTGATGGTCGGCACGATGAAGGGGCTCTTCCTCTTCACCGGACCGGACCGCGACAACCTGACCTGCAGCGGGCCGCACCTGGCCGGGCGGTCGGTCTACGCGGCGGTGTACGACGACCGCAACGGCCGCAGCCGGATCCTCGCCAGCGCGAGCAGCATGCACTGGGGCTCGACGCTGCACATCAGCGACGACCTCGGGCAGACGTGGTCCGAGCCCACCGTGCCGACGCTGGCGTTTCCCAGCGACGCGGACGCGGCGCTCATGAACATCTGGCAGCTGGCGCTCGGTCACGACTCCCAACCCGACGTCGTCTGGGCCGGGGTGGAGCCGGCCGCGCTGTTCCGGTCGACGGATGCCGGCGAGTCCTTCGAGCTGGTGCGCGGCCTGTGGGACCACCCGCACCGGCCGCAGTGGCAGCCAGGCGGTGGCGGCCTCTGCCTGCACACCGTGCTGCCCCACCCGGCGGACCCGGCGCGGATGCTGATCGCGATCTCCGCGGCCGGCAACTACCTCACCGACGACGCCGGGGCGACGTGGCGCGCGGCCAACACGGGGATCAAGGCCGGGTTCCTGCCCGACCCCTACCCGGAGTTCGGCCAGTGCGTGCACAAGGTCGACCGGGACGCCGGCGACCCGGACCGGCTCTACCTCCAGCACCACTGGGGCATCTACCGCAGCGACGACGGCGGCGAGAGGTGGGC
>DATLNF010000122.1:0-10261 GCA_035536955.1 Mycobacteriales bacterium | reverse complement strand
ACGGCACCACCCCCATCAGCGTCGACGACGTCCGCGACGCCATCACCGACGACGCGTTCATCGCCCTCGCCATCACCGACGGTCAGCAGGTCACCGGTGTTGCCCACGTCGGCCGGCGGCCCACCGCCCTCCAGCAGACCGCACTCGACTGGATGTCCCCCAGCTGCAGTGCCGAAGGCTGCTACCGCACCGCCAGACAGACCGACCACCGCGAGCCGTGGGCCCGAACCAAGCACACCCTGCTCGACGAGCTCGACCGCTACTGCGACTGCTGCCACGACAAGAAGACCTACGACAACTGGGCCCTCGTCCCCGGGGTCGGCAAGAGACCCTTCGTCCCACCCGACGACCCGCGACATCCGGATTACCGAAGATCCGCCGACGCCGGCTAGCTGGACGTGCGTTGTCCGCTGCGCGCCGCCGAGAGGTCAGCGTCCGCGCGGGGCACAGTTGGCACAGCCGGTCAGCGGGCTCCACCCATGCCGACACCCTGCGCACGCTGGAGGAACTTCCCCTCGGTCTGCAGCGAAGGCGCCACCATGACCTCGACCCGCTGGAACTCCTTGAGGTTCGAGTAGCCGGTCGTCGCCATCGACGTCCGCAGACCGCCCAGCAGGTTCATGGTGCCGTCGTTGACCGGCGCCGGCCCGACGAGGATCTCCTTGAGCGTGCCGAGCGGCGAGGTGCGGACTCGCGTGCCGCGCGGCAGGTCAGGGTGGAACGCCGCCATCCCCCAGAGGAACCCGCGACCGGGGGCCTCGACCGCGCGCGCGAGCGGCGACCCGACCATCACGGCGTCCGCACCGCAGGCGATCGCCTTCGCGATGTCCCCGCCGGTGCGCATGCCGCCGTCCGCGATGACGTGGACGTACCGCCCACCGGACTCGTCGAGGTAGTCACGCCGCGCACCGGCGGCGTCCGCGATCGCTGTTGCCATCGGCACGCCGACCCCGAGGACCCCGCGGGTGGTGCAGGCGTGTCCCGGCCCGACGCCGACCAGCAGGCCCGCCGCGCCGGTGCGCATGAGATGCAGAGCGGCCTGGTACGTCGCGCACCCACCGACGATCACCGGTACGTCGAGCTCAGCGATGAACTTCTTCAGGTTGAGCGGCTCGCTGCGGCTCGACACGTGCTCGGCGGACACCACCGTGCCCTGGATGACGAAGATGTCCACGCCGGACTCGATGACCGTCTTGTGGAACTGCACCGTTCGCTGCGGCGTCAGCGACGCGGCGGTGACGACACCGGCCGCCTTGATCTCGGCGATCCGCTGGCCGATGAGGTGCTCCTGGATCGGCTCGGCGTACAGCTCCTGCATGCGCTTCGTCGCGTGCTCGTCGTCGAGCTGGGCGATCTCCTCGAGGATCGGGCTCGGGTCCTCGTAGCGCGTCCAGAGGCCCTCCAGGTTCAGCACGCCGAGACCGCCGAGCCGGCCGATGTCGATCGCGGTCGCCGGCGAGACCACGCCGTCCATCGCGCTGGCGAGCAGCGGCAGCTCGAATCGGTAGGCGTCGATCTCCCACGCGATCGACACGTCCTCGGGGTCGCGGGTGCGGCGCGACGGGACGATCGCGATGTCGTCGAAGCCGTAGGCCCGTCGCCCGCTCTTGCCGATCCCGATCTCGACGTCCGCCACTGGCTGGGTCCTCCTTCGCCGGCCGACCGCGGTCAGCGCTGGTGGTAGTTGGGCGCCTCGGCCACGAGCTGGACGTCGTGCGGGTGGCTCTCCTTCAGCCCGGCGGCGGTGATCCGCACGAGCCTGGCGTTGTCCTGGAGCTCGGCGATGCTCCCCGCGCCGCAGTAGCCCATCGCTGCGCGCAGCCCGCCGACGAGCTGGTGCGCGACGGCCGACAGGTGCCCGCGGTAGGGCACCTGCCCCTCGATCCCCTCCGGCACCAGCTTGTCGTCGGAGAGCACGTCGTCCTGGAAGTACCGGTCCTTGGAGTAGGACCTGGCGCTGCCGCGGCTCTGCATCGCCCCGAGCGAGCCCATCCCGCGGTAGGACTTGTACTGCTTGCCGTGGACGAAGATCAGCTCGCCGGGACTCTCCTCGACACCGGCGAGCAAGCCGCCGAGCATCACAGTGTCGGCGCCCACGGCGATGGCCTTCGCGATGTCGCCGGAGTACTGCAGGCCGCCGTCGCCGATCACCGGAACCCCCGCCGGGCGCGCGGCCAGCGCGCACTCGTAGATCGCCGTGATCTGCGGTACGCCGACACCGGCGACGATCCGGGTCGTGCAGATCGAGCCGGGCCCCACCCCGGCCTTGATCCCGTCGGCGCCCGCGTCGACGAGCGCCTGCGCGCCGGCGCGGGTCGCGACGTTGCCGCCGATGATGTCCACGGTCGAGTTGCCCTTGAGCCGGGCGACCATGTCGAGCACGGCCTTCGAGTGCCCGTGCGCGGTGTCGACGACGACGAAGTCGACGCCGGCGTCAACGAGGAGCTGGGCGCGCTTGTAGGCGTCCTCGCCCACACCGACGGCCGCGCCGACGACCAGCCGACCGTCGGGGTCCTTGGTGGCGCCCGGGTACTGGTCGCGCTTGACGAAGTCCTTGACGGTGATCAGGCCGGTGAGCCGGCCCGCGGCGTCGACGATCGGGAGCTTCTCGATCTTGTTCGCCTGCAGCAGCCGGAGCGCGTCGTCGCTCGACACTCCCTCGGGTGCCGTGACCAGCGGCATCGGCGTCATCACCGCGCTGACCGGGCGGCTCATGTCGGTCTCGAACCGGGTGTCGCGATTGGTCACGATCCCGACGAGGACCCCCGCGGCGTCGACGACGGGCAGGCCGGAGATGCGGTAGCGCCCGCAGAGCCGGTCGACGTCGGCCAGGGTGTCCTCGGGCGAGCAGGTGACCGGGTTGGTCACCATTCCGGCCTCGGACCGCTTCACGAGGTCGACCTGCGCGGCCTGGTCCTCCATCGACAGGTTGCGATGCAGGACGCCGACGCCGCCCTGCCGGGCCATCGCGATCGCCATCCGCGCCTCGGTCACGGTGTCCATCGCGGAGGAGAGCAGCGGGATGCGCAAGGTGATGTTCCGCGACAGCCGGGAGGAGGTGTCGACCTCGGAGGGCACGACGTCCGAGGCGTCCGGCAGCAGCAGGACGTCGTCGAAGGTCAGCCCGATCATCGCGAACTTCTCGGGCACGCCCGTCGGACCGGCCGTGGGATCCATCGCACCTTCCGTCCCTGCGGGGGAAAGGCGACTCAGTTTACCCGACGGGAGAGGGCCCCCAGGCCACCGCCGGACGTGCCGCGGGCGTGTCGGCAGCGGGTAGCGTGTACGAGGTGACCGACGACCAGCCCCTCGACCCGTTCGCCGGCGACCCGGCCGACCCAGCCGCGGCGCTGGACGACGACGAGGACGCCAACGAGCCGCTGTCGCCCGAGGAGCGCGAGGACGTCCTCACCGATCTCTCCGACCTCGAGGTCTACCGCGCCCTGCTCGAGCCCCGCGGGGTGCGCGGTCTGGTCGTGGACTGCGAGGACTGCCACGAGCCGCACTACTTCGGCTGGGACCTGCTGCGCAGCAACCTGCGGCACCTGCTCGACGCCGGCCAGACCCGCGTGCACGAGCCGGCGTTCTCCCCCGACCCCGCCGACTACGTCACGTGGGACTACGCCCGCGGGTTCTCCGACGGCGTCCTCGACGCCGCCGAGCACGACGAGACTGCTTAGCCGACTGCTAGGAGACCAGGCCCTGGCGGAAGCCGGAGGCGACGGCCTGCGCCCGGTCGCTCACGTTCATCTTGCGGAACATCCGGCGCGCGTGGGTCTTGATGGTGTCCTCCGAGAGGAACAGCTCGCGGCCGATCTCCGAGTTGCTCTTGCCCTGGCTCATCCCGCGGAGCACCTGGAGCTCGCGCTCGGTCAGCGGCACGCGATTCTCGGCGGCCCGGGACGCGCGGTCGGCGTACGCCCGGCGCAGCGACGGCTCGACGAGGTCGGCACCGGCCAGCGCGTGGCCGACGGCGGCGCAGAGCTCCTCGCGCGAGACGTCCTTGACCAGGTAGCCCCGAGCGCCCGCGGTGATGGCCGCCGCGACGTTGTCGCGGTCGTCCGCGGCGGTCAGCATGAGCACGGTCGCGCCGGGGTGCGCCTTGAGCAGCTGTCGAGTCGCCTCCAGGCCGCCGAGACCGGGCATCTGGACGTCCATCATCACCAGGTCGGGCGAGTCGGCCGCGTACCGGGCGAGCACCTCCTCGCCGCTCGCCGCGGTGAGGACGCGGTCGACGCCGGGCACGGTCTCGACGAACGCACGCAGGCCCTCCCGCACGATCCGGTGGTCGTCGCAGATCAGGACCGTAGCCATCAGGCCCTCCGCTCGAAGCGCACGCCGAGCACCTCGCCGCGGCGAACCCAGGCGGACTCGCGCGCGGCGGAGTCGACCTCCGCCGACGTGTCATGGCGTACGACGACCGCGCCGAACGGGTCCTCGACGACTTCGACCGACAGCCGGGCCACCCCGAAGCGGATCGCCTCGATGACCACAGCCTGAGCCAGCCGGTAGGCGATCGTGCTGCGCGCCGGTGAGAGGCCGCGCCGGAGCGCGCTCGTGTCGTGCTCGAGGATGACGGAGTCGTCGGCGGCGACGCGGGCCGCGAGGTCGGCGAGCGCGCCCGGCAGCGACCCCGGCTGCGTCGCGCGCGGGCGCAGGTGCCAGACCGCGCGCCGGGTCTGGGCGAGGCAGTCGCGGACGGCATCGTCGGCGTTCGGCAGGTCGTTGGACGTCCGCCGCGCGTCCGCGGCCTGCCGGCCGATGGCGTGGCGGGCGACGACGAGCGACTGCATCAGGCCGTTATGCATGTCATCGGCGAGCCGGTCGGCCTCGGCCTCGACGAGGAGCACCGACTCCTCCCACGCGGGGCGTGGATCCGCGCCGCGGGCGTCGGGCGCCGCCGCGGGCGGGCCGCTGCCGGAGACCATGGTCATGACTACCCCATCGGCGCACCACCCGGGTCACCTCAAGCCCAAACGGCAGAAATGGTCCGTCCGAGCCATGCCGAGCCGAGGCGGGCGGGTCAGCCCTCGAGCAGTGCGGCGATGTCGGGCCGGCCGAGCCAGTCGGCGCGCAGGGCGTCGGGCAGGTCACCGGCGATCGCGAGAACGGCGGAGCGGGCCGCTCCGAGCGAGGCGGAGCTCTCGGCGTCGTCGGTCCCCATCAGGACGGCGCCGAGCACGGCGCGCGCTGACCACACCAGGGGAAGAGCGCCGAGGCCTTCGGCGAGCGTCGCCGCCCGGCGCAAGGACGTCGCCCCCTCGGCGACCCCGGAGGTGACCTGGGCGACGCCCTGGAACAGCAGGCTCTTCGCCACGTGGCGCGGAGCCCGGGCGCGCTCGGCACGCTCGACGGCGGCCTCGGCTGCCCCGATGGCGGTCTCGGCGTCGCCGTCGAGCAGGGCGACCTCGGCGCGCACCCAGTCGAAGCGCACCCGCTGCCGCCACCACTCCGTGGGGCGCTCCGGCAGCAGCGCCTCGGCCGCATCCATCTCGGTGTGCGCGACCGCCGCGTCGCCGAGCCCGACGGCGTCGGCGGCGAGGCCGAGCCGGCAGGCGAACGCGGCTTCACCGCCCTCAGCCAGGGCCATCCCGCGGTCGTCGGCCTCTCGCGCCTCGCTGTGCCGACCGAGCTGGCGGCGTACCGACGCCAGGCTCGCCCCGGCGAGCGCGCCGAAGAGGCGGATCTCCTTGGGCGCGGCCTTCTCCTCGGCCGCTTCGAGCACCGGGGTCAGGCAGCTGATCGCCGAGCCGTACCGGCCGGAGGCGCCCAGGGAGAGGCCGAGCAGCCAGCTCGCCGCCGTCGCCTCCGGGACGCGGTCGGTCTCGCGCGCTTGCGCGACAGCCTTCTCCAGGGACACGACGGCCTTGCCCGGCGGGCCATGGAACGCTGCGCGCTCGCCGAGCGCCAGCAGCTGCCCGAGCTCCTCGGCCACACGTCCTCCTTCGCCCCGCGAGATGTCGCGTGCCCGGAGGATAGCGGTCCGACGTCAGCCGACCCCCGCCGCGAGCTGCACCAGATGCACGGCCTCGCCGAGGTCGTGGGTGTACGTCGCCCGTGCCCGAAGATCCGCGGGACGCCATCCCGGCCCCCCGACGAGCACCACGGTCGGTGGGCGCATCACGGGCAGGTCCGCCAGGAACCCGGCCGCCGCGGTGGCCGGCGCGTGCGACCAGACGAAGAGCACCGCGGCGCCGGTCCGCCGCACGGCCGCGACGACCCCTTCATCGGGCATGGCCGGGCCGAGCACGCGCGCGGCGACCCCGCGCTCGGCGAGGGCCGCTGCGAGGGCGTGCACCGGCAGGCAGTGCTCCTCCCCGGCGGCCGCGCAGAGCAGGGCCGGCCGGGGTGTCGGCACCGCGAGCGACTCCGCCCGCACCACCCGCAACGCGCCCAAGACGGCCTCGGTCAGCAGGTGCTCGACCTCGACCCCCTCGCCGGTCGAAGCCCAGCGATCGCCGACGGCCCGCAGCACCGGGCAGAGCAGGTGGTCCCACGTGTCGATGACCCCGCTCGACGCCAGCGCGGCGGCCACGATCTCCTCGACGGCGGCGCAGTCGAGGGACATCGCGGCCCGAGCCAAGCCGCGGACAGCCCCGGCCGCCCGCGGGATCGCGATGATCCGGCCGCCGGGTCCCCCCGCCGCGCGCTCCGGCTCCAGCTCGAGCAGGAGCCCGCCCGGCGTCGGCAGGCCTCGCGCCGCGGACGCTCGGTCCCGCGTCGGGTCGGCGCCGGCGAGCGCCGTGCGCGCGGCGTCGGCCGGGCTGACCCCCTCGTGCGTGAGCCGGCGCATGCGCTCGAGCCGCGCGACGTCGACCGAGGTGTAGCGACGCCGCTCGCCGGGTGCGTGGCTGCTCGGTCCGAGGCCGTACCGGCGATCCCAGGTCCGCAGGGTCGCGGGGGCGACGCCGAGCCGACGGGCGACCGCCGCGACGGTGAGCGCGGGCTCGTCGCCCGGTACCGACATCTGTCCATAGTGCGAGCCCCCAAGCGGGCACACAAGTCGAACGCCCTGCGTTGACCAAGACGTGCACAAGCGACTTGCCGCACTTATGAACAATGCTTACCCTGCCGACGCGGCCCTGACCCGGCCGCCGGAGACGAGAGGGGCTCGGCGATGACCGAGACGCGCCGCCTGCCCGGACCGACCTCCGACGTGTGGGAATGGCAGCTGCAAGGCCGCTGCCGGGGCCTCGACAGCGAGGTGTTCTTCCACCCGGACGGCGACCGGGGCCCCAGCCGCACCGCCCGCGAGCGCGCGGCCCTGGCCATCTGCCGCGAGTGCCCCGTCATCGCGGCCTGCGCGCGGCAGGCGCTCAGCACGCGCGAGCCGTACGGCGTGTGGGGCGGGCTGACCGAGTCCGACCGCGAGGCGATCTGGTCGGGCCGGGCCGACGAGCCGTCGTACGCTGCGTGACGGGCTCACTCGGCGCGAACCGGCGGCGGGGCCCAGCGCTCTAGAGATCGCGGCCGCGTGCCGACAATGACCATGCGGCGCTCCAGCCTGCCGCCCGTTGTGGACACCGGGCCGTCGCACCCGCCCGCGCTCGAGGCACCACCGAACCGAGGACGCCGTGACCGACGTACGCCGATGCCTGCCGTGGCTCGCGTACGCCCGGCGTACGGCGGCGGTCGTCGCGATCGTCGTCGCGGCTGCCTGCACTCCGGCACCCGACCCGGCGCAGCCCGACGCCCCCCGAGCGGCGGCCGGCTCGCCCGAGGCGGCCGAAGCCGCCGGGTCCGGCGCTCCGGGCCGATCGCCCGCCCCGACACCGCGCCTCGCTGATCTGCCGGGGCGTGCCCGGGCCGACGTGCTCGTGACCAGCGACCAGGGCCTCCCCGAGGCGCAGGTCGCCGGCCTGCGCAAGCTCGCACCGGGCGGATCGACGACCGTCCGGGTCGGCGACGTCGTCGTCAACGGGACCACGGTGCGCGCGCTGGCGGTGAACCCCGTCTCGTTCCGGGCCTTCGCGCCGAAGGGGACCGCGGAGGCCACCGCCGTCTGGCAGGCCGTCGCGCGCGGCGACGTCGTGATCGCCCACGCCGAGGCGAAGGCGATGAAGCTCCCCCTCGGCCGGCGGGTCGACGTACGCGGCGGGGGCAAGACGTCGCGGCTGCGGCTCGGCGCGCTCGCGACGACCGGCCTGCCGGGCGTCGTCGCCGTGGTCAACGACGCCGTCGGCGACTCCCTCGGCCTGCCGGCGCGCTCAGGTGTGGTGCTCGGCGCCGGGGCGAAGGACCCCGTCGGCCTGGCCGCGGCAGCGCGCAAGGCGGTCGGCGCGGGCGCCCGGGTCGACCTGCTCACCCAGCCCGCTCCGCCGACGGCGTTCCTGACCGGCAGTCGGGCGGCCCGCGCCTTCGGCGCCTTCAGCTACCGCTACCACCCCGACGGCACGATCGAGCCCGACGCGCGGTGGGTCGCGGAGAACATCCGGTACGCGCGCCTGCCCATCATCGGGTTCGTGCAGTGCCACCGGCTGACGATCCCGCAGCTGCGCCGCGCCCTCCAGGAGATCGAGGCCGCCGGACTGGCGAGCCAGGTCCGGTCCTACGCAGGCTGCTACGTGCCGCGCTTCATCGAGCGCAACCCGACCCGCGCCGTGTCGCTCCACACGTGGGGCATCGCCTTCGACATCAATGCCGCGACCAACCAGATGGGAACCCGCGGCGACATGGACCCTCGCGTCGTGGCGATCTTCGAGCGGTGGGGCTTCCGCTGGGGCGGGCGCTGGAGCGTCCCGGACCCGATGCACTTCGAGCTCGGCGCCCTGCTCAACACGTAACGTCCGAGCGCTCCCGTACGCCGGTCACCCACGCGGGGATCGGACGGCGGTTCATCCGCCACTCTTTCCAGGCGGATGAAGCGCCCTCCGGTCGCTGCCTCAGCACGACGAGGCGGCACTGTCCGAAACGAAGAAGGGCCCGACCCCTCGATGGGGTCGGGCCCTTCAACGCTGGAATGGTGACTAGTGCGAGTGCCCGTGGCCGCCGTGGGAGTGGCCGTGGCCACCCGCGGCGTCCTCCTTCGGCTCCGGACGCTCGGCGACGATCGTCTCCGTCGTGAGCAGCAGCGCCGCGATCGACGCCGCGTTCTGCACCGCCGAGCGGGTCACCTTGACGGGGTCGACGATCCCGGCGGCCATGAGGTCGCCGTACTCCCCGGTCGCGGCGTTGAGGCCGTGGCCGGCCGGCAGCTCGCGGACCTTGGACACGACGACGTAGCCCTCGTGACCCGCGTTGTGCGCGATCCAGCGCAGCGGCTCGTCGAGCGAGCGGCGCACGATCTGCACCCCGGTCGCCTCGTCCCCGGTGAGCGACAGGTTGCCCTCCAGGGCGGCAGCCGCGACGACGAGCGCCGTGCCGCCACCCGCGACGATGCCCTCCTCGACCGCGGCGCGGGTCGCCGAGATCGCGTCCTCGAGCCGGTGCTTCTTCTCCTTGAGCTCGACCTCGGTCGCCGCGCCGACGCGGATCACGCCCACGCCGCCGGCGAGCTTGGCGAGGCGCTCCTGGAGCTTCTCGTGGTCCCAGTCCGAGTCGGTCTTGTCGATCTCGCCCTTGATCTGCGCGATGCGCCCGGAGATGTCCTCCGCGGAGCCGCCACCCTCGATGATCGTGGTGGTGTCCTTGGTGATCGTGACCTTGCGCGCCTTGCCGAGCATCTCCAGCCCGAGGTTCTCCAGCTTCAGGCCGACCTCGGAGCTGACGACCTGGGCGCCGGTCAGGATCGCCATGTCCTGCATCATCGCCTTGCGGCGGTCACCGAAGCCGGGCGCCTTGACCGCGGCGGCGTTGAGCGTGCCGCGGATCTTGTTCACGACCAGGGTGGAGAGCGCCTCGCCCTCGACGTCCTCGGCGATGATCAGCAGCGGCTTGCCGGCCTGCAGGGTCTTCTCCAGCAGCGGCAGCAGGTCGTGGATCGCCGAGATCTTCTGGTTCGCGATGAGCACCAGCGCGTCCTCGACGACCGACTCCATGCGCTCGGCGTCGGTGACGAAGTACGGCGACAGGTAGCCCTTGTCGAACTGCAGGCCCTCGGTGATCTCCAGCTCGGTGGCGAGGGTCGAGCCCTCCTCGACGGTGATCACGCCGTCCTTGAGGACGCGTACATCCTCATCACGACCTTGAAGATCAGCGCGATCGAGGAGCTGCTGCCGCTGCTGGAGAAGGTGCTGCAGGAGAACCGGCCGCTGCTGATCGTCGCCGAGGACGTGGACGGGCAGGCGCTGTCCACTCTGGTGGTGAACTCGATCCGTAAGAC
>DATLNF010000121.1:0-4203 GCA_035536955.1 Mycobacteriales bacterium | reverse complement strand
CGCTCGAGCGGCAGGGCGTCGTACCCGGTCAGGTAGCGCAGGTCGGCACCCGGTGTGACGAGCAGGGCGTCGAGGCCGGCGTCGGCCGTCGCCTGCTGCGCCCGAGCGAGCCGGTCCGGCGGGAAGAGGTCAGCGGTCATGCCGCGCAGCCTAACGGCGGACCCTCCCCCCTCCCCCAACCGATGATCTTGCTGCCGTTCTCCACAGCGTTCACCGCCCAACGCTGCGTACCTGTGGACCCACGCAGCAAGATCATCGGATGAGGGGTGGCTAGCATCGCGGCCGTGCCGGGACGACTGATGCTGCTGGACACGCCGAGCCTGTACTTCCGCGCGTTCTACGGCGTACCCGACTCGGTGCGCTCACCGCAGGGCGAGCCGGTCAACGCGGTCCGCGGGCTGCTGCAGATGACCGCGTTCCTCATCGAGCGCTACCGGCCCGACTCGGTCATCGCCACGATGGACCACGACTGGCGGCCGCAGTTCCGGGTCGACCTGGTGCCGTCGTACAAGCTGCACCGCGTCGCCGCCGTGGGCCACGGCGAGGTCGAGGAGGAGATCCCGGACGCGCTGTCGCCCCAAGTGCCGGTGATCGAAGACGTGCTGACCGCCGTCGGCATCCCGGTGGTCGGCGCGACCGGCTACGAGGCCGACGACGTGATCGGCACCTTCGCCACGCGCCACGACGGCCCGGTCGACGTGGTGACCGGCGACCGCGACCTGTTCCAGCTCGTCGACGACGAGCGCGGCGTACGCGTGCTCTACACGCAGAAGGGCATCGCCAACATCGCGGTGTACGACGAGGCCGCGATCACCGAGAAGTACGCGATCCCCGGTCGTGGCTACGCCGACTTCGCCACGCTGCGCGGCGACCCGTCCGACGGGCTCCCCGGCGTACCCGGCGTCGGGGAGAAGACCGCGGCAGCGCTGGTGACGAAGTACGGCTCGCTCGACGCATTGCTCGCGGCGTGTGACGCGGGCGCCGACGGGCTGGCCAAGGTGATCGCGGCGCGGGCGTACGTCGACGCCGCCCGCACGGTGGTCGCGGTCGCCTGTGACGTCGACATCGACGTGGTCGCCGCCGACCTGCCGCGCTCCCCCGCCGACCCGGGACGCCTCGTCGAGCTGGCCGACCGCTGGGGCCTCGACACCCCCCTCAACCGCCTGCTCTCGGTGCTCGCGGCGAGGTGACCAGCCGTCAGTCGCTGGTTCGACTGCAGTTGTAGCCCTCGCCCGCGCCGACCTGGAAGTCGGTCACGTTCTCCTTGAGCTTGTACACGGTCACCGTCACCTGGTCGCCCGGCTCGACCACCGCGTCCTTGCAGGGGGCGTACTCGTCGTAGCCGTGCGTTGACGTCCTGCCGCCGCGCGTCACATCGACCCGGTAGTTCTCACCGGCCACGGTGACGGCTGCCACCTCACCCGTCTGCCGCATGTTGTACCCCCCCTCCGCCGTGGCGGTGAACGAGCAGGAGCGGGACTGCCCGGCCTCGAGCCCCGAGATGTCGACGCGGCAGGACTCGGCCGCGGGGAACGCCGTGGGTGAGGGCGCGGGACGTGGTGACGACGCGGTCGACGCCGGACGAGTAACCGCGGGACCAGGGACGGGCGCGGTGCCGGTGCTGACATTCGGCGTACCCGTCGCCTGCGGTGTCGGCCTTGACCCGGCCGGAGGGGCGAGCGTCGCGGTGAGCGGTTGCGGGCTCGCGCTGAGGCTGCCTTCGGTGGCTGGGATCGGCGTGAGCCGGTCCGGCTCGCCCGGGATGCGGTTCACCGCGACGAGGGACAGCGCCAGCACCACTGCCAGCGCGGGCAGCGCGCGGAGAGCGTGCTGCCGCCGCCGAAGCTCACCGGCGCGCCTCGCCAGCGCGTCGAGGTCTGATTCGGAGGGAATGTCGGGTACCGCCGCGTTGAGCAGATCGACGATGTCAGGCACCTCGCACCTCCATGTCCGCCGCGGTCACCGACGTGCCGAGGATTCCCCGAAGCGTGCTCAACCCGCGGAGCGCATGGGTCTTCACCGTGCCCTCCGGCATCGTGAGAACGTTCGCGGTGTCCGCGACCGAGTAGCCGAGGAAGTAGCGCAGCACGAGGACCTTGCGCTGCTCGGGGCGCAGCCGCTGCAGGGCGTCACGTACCGCGATCGCGGTGGCCGAGTCAGGTTCGGGCGCCGCGTGGGCCGGCGGATCGAGTCGCGCGCTGGCCCGCCGCTCCGCGGCTCGTCGCCGGAAAGCGGAGGTGGCCAGGTTGACCGCGACACGATGTGCGTAGGCACCGGGAGCTTCGAGCCGGCGGATCCGCTTCCAGTCCCGGCAGACCCGGGCGAGGGTCTCCTGCGCGAGGTCCTCAGCCATCGGCAGCGACCCGCACATCAGGACGAGCGCAGCGACGAGTCGCCGGCGCTCCTGCCGGCAGAACTCCGCCAAGTCGTCCTCCACGCCCACCCCCTCGCGTCCTGCGACCGTCAGAGTCCGATGTCAACGGTGCCGCCGACGGCGATCCCGGTACATCCCGGCCCAGGGTCGGGGACCCAGGCGCCGTGACCCAGGATGGTCATTGTCACCTCGCGGCCGGGAGTGGTGCGGAACGTCTGCGGGGCGCGAACCCGGACGCACTGCGCCCAGTGCGATCGCGCACGCGCCTCACCATGCGTCGACGCCTTGTCGGCGTAGATCCAAACCGGGATGGTCTGTCCGTCCAGAGCGCCCGCATCGTCGAACCGGAGCGTGAACGTCTTCCCGCGCGGCGTGAACCGCACTATCCCGTTCAGCCGATCCACGTCGGGGTTGATGTTGACCCACGCGCCCGTCTCCGACGCGACGTAGGTGAAGCTCTGGGTCGGGTCGGCGTACGCGCCGGGCGCCCCGACGACCGCCGCTACGAGCACGCAGAGAGCTGCCAGCTTGACTCGCATCGGGTTCCCCTCGCCGTTACCTGGTGGACGTGACAGGAGGCAAACGCACGAGCGGCATCCGGGGATTCAGGTCGGGCGAACTTCTTTTCGGCGGTGCTAGTCGAGGTCGTCGGGCTTCGGGGTCTCCAGGCAGCCGGCGGACCGGCCGACCGAGACGAGTCCGGCCCGGTCCCCCGGTCCGAGCTCGCCCGTGCCGGCGATCGGCTCGCCGCCCTCGTAGAGCAGCTGTGCGTTGTCGGTCGTGTGCCCGAGCCCGAGCACGTGGCTGAGCTCGTGCAGGATCACCGCGCCCTGCGACCGGGTCGTGAGGAAGCCGGGTGAGGTCACCACCGCGCTCTCCAGGACGATCTGGCCGCTGACGATCACGCCGGGCTCCCCGGGCGAGGACACCGCGATCGGTGACGCGACGCCCACGGTGTCGGGGTCGGCGCTGAGTGCCATCCCGAGTGGGCTGTCGAGGCGCGCCCAGCTGATCAGCAGCGGCGCCCACCCGTCGCCGTACCGCCGAGGCTGCGCCGGCGACCGGTCTGACGCGGTCGGCTCGTCGACCTCGCCGTCGTGGACGAACGCGATGCCGGTGACCTCGGAGATGCGCGCGATCGCGTCGGTGAGGTCGCCGATCGCCCCCGCCGGGGCGCCCGCGCTGTTGACGACCCAGTGGATCGGCCGGCACGGGTTCCAGCGGACCGGGCTGCCGTCGTTGTTGACCCAGGCATAGGAGTACGTCGCGCCGGGCTCCCCCTCGATCCGGCCGGCGGCCAGGTCCGTCGACAGCGCGAGGCGCTGGGCCCGCTGACCGATGGTTCGCAGCACCGCGAAGCCGACCACCAGGACGGCTACCAGGGTCACCACCGAGGCGATCGTCAGCGCGCGCGAGCCCTGCGGTCTCGGGGGCGGCGGCTCGATCACCTGAGTCTCTTCGGCAGGTCCCGCCGCGTCCTGCACCCGACGGCGCGGTCGCGGTGGGACACTGATGACGGGTGAGGGCGCCGAGGGATCCTCGGTTGTCCACGAAGGGTGCGTCCGCGACGTGACTGACCTCCGCCCGTTCTCCGTGCGGTACCGCGCGGACGACGTCGCCGACGTGTCGTCCGAGCCGCTCGACGTGCTGGTCGTGGGCGCCGGCGCGACCGGTGCCGGAGTCGCGCTCGACGCGGCATCGCGCGGACTGTCCGTGGCACTCCTCGACAAGGGCGACCTGGCCAGCGGCACGTCGTCGAAGTCGAGCAAGCTGATCCACGGTGGCCTGCGCTACCTGGAGAACTACGAGCTCGGCCTGGTCCACGAGTC